>CAXSDM010000063.1:0-16226 GCA_964235575.1 uncultured Acidobacteriaceae bacterium | reverse complement strand
TTGGCTCTCCTTCAGGGTGTATGGTGACGTGAAGGATCATCTCCATCTTTAGCTGCATCAGGATCAGGCAATTCGCTTCAGAACAGGCTTAGCTTCCCGGGCATGTCGAGGCCGAAGTGCTGGTAGGCGAGCCGAGTGGCGACGCGGCCGCGAGGGGTGCGATCCAGAAAGCCGATCTGGATCAGGAATGGTTCGTAAACTTCTTCTAAGGCTTCCTGTTCCTCGGCCAGCGCGGCGGCCAGGGTGCTGAGGCCAACCGGGCCTCCATCGTACTTCTCGATGATCGTGCGCAGCAGACGGCGGTCCAGCTCGTCGAAGCCATGCGAATCAACTTCGAGGAGTTCGAGGGCGGCGTGGGCGGTGTGGCGGTCAATGCGTCCATCGCCACGGACCTGGGCGTAGTCGCGAACGCGGCGGAGAAGGCGGTTGGCGATGCGCGGGGTGCCGCGAGAGCGCATGGCGAGCTCGGCCGCGCCGTCGCGGTCGATGGGGACCCCGAGGACGTCGGCAGAGCGCTCAACGATGAAACGGAGCTCATCGTCAGTGTAGAACTCAAGGCGCAGCAGAATGCCGAATCGGGCGCGCATGGGCGAGCTGAGCAGGCTCGGGCGGGTAGTCGCAGCGACGAAGGTAAATGGCTTGACGTCGAGAATAAAGGTGCGCGCGGCTGGACCCTGGCCGATCATGATGTCGAGCTTGAGGTCTTCAAGCGCAGTGTAGAGCTTCTCTTGTAACACTGGCTGCAGGCGGTGGGCTTCGTCGAGAAAGAGCACCTGCTTGTCCTTGAGGTTGGAGAGGATAGCGGTCAGGTCTCCCTGAATCTGCAGCGCCGGGCCGCTGGTCTGCTGGAAGGCGACGCCCATCTCGTTGGCGATGATGGTTGCAAGGGTGGTCTTGCCAAGGCCGGGCGGGCCGAAGAGCAGGACGTGATCGAGCGCTTCACCTCGGGATTTTGCCGCTTCAAGAGCAATGGCGAGCTGCTGTTTCGCCTTCGACTGGCCGATGAACTCCGAGAGACGGTGGGGGCGGAGCTTAAGTTCGAAGGCAGAGTCGTCGTCAACTGGAATGGCGGAGACGAGGCGCTCGGGTGTGGAGTCACGTGTAAAACTCATGCCGACTTGGCCTTTAGAAGGATTTCAGCCTCATTCATGAGAGCGGAAAGGCTGGTCTTCGTTGCGGACCAGAGAATACAGTCATCAACGCCGTTTTGGAGAGTTGGATCGAGGTGCAAGGCTTGGTTCAGAGCTTCTCCGATGATGGAAAACTTGCGCTCCACGGCTGCTCGGATCAGGTCCGATGCCTCATCATCCTCGAAGCTTATCCCTGCCGTAAAGGTCTGAATGTCGGTGCCGGCTTGCACGATATCTTGAAGGTACGCACTAAGATCACGCTGCATAAAGAGCTACTTTGTCCTGCTCGATAGCGCTTCTCAGGTACGGGTTTCGGATGGAACTTTCGGTAAGAAGATCAACCTGTCTTCCAAAGACGAAATCGAAACCGCGCAGGAGGGAGAAGAAGTTTGGCGCGTACAGAAACTCGTTGACCGGTTTAAACTCTACTAGCAAATCCACATCACTGCGCTCAGGGTCGAAGTCGTCTCGAACGGCGGAGCCAAAGACGGAAAGGCGGCGCACGTGGTGGATGCGGCAGAGTTCGGCAATTCTCTCGCGATTTTCGGTGATGATCGACTGCATGCTGCGCTCCTCTCGTTTCGGTGCTCAGGCAAAGTATAAAGCCCCGCCAAGGAGGCAGGGCTTTATGTGCGCGGAAGCCGGAAAAAGCTTAGGCGGAGACAGCTTCGGGTTGGCTGGCAAGGATGGAGACGAAGCGCCCCTGCTGGCCGCGATCCTGGAACTTGACGACGCCGGAGACCTTAGCAAAGAGGGTGTCATCCTTGCCGCGGCCGACGTTCAAGCCGGGCTTGAGTGGGGTGCCGCGCTGGCGGACAAGAATGGAGCCGCCGGTAACAGTTTCGCCGCCAAAGCGCTTCACGCCGAGCCGTTGTGCGTTTGAGTCGCGTCCGTTTTTGGAAGAACCTAGACCTTTTTTATGTGCCATTTCTTACTCCTGAAAGCGTCGGTCACGCAGGACCGTATGCGCCCGTTCGCTTAGGCGTTGAAGGTTTTGCCGTTGACGGAGATCTCGCCGATCTTGATCTCGGTGAAAGCCTGGCGGTGTCCCTGCATGCGCTTGTATTGCTTCTTACGCTTGAACTTGAAGACGAGAATCTTATCGCCGCGGCCTTGGCCGAGAACCGTTCCGGTGACCTTGGCGCCCTCAAGTGAAGGTTCGAAGCTGCCGGTTTCGCCGGAGATGGCGAGGACGTCGGAGAACTCGATGCTGCCGTCCTGGTGCTCGAGCTTCTCGACTTTCAACACGTCGCCGGGGGCAACGCGGTACTGCTTTCCGCCTGTGCGGATGACTGCATACATGGTACTTTCCTCATACGCGGTGACGATTGCAGCGATTGCTGGCAGAGTCGCTTCCCGGCGCGTTCTTCCGTGCGGATGGATCCGGCGAGAGAGCCGAACCTTTCAAGTGTATCGCGGCGGCGGCAGAAGAACAACTGGAGATCTGGATGCTTTATTAGGACGGGTTGACAGTACCTCTGCCTGCCTTTCCACGTTGGCTCGTCAAATCCTCCGGCGATCTAGTTCTCTGAAGGCTTCTCCACGTGATCGATGACCAAAGTCTCTACGGGGCCTTTTTGAGGCACGAGCTGCAAGCCGAGTTGGTCCTTCAAGGCTTGAAAGAGAGAGGGCAGATTCTGAAACTCGGAAGACATCTCGTCCATAGAGGCGTCTGGCGGGAGCTGCGGCCGAAACGTTAGGGTAAAGTCGTAGGTTCCCGTAAGGCCGCTCTTATCGACCACCGGGCGCTGATCGTTTTGCAGGTTTTGGCCAAGCCAGAAACAGAAGTAGTTCATTGGTACCCTGCTTCCGGTCACCTCGTAGTTCGGGCCGCTTGTAACGGGATTCTGACGGTCTTTCCCAGGCTCGACGGGAATCATCTTCAGCCCGGAAGGTGCGATCGTAAGGAGATAGACAGGACCGAGTTTGGTTTGTCTATGAAGCTTCAAGTTGAAGCGATCTGCAAGCAGGTTCTGAAACATGACGTGGAGTTCTTCAATGCTATAGGAATGGTCCGTTCTGGCCAGAACATCGAACTTTTCAGTGCTTAACCACTCGGGACCTCCAAGGATCTGGCGGTGAGGAATCCGATACATCACGCTGAGCATGTCCTTCAGGGATATTCGTAATGCGTTGTAGCCCGTTCCGCCAGGGAGAGGATCGACCTCTCCCTCCGGTGCGCCGGGGTCGGATCGCTTCACCGACGCCACATCGTAAACGAGACGAACCGGCGTATCTTGCCCGAGTGCGAAGGGCGTCCAGAGGAGACCTGACCCCGCAAGCAAAACGAACCATTTTGCCCAATTCATATGAATTCCCTCAAGGTAGTCGGTTGATCGCTCGCCGCTATGCTATCAGCAACACCGAACATGCTTGGTACAGTAGATGACCTTTACTGAGCAGGTGCCGAATCGCCTCAAGTCTGCACTAGGGAATCTCTGATGAAGGAATGTTTTCATTGGTCAACCGTGCTCTTTCTGTTGCCATTCCCGACGGGAATCCGCGTTCGCTTGTACCGGCAGCCTCAAGCGAAGACTTGATCAGACCTTCCCTACATGGTCAAAACGTGCGACCTCAACACCGACTTGGTGTTCTTTCCGACCCTCTTCACCCCAACTACCGGGCTCAGGTACTGCTTACGCGATAAAGCGGGCGATCTGCATACAAAGCAGGCCGGCGGCGGCGAGCATCAGGACGGTGCGCAGGGCGCTGATGCGGATCAGGAGAGTCAAGCCCAAAGCGTCAAGGCAGCCAGTGCGCTCGAAGCGCGAGTGAACAGGGCCGGCGACGAACGCGCTTACCGCTACGACACCGGCATCGAGAGCGAAGAGGAGGACCGCATCGCGCAAGCCGAAGGAGGCGGGCCGCCAGCGTAGAAGCAGAGCGCTTGAGAAGAACATGACGATATGCGGAAACGTGATGACCGGGGTGAGGCGTCGGAGGTATTCGCGATGCAGCGCGGCGAAGTCTTCCGGAGGAACGACGCGCCAGAGCGGATAGGCGAGGCGCAGGGTGTAGGCGTTGATCGCGGCGCAGAAGAAAGTAGAGAAAGTTGCGAGAGCGAAGAGGAAGCCGGCGAGGGTCATGGCTGGGTGTTTGTGCTCGGTCGGGGCTGGGCGGACTGGAAGAGGAAGACGGCGAACAGCGTAATCAGCGGCTCGAGCGGATGGCGGAAGCGGGCGTGCACGGTTACGAAGTAATAAGGCAGAGGCAGCAGCAGGAACGCGCAAGCGAGGAGGCCGGCTCCGGGAATGCGGCGGCGCAGGGCAAGCGCAAGTCCCAGCAGCCCGGCGAGCGAGAGGAAGGAGAAGTCCAGGACGCGGAAGAAGTCGGTGTACCAGGCGCGGTCGATGGGATGGGGGACGCTGATCCAGAAGAAATAAATGCGCTTGAGGGTGTTGCGGAGGAAGAGGCCAGGGTCGCGGGCGATGGTTGCGGTGGCGAGCTGGCCGCGCTGGTGCACGTACGCGACCTCGCCGAGAATAGCGTACTGGCGGAACTGCTCGGCCGCCTGGAAGGGGTGGTTGTACTCCATCAGCAGGCCGTTGGCGCCGGGGCCATTACCCATGGCCATCTCGGCGCCGAAATTTCCGCGCAGGGGAATGAAGGTGTGGAAAACGCGCTGGTTGCGGAGCGTCCAGGGGGCGACTACGGCGAGGAAGATCGCCGCGGCAAGGCTTACGCCCGCGATGGCCAGGCGGCTCGGTTGCCCAAAGGCAATCCAAAGGCCGCACAACGGCAGGAATAAGAGGAGGGTAGCGTTTGAGAGGGCGATGAGGCCCCAGGTCAGCCCGAAACCTGCCCAGAGGCGCAGGGTGCGGGGTTGGGCGCGGAGGCGGAAGGCGAGCACGAGAGTAGAGGTGAACAGCGCAGTGGTCACCGACATCTCCCACGGCCAGCGGACGGCGTACTGCAGAGCGGCCGGATAAAGCGCCCAGAGCCATCCGGACCAGAGAGCGATGCTGCGGCCTTGTCGGGCGGTGCCGAAGAGGTGCTGGCCGAGCTTGAAGACTAGCGGCGCGGTCGCGGCGGAAAAAAGGCTGTTGAGCGCAAGTAGCATCCAGGCTGAGCGCAGGCTATAGACGCCAAAGCACTTGAAGACGGCGGCCATGAGCAAGGGATAAAGCGGCGGAACCCAGGCCGTCGGGCCGGTGTGGCCATGGAAGGGGTCGGCGTAGCCATAGCCGGTGACGAGCGCGCGGGCGATGCGGCCCATTTCCCAGCCAAACTGGAAGTGGTCCTCGCCAGGACGGAGACGGTAGGTGTGGGCGAGGGTGAGATACAGCAGGCGGACGAGGAGCGCGACGAAGAAGAGCCGCGGTGCGGGGTCTTGCCCGGGGGCGCGGAAAAAGCGTTTTACCTGGGCGAGCACTGTCCCAATTGTAGACAGTGCTGATGAAGTCGTGACAGTGTGCCGATGATCTGAGTGGGAGAGGTTTCAAGCGGAGTTAAGGTGAGGTCAGGAGGGAGCTGAGGGAGGAGGCTGCGGTCCATGAGAAGAAGGCGGGGTTGGGTTTCGACGGCCTGCTCGAGCGGCATGGCTTGGAGGACATAGCGGTCGGTCGTCAGGTTCGCGGGAAGCGGTTGAAGCTGAACTTCTTGAACGGCTCGGCCGGAGTAGAAGACGTCGGTGGCAATGGAGATCAGGCGGCCATTGCGGAGGAGAAGCAGTGGGCCGGGGGTCGGGTTGTGCAGGACAGAGCGGAGAAGCGGGAGAGATTCTTTGTTATCGAGGGGAGTTGGACCGGGAAGGCTTTGCGTGCTGTGAAGGGCTTTGCGGGCGGGATTAGTGACCCAGATCATCGCGCCGGTGCAGACGATGGCTGCAATAGAGGCAACGAAGCGGGAGCTCATGGAGGGCAGACGGAGGCTGAGGGCACGAAGAAGATCAGCAAGGTAGACGGCGGTGACGAGGCTGAACGCCGGATAGGCCGGAGCGATGTAATGCGGCAGGCGGGTCTGGGCAAAGGTGAAGAGGATCAGGACCACCAGGGCGAAGACGGCCCAGGGCTGGAGGTCGGGTCGGCGGAGGGCGGAGGTGAGCGCGAAGGGATAGAGCAGAGCAAAGGGAGGCGCGGAGACGAGCAAAACCTTGAGGTAAAACCAGACGGAAGTGACGTGGCCCTCAATCTGCTGCGTGGAGCGGGAGAGAACACTAAGGCTGAGGTACTGATGGAGGAACTCGGTGCGATGGAGATGCAGCATGGCCAGGTGCCAGGGCAAAGTGAGGAGCAGGAAGAGGAATAGTCCGAGCAGGAAGGGACGGCCGAATTGATAGAGTTGCCAGCGTTGCAGGAGAGCCAGAGCGCAGGCTGTAACGGGCAGCACCATGCTGGCTGCGCCTTTGGTCATCAGGGCGAGGGCGAAGCCGATCCAGAAGAGAAGCCAGCCGTGCGGATCGCGTTCGGCGATCTGGACGAGACCGGTGAGTGAGATGCAGCAGGTGAGCGAGAGGAGGACATCCATCTCGCCGACATGACAGACGTGGAGGAAGCCGAAGGTGCCGAGCAGGATCAAGGTGGAGAGCCAGGCCGTAAGGAGGTCTTTGCGGCGGGCGAGCCAGCCGTGCAGGAGAGCAACTGTCGCGACGCCGGAGAGCGCGGAGCCGGCGCGCGCCCAGAACTCATCAATGGCGAAGAGGCGGAAGAAGGCGGCGGTGATCCAGAGCATCAGCGGCGGCTTCTCGAGCCAGATCTGGTGGTTCCAGTGCGGGACAAGCCAGCCGGTTTGGTGCATCTCGCGCGAGATGCCGGCGTAGATGGCTTCGTCCCATTCGGCAAGGGAGCGGAGGCCCAGAGCGGGCAGAAGGGCCAGCGCGGCGAAGAGAGTGGCTGCGAGCGTGGTCAGGACCGTCCTGCGCTGAAAATGTGCAGCGATGAGCATGCTTCCGGTCAGAATACCGGAGCGGAAAGAATGGGCTGGATGCGCGATGGTTAGCGACGGAATTCGAGGAATTTGTCCGCGGAGCGCAGGGCGAGCGCCATAATCGTGAGGGCGGGGTTGGCGGCGAGCGCGGCGGGAAAGGTGGAGTTGTCGCTGATCCAAAGGTTAGGCAGGTCGTGGCTGCGGCCCCAGGGGTCGACGACACTGTCGTTGGAATTCGCGCCCATGCGGCAGGTTCCGATGGTGTGGGCGGAGCGCTCAAATGTCCAGATGTCGGAGGCTCCGGCGGCTTGCCAGGCGGCGGTCATCAGCTTGGCGGCGTGTGCGCTCATGCGCTGCTCGTTTTCGCCGTAAGAGAAGTGGATGCGGGGCTTCGGGATGCCAAGGGCGTCTTTTTCTTCGGAGAGCTCGAGAAAGTTGCCGGGGTAGGGGAGGCAGTCGCCGTTGGCCCCCACGCCGGCGAGGTGATTGTAGCGGTCGAGGTAGTCGACCAGGCCATGGCCCCAGAGGCCTCTGCCGCGCGCGACCTGGCGGGCGAAGGTGACGGGGACGACGCCGAGCGACTGGGTAAGGTAGCCGGCGGCGAAGTCGGCGTTGGCGGGGCGAAGGGTGTCTTCAGAGATGAGCGAGGCGGGGAAGCCCTTGTTCATGCGCATCTCTTCGGGGAAGGTTCCCCAGACCTGGGTAGCGACGTGGGCCATGAAGTTGCGGCCGACCTGGCCGGAGGAGTTGGCAAGGCCGGTGTGAAGGAGCAGACGCGGCGTCTCGATGGCGCCGGCGCAGAGGAAGACGGCCTTGCAGCGCTGGCGGAGGTCAACTTCTCCATTTCGATAGACGACGGCGGTGATGGTGCCCTGATCGTTGCGTTCAAACGAGTGAACGAAGCTGTGCGGTCGGATCTCAACTCCAGCGGCGAGCGCGCGAGGAAGATAGGTGACGTCCATGCTGGCTTTTGCGCCGTTGAAGACACAGCCCTGATGACAGAATCCGCAGCCGACGCAGGGCTGGCGGGTGGGGTAACCGGGCTGGGTGTAGGGTTCGGAGACGGCGGCGATGGGGGCTTCGCTGGTGCGGACGCCGATGGCCTCGTATCCCTTACGCATGGCGATGGCGGGTGCGTTGAGGGCGATGGGGCCGAGCGGATAACGGCGTTGCGGGTCCCAGGGGTAGAGGGCGGGGCCGGCCACGCCGAGGAAGCGCTCCACCTCTTCGTAGTAGGGGAGGAGGTCTTCGTAGGTGAGGGGGAAGTCTTCGCCGAGGCCGGTGTCGGTGCGCAGCTTGAGGTCGCGCGGGTCGGCGCGGGGAACGAACGCTCCCCAATGAAGCATGGAGCCGCCAACGCCGGTGCCGCTGTTATTACCGCCAAAAGCCGTGGGTGTTTCGCCGGCGCTGATGCGTTCGCCCAGCCAGTAAAGGTCGGCCATGGCGACTTCGTCGGCAGAGAACTCCTTCGCGGGATCCCACCAGCGGCCCGCTTCGAGAGCGATCACGGACAGCCCGGCTTCGGCCAGCCTGGCAAGAACCGGTGCGGCGCCGGCACCGGTGCCGATCACGACGACGTCTACAGTAGATTCGTTCTCGTACGTTCTCATCCGGCGGCTTGGACCTCAGGCTCCGGCTCCCAGGCTTCGCGCTGGTTGGGTCCGAGCAGGACGAAGCCCTGGTGCGGGGTGTGCGCGCCGCCTACGCCGATACCGCTGTAGCCGATGCGGGCGAGCGTCGCCGGATGAGCGACGTAGGCTTCGGTCAGGTCGCCGCGCAGCTCCTCAAACCAGCGCGACTCCGGAGAGCCGGGAACACGGGAGAGCTCGCGGAGGCAGCTGTCCTGCTTTTCGGCATCGAGATCGGCGAAACCCCGAGCGGCGAGCTGGTCGAGGCCTTCGCGGTAGGCGGTGAGGTCTGACGGCAGGACGGCGTAGCGCCAGCCGTTGCCTTTGCCGGAGGCGAGCGTGGCGATCACGAAGCCGGCGAGATCGATGGGGTGAGCGCCGGTTTGCGGAACGATGCGGGCGGCGGCGGCGCGCAGGGTTCGCTCCTGTTCGGAGGAAAGAAAGCCGGCGGCCAACACTGGACCGCGCAAACGGGTTTCAATCACTGCGCGGGTTTTGGGGGAGAGGCGATCGCTGGCGATGAAGTCGAGGTACTCCGCGGGGATCGCAGGCTGCTTCGGAGTGGTCGTGAGGTTCCGGGTGAAGTTGCGAAGCAACGCGGCCATTTGCTCCGGGCGCTCCATGGGAATGAGGTGGGAGCAGCCGGCGACGATGGCGAGGTGAGCGTTGCGGAGATGCGGCATCGTGATGGCCTTCTGCTGATCAGGGCCGAGCGAGCGGTCGAGTTCGCCGGCGACGACGAGGACAGGGACGCTGAGCAATCCCACGCGCTCGGACCAGTCTTCCTTGCTTCCGTCTGTCAGCCAGGCGAGCCACGCGGCGCGGTTCATTTTGAGGACTTCGTTGGCGGCTCGCTCGACGACGGGCGCGGGGATGTCGCGTTCTTCGTTTTTGGTGATGTAGCCGCGGGCGCGGTCCAGGTCTCCTTCGCGCGCGGCGCCGAGCATTTCAATCATGCTGCCGCGCTTATCTTCAGAGAAGGGTTCGGGCGAAGGGGGTGAGGGGGCGACGAGCACCATGCCAAGCAGGCGGGCATCGCCCGCGTCTTCCAGGCGGCGCGCCAGCACCATGGCAACCTTGCCGCTCATGCTGTGGCCGACGAGGACGAAATGATCAAGGCCGGCGGCGCGCAGGGTGGCTTCGACCGAATCGGCCATGGCCTCGACAGAATAGCCGGGGATTGCGGCGGCTTCACCGAAGCCCGGCAGGTCGAGCCGGACTGTGCGCAGACCGCCGCCGAGCAGAGGGACAACCTCATCCCACTCGCGGGTGCTTCCGCCGAGAAAGTGCATCAGGACGAGCGCGGGGCTTTCTCCGGTGCCGGCCTCGGCGCCCTGCAAGGTCTGGTTTGGAGCGTTCTGCTCGAGCAAGCCGTTCTCCTTCGTGCAATGTCGTGAACCTCACCATGGGATGCTAGCTTCGGAGGGCGGTCTCAGAAGTGTCTGCGAGAGTTCGACCGCACCAATATCCGAAGAGACGGGATGGCGCGACGGTAAACTTACGACATGCAAGCACACATTCTGGTGCAGAAAATTCATCCGGAGGCGCAGGTTCCTCGGTACACGCATGTGGGAGCGTTTGGGGATCTGGCGGCGGATCTGTATTGCGTCTCAACGTGGACGCTGGGGCCGGGCGAGACGCTGGCGATTCCGACGGGGATCGCGCTGGGGATGCCGCCGGAGTTTGGCGCGTTGATTGAGGACCGGTCCGGCATGGCGCTACGGGGGCTTACGACGCTGGCGGGGGTGATCGATCCGGGATATCGCGGGGAGATCAAGGTGGTGCTGACAAATCTGTCCGAGGAGGCGCAGATGGTGTTTGCGGGGGATCGGGTGGCGCAGCTGCGGGTGGTGCGGCGGATCGAGGCGGATTTCGAGGAGGTGGAGTCGCTTGACCGGACGCTGCGGGGAGTAAAGGGGTTTGGGTCTTCGGGAGTGTGACTTGGGGCACCCCGGCCATCCACTCTTTTAGATGCAAACTTTTGCACGTATGGGAAGTAAGGGGTGGACTTCGATGTCGGTCGAAGGCAACTACGGACATTCTGGCTGCGCCAGAACGATGCTTCGTGAGAGATGGGTGGGGTCGAAGCCTGGAGGTTGGGCAAGGTGCTGGGCTCGGCGGCTTTCTGCTGGACCTCTGCTATTTCATCGCCCCTGCCGGAGCCTCTCCACGTTGCACCTGAGTTCTCATCGCTCATGATGCAATCATAGGAAAGTATGCACGAACCGGCTCACGAATTTCTTTCATCCCTTCTGGCAAAACGGCTGGCAGCAGGTTTATCTTTCGCCTTGCTCTCTGTTTTCCTTGCGTCCTGTGGCAGCGGTGGAACGACGATCCCCGTACAGACCGCACCCAGCACATTCACCTTACAACTGCAGCCGCCGCGCCCGGTGCTTACCGCGGCGCAGCGAACGTCGCTGGGTTTCAAGGATGGTCCTCCGGATGGCACGCTTGGTGTGCTGCTGAACAATGGGACGTATAGCTTCTACGGGGCGGCCCTCAGCGGCTCGAGTTGTTCGGGCACGCCGGGCGTGCAGGGGACGTACCGGCTGGGAGGGAGTCTGACGGCCATTACGGCGCCTTACGGATGCACGGCGCTCATTCAGCCCGGTGGCGATCCCAATGGGTACACCTTCGACGTCAACTACGCGGGCGGGGGGCCTGTGCTTCCCGTGACCAGCGCTTCGGGGCAGGCCGGCGTGCTACATGTCTACCATGGAGAGTTTCATGGCGGGGTGTGCGCGGCAACGACTTGTACGTACGCTTCGCTGGGAATGGCGTTTTCGAAAGACGGTGGAGCGACGTTTCAGAAACTCGGCGAAATCGTGCAAGCCTACGCGACTCGGAGCACCCAGATCAACGCGGGTATGGAGACTCAAGTGGGCGGCGGGACGTTAGTTCTGGCGGATGCGAACGGAAACCATATTGCGAATGTGGCCGCGGCTGATCCCTCCTCTGTGTATCTCTATGTTTTCTTCTACGATGCGGATCCGTCCGCGGCCTCGCCCTGCAACGTGGGTCAATGCCTGGGGGTGGCGCGGGCGCAGCTTTCCTCTGTACTGACCGCAGCGTTTGCGGGTAACACGGCAGCTTTTCCGACACTGTTTACGAAGTATTACAACAACGGATGGACGCAGCCGGGGACGAGCGGCGATCCAAATGCTGCGGCAAACTCGGGCCACTACACTCCGGTGATCGCCGCTACGGGCGCGTTTCCGAGTGTTGTGTACGACAGCACGACCCAGCAATACGTAATTGCCTATGCGGCGGCCAATCATACGTCGATCATGATGCAACACGGTTCGAGTCTGTTGTCGTGGTCCGGGCCCATCGCGACGGGAGTGGTTACGGATGGCAGCAATGCGCTTCTTTATCCGACGCTGGTCGGGGAAGGCAGCGATCCGACTACCAGCTCGGGTGAACCTTGGTTGTTTTATCTCGATGCGACGACATGGCCGGACTGGGCGGCGGCGACCATCATGAATCGGCAGGTGCAGCTGAGCCTTCAGTAGAAAGGGCGTGCGCGACGCGGCTGGTCATGTGGAAATCAGCTGGCGTGATTCGTTTCGTGCCGAACATACATCCAAGCATGGGCTATGGCGGAACAACAAAAAGGGAAACTGGCGGAGAGCCGGCATTGGGTGATGGTGGGAGTCGCGCTCCTGCTGTTTGTGCTGGTCGGGCTGTTTGTGGATTTGAAGCCAGAGGTGCGGGAGAACTTCTTCTTCTCACCGACGGACCCGGAGTTCCAGCAGACGGCGAAGATCGACAAGCTGTTTCCGGGCGGCAGCCAGATGATCGTGAATGTGACCGGACCGATCGGCTCGGGCGCGTACCTGGAGAAGATCGGCAAGCTGACGCATGGGTTGGAGCAGCTCAAAGGCGTGACGAGCGTCAATAGTCTGACCGAGGGGCCGAAGGGTCTGGAGGATGCGGAGAAGAGCGCGTTCTGGACCAGGCTGCTGCTGGCGGACGACCGGAAGTCATCGAACGTGGTGCTGTTTGTCAGCGATACGGCGAACTCGGAGCAGCTGGTTGCGCGCATGGAGGAGGTCGAGGGGAAGCTCGAGGCGAAGGACTTCCATATTCAGACGGCAGGGCTGCCGTATATCTCCGAGATGATGCGGCGGAGCTTGAAGCATGACTTCGACACGTTCAGCGTGACGTCGTTTCTGCTGTTTGGGGTGGCGATGTGGGTGCTGTTCCGGTCATGGAAGCTGACGGTGGGAATCCTGGCGACGTGCTCGAGCGCGGTGCTGGTGACGCTGCTGTTGCAGCAGATGCTGAAGCAGAAGATCGGGATCCTGACGGCGAACCTGACGACGATTATCTTCGTGGTGACGCTGTCGCACCTGGTGTACATGACGTTCAACTGGCAGACGCTGGCCAAGAGCAAGGACGGCGGCGGGGACGAGAAGAAGGGCCTGGGCGGGAAGGCATGGCGGATGACGCTGCCGGCGTCGTTCTGGTCGATGGTGAGCGCGTCGCTGGGGTTTGGGAGTTTGCTGCTGGTGCGGGCGGAGCCGCTGAAACAGCTGGGACTGGGCGGTACGGTGGGGACGATGATCGCGCTGGCGACGGCTTACCTGATGTATCCGTCGTTTCTGGACTGGGAGCGACCGGAGCAGACGCGGGCGGTGGGTGAGTCGCCGAGCGGGTCGAGCTTTTGGGAGAGGAAGTTTGTGTGGGTGGCGGTGGGCACGGTGGCGGTGAGCGCGGTGCTGAGCCTGGGACTGACTCGGCTGAATACGGATCCGAGCCTGCTCGATTACTTCAAAAAGGGCCAGCAGCCGAGGGAGGGGCTGGAGGTGGTGGATCGCAATGGAGGCACGAATCCGTTGACGATTGTGGTGGAGGCGAAGGGTGGCGGGCGGCTGGATAACGATGAAGAATATGGCCGTATGTGGGATTTGCAGGAGGCGCTCGAGAAGGACAAGGCGGTGGGTACGGTGCTGTCCCTGCCGACGCTGCTCGAGGAAGCGAACCGGCGTGCGCTGGCGAAGCTGCTGACCTGGAAGGAGATTGTCAGCGTGCTGGACGGGCCGAAGGAAAAGCGAGTGGCCGCGACGTTTTTGACGAAGGACCGGACGCTGACGGCGTTCTATCTGCGGATGGATGAGCATGGGCGGACCAGGCCGCGGGTGGAGGTGGTCGAGGAGCTGCGCGAGGTGGTGCGGAAGCAAGGGTTTGTGCCGCGGCTGGTGGGTGGCGCGTACCAGCTGCAGGGCGCGCTGGCGCAGATGGTGGCGCATAGCCTGGTGAGCGGGCTGGGGTGGCTGTTTCTGTTCTTCATCGGCGTGGCGCTGGCGGTGTCGCGGAATGTGCGGATTGCCGCGGCGATGGTGGGGAGCCTGGTGCTGGTGCCGGTGTGCATGCTGGGCGGGGTGGGGCTGCTGGGGGTGCCGATCGACATTATCTCGGCTCCGGCGACGAATGTGTGTATCGGGATGGCGATCGACTCGATGGTGCACCTGGTGTTTGCGGTGCGGAGGGCGAAGAAGGACGGCAAGCAGGGCTGGGAGGCGTGGGTGGAAGGGCGGCGCGAGCAATGGCGCGGGATTGTGTACTCGGATGTGATTATTGGGGCGGGGTTTGCGATCTTTGCACTATCGAGCTTTCCTCCGACGCAGCGGTTTGGGCTGGTGGTGCTGGCGGGGACGGGGATCGACATTGCGGCGAATCTGTTTTTGCTGCCGCTGCTGGGCGGGGCGGAGTGGGGGCGGAAGAAACAGGCGACGGCGGAGGGTGCTCGGGCGCAGGCGTGAGGCTCGAGACGACGCCGGAAGAAACCGGCGGGCTGGTTTTGCGTGCGACAATCGGAGGAGCGAGCCATGCCAAATCAGCAACTCTCTTCGCCTGCCGAACAGGTGCCGAAACCCACGGTTGTGACGCCCGCGCTGCTGAAGACGCATAGCATCACCGCGGAAGAATATGTGCGGATCGAGGCGGCGCTGGGGCGTGTGCCTTCGCTGACCGAGCTGGGGATTTTCTCGGTGATGTGGTCCGAACATTGCTCGTATAAGTCGAGCCGGGTGCATCTGCGGCGGCTGCCGACCAAGGGCAAGCGGACGAGCGGGCCGGGCGCGGTGGTGCAGGGGCCGGGCGAGAACGCGGGCATCATCGATGTGGGCGATGGGTGGGCGTGCGCGTTCAAGATCGAAAGCCATAATCATCCCAGCTATATTGAGCCGCACCAGGGCGCGGCTACGGGTGTGGGCGGGATTTTGAGGGATATTTTTACGATGGGCGCGCGGCCGCTGGCGGTGATGGATTCGCTGCGGTTTGGGCCGCTGAGTGGGGATACGCCGGGCATCGATTATGCGCGGAATCGGCATACGATGACGGGCGTGGTGAGCGGCGTGGGCGGGTATGGGAACTGCTTTGGGGTGCCGAATGTGGGGGGCGAGACGCGGTTCGAGGAGTGCTACTCCGGTAACCCGCTGGTGAATGCGTTTGCGCTGGGGCTGGTGCGGACGGATGAGATTTTTTATGCGAAGGCGGAGGGGGTCGGGAACCCGGTGTTCTACGTGGGGGCGAAGACGGGCCGGGACGGGATTCATGGAGCCACGATGGCGTCCGAGGAGTTCACTGAAGGCTCCGAGCAGAAGCGGCCCAATGTGCAGATGGGGGATCCGTTTCTCGAGAAGCTGCTGCTGGAGGCTTGCCTGGAGGTGATGAAGACGGGCGCAATCCTGGGGATTCAGGATATGGGCGCGGCGGGGTTGACGTGCTCGACCTGCGAGATGGGGGCCCGGGGATCGCTCGGGGTCAGCATCGAGCTGGACAAGGTTCCGCAGCGCGAGACGGGCATGACGAGCTACGAGATCATGCTGAGCGAGAGCCAGGAGCGGATGCTGCTGGTGGCGGAGAAGGGCCGCGAAGAAGAGGTGCTGGCGGTGTTTCGGAAGTGGGGGCTGGACTGCGCGGAGGTGGGCGTGGTGACGGCGGACGACGTGATGCGGGTATACCACGGAGGGGTGCTCGAGGCGGAGATTGGGAACAAGGCGCTGACGGATGACGCTCCGGTGTATCACCGGGCGGTGGGGGTGTGGGAGGCTCCGGTGCCGAAGGATCCCCCGGCGTGGGTGCTCGAAAAGTTGCAGAAGCCACGGGACTACACGGCGGATTTGAAAAAGCTGCTGGCGAGCGCGAACATTTGCTCCAAGGCTTGGATTTATGAGCAGTACGACTCGATGGTGCAGACGAATACGGTGATGGGGCCGGGGTCGGAGGCCGGGGTGATCCGGATCAAGGGTACGGGTTCGGGCACGGGTGTGCGGGAGACAGAGGGTGCGGCGACTTTCAATGCGGTGAACGGGCAGAGGAGTACGGACTTTGTGGGGGCGGCTACGCTGGCGGCCCGGGCGGAGGGGTACTCGCCGGCGGCGGTGGAGCACTCAGTGCTGGGAAAGATCATCTCGTTCGTGGCGGGGTCGACTCCGGAGGCGGAGGCGGTGCTGCTGACGGGGAACGCGGACGCGGCGAACCCGGTGGTTTCGACCACGCATGGGGTGAACTCGGCGGCGGTGCGGATGGACAGTGGGCAGCGGCGCGCGGCGGATGCGAAGCCGGAGCGCGGGCTGGCGATGGCGCTGGCGGGCAA
>CAXSDM010000062.1:11633-16231 GCA_964235575.1 uncultured Acidobacteriaceae bacterium | reverse complement strand
TGCAGATCTCCTCGCGCAAACCTCGGCGCCCCTTCCGTCTGGCCTCGCGGGCAATCAACTGCACACCCGACACCAGCGCCTCAAAAACACCCGCGTCCAGCCAGCGGCGAAACTGCTGATGCGCCGCCGCCCACGGCGGTGCATCGTTCGGGATCAAGCGCCACGAGCACCCGCTCCGAGCCATGTACCGCACCGCGTTAAACACATTCCGAAGATCATGCTCCCGCTGCCCCGCATCTTCACGGCACAACAACAGATACGACAGCACAAACCACCACTCCTCCTCGGTAACGTCCGACGGATAGCCCTTGCGAACCTTACCCATCCCTTTATGCAGAAGAAAAAATAAGCAGCAGCAAAGACTCTAAGCAGGTGCAAAGTCCATAACACCCTCTAGGAAAAAAAGCGCGGAGCGGGCGTGGAACTCCAAATAATGCTCAGTCATAGACACCCGCGACAGTCCATGCCTTAAGCGCGCGTTCATAGCGGAGGCGTAGGGTGTAGAGAAGCTGCACGACAACGGCATCCCATTCGTCGGCTTCCCACGTTCGGCTATCCCACCAATAACCGCTTTACTGCCAAACGCCTTTGACTTCGGCTAGGTCTAACCGTTCGCCCTGCCAGCTTAGATTTGTAAAGTTTGTTTGGTGGACCTGATCGGGATCGAACCGATGACCTCTTCCATGCCATGGAAGCGCGCTCCCAGCTGCGCCACAGGCCCACTTCTTCCATTTTGCGGCACCTCGGCCCGTGAGTCAAACGGGGAATCGCGGCAGTGTCACTTCTCTGGGAACATTTGCGGGGGGCAGCGGTGTCTAAGTACCCAGAGTGAGCGAGCACTCGGCCGCCGGCGGCGCAGTTCCAAAACGGTTCCAGGGATCGTCCACTCGCATACACAAGGCTTGCAGCATATCCCACCGAAGTCGTACGCTAAAGGACACCCGAAATGCAGGCGGGCACTCTCATGGGCAATCTGGCAAGCGCGGTAGGAGTCCGCACCGAGGACGCAGCCCTCGTGGCTGCGCTCAAGGCCGGCTCCGAAGAGGCGTTCGGCGTGCTCATCGCCCAATATTCGCAACCTCTCTACTCGCTCATCGCCCGCAGCCTGCAAGACCCAGCCGACGCCGCCGATATCACCCAGGAAGTCTTTATCAAGGTCTTCCGCAGCATCCGCAGCTTCCACGGCGAGGCTAGCCTGCGCACCTGGCTCTACCGCATCGCCCTCCATGAAGCCTCGAACCAGAGGCGCTGGTGGAGCCGGCACAAACGCCAGGAACTCACCATCGACACGCCCGCCGGCAGCAGTCCCGAGATCAATGACGGCGATGACAGCCCTTGCCTGAGCGCGCTGCTCGCCGACGCAGCAGGCTCTCCCTACGACCACGCCGCCCGTGGAGAACTGAAGGCCCGCGTCGAAGACGCACTGCGCAAACTGCCCGCCGCCTTCCGCACCGTCGTCGTGTTGCGGGAGATGGAAGGCTTCTGCTACGAAGAGATTGCAGAGATCCTCGACGTGCCCGCCGGAACCGTGAAGAGCCGGCTGACCCGCGGACGCGCCGCCCTCAAGCAGATTCTGGTCGCCGACGGACTCGGAAACATTCTTGCCGGAGGTGTGCGATGAGCCTGCTCGAAGCCACCTGTACCCCCGTTTGCACTCAAGTCCGCCAGTCCTTTTCCAACTACCTCGACGGCGCCATTACGGGACGCGAGATGCAGGAAATCGCCGCGCATCTGGACGGATGTGACAGCTGCCGGCACGAGTTCGACACCTGGCGCGGTCTGCAGCGCGTGCTTGAGACCGTCGGCCCGCTCAAGGCTCCTGAAGACCTCGGCCTCAAGCTCCGCCTCGCCATCTCACACGAGAGCGCGCGCCGTACCGGCAAGTGGACTGATCCCTTCACCGTTCGCTGGGAAAATCATCTCCGCCCGATGTTCCTGCAGATTTCCGCCGGTTTCGCCAGCGCACTCGTCCTGGTCGGCAGCCTTGTGCTGCTCATCGGAGTTGTCGCCGCGCCGCAGGCGGTGCTGGCCAACGATGAGCCGCTCGGTGCGCTAACCTCGCCCCACTACCTTTACTCCGCGGCCCGCCTCCAGCCACTTTCGACCAGCTCCGACAGCACCATCGTCGTCGAAGCGGACATCAACGATGCAGGGCGCGTCTTCAACTACACCCTCCTCTCCGGTCCTGTCGATGACGCAACGGCCGCCCAGTTGCGCGACCAGCTCCTGCTCCAGGTGTATGAGCCCGCCCGCGTCTTCGGCCAGCCCGTGCGCGGTCAAGTGCTGCTCACCTTCTCTGGCGTCTCCGTCACGGCGCGCAGCTGAGCCCGCTTGCCCCACGCACCTCTGCTCTCTTATGCTTGGCGGGGATCGTCGAACGCCTGACGTCCTCCGTGCGGAATCCCTTCATGCGTTTTCTCTCAGCTCTCTTCCTTTGCTTCGCCTTCGCCGCCACGGAAGTTCCGGCCCAGACCCCCTCTTCCGGACAGTCTTCCTCCTCGAGCTCCACGCCTGCCCCCGACCGCGCCGGCCCTGTGCGTTCGCGTGCCGGGCAGCCGGAGGCCGGGGGCGCAGCGATCACCCTTGAGACCAGCGAATCCCTCTTCGACCTCGCCACCGCCCTTAACGCCTGCGGCTACGACGCCGGGCTCGCCAACTCGCTTCCCGTCCGCACCCAGATTCGCGCTGACGTAGACGCGGCCCTGGCCGACTCCGCGCTTGCCCGCCAAAGCCGCGACACCCTTTGCGGCTATGTACGCGAGCACGAACTCAGCAACCCCGGACGCGCGCTCGCCCAGTACATCTCGCTCGCCCTCTACCTTTCCCCTCCACCCGAGCTGAAACCCGTTGCGGAGCAGACCGAGATGCCACCCGACGCGCTCGGCGTCGTCAACATTCTGCCTCTGCTGCGCGACTTCGCCGACAAGGTCGCGCTCCACTCCATCTGGCTCAAGCACCGGCCGGAGTACACCGAGATCGTCGACCGCGTCCACGACCCCATGACGCGCATGATTCTCACCACCAACGTCTACCTGAAGATTCCCGTCAGCAGTTACGACGGCCGCCGCTTGCTCATCTTGGTTGAGCCGATGCTCTCTCCCAACACGCCCAACGCGCGTGTCTACGCTAGCGATTACGACATCGTCACCTCGCCCGACCTCTCCGGCAACGTCAAACTGGACCAGATCCGCCATCTGTACCTCCAGTACGTGCTCGACCCACTCGTCTACGCCCGCGCCCAGTCCATCACGCGGCTCAATCCCCTGCTCAAACCCGTGCAGGAAGCTCCGATCGAGTTCCTCTTCAAATCTGACGTCGTCGCGCTCGTCACCGAGTGCATGATCAAGGCAATCGAAGCGCGCACCCTCGACGCTGGCCCGCTCCCCGTGAAGCCCAGCGGCTCCCGCGCCCGCGTGGACCTCGCCCGCTACGACGAGGAGATGAGCTCCTACGACCGCCAGGCCGAGGTCCTCCGGCGCAAGCAGGTCGAGCTTGATATGCGCCAGGGCTGGGTGCTCACCGATTACTTTTACGGCCAGTTCGCCCTGCTCGAGCACAACCCTGAGGGCCTGAGCGAGAGCATGGGCGAGATGGTCTACGGCATGGACGTCGACCGCGTCCGCCATCAGGCCGAACAGATCCAGTTCCTGCCCCAAGGCTCGACCGACTTCGTCACCCGCGTCCGGCCCGCGCCCACCGGGCTGATGCTTGCCGAGAAGAAGCTGCTCGAAGGCGACCTGGACGGCGCCGAGTCGCTCGCTGACCGCTCGCTCGCCGACCCGCACCAGGACCACGGCGACGCCCTGTTTGTGAAAGCGCGCGTGCTTCTGCTGCAAAGCGACCCGAAAGACGCACTCGAGCAGTTCGAGGAGGTCGTCCATACGGCGCACAACCCGCACACCCTGGCCTGGGCGCACATCTATCTTGGCCGGCTCTACGACGCCAAGGAACCGACTGAGCGGCAGCACGCTCTGACCGAATACCACGCCGCGCTTTCCGTTCCCGGGGTTACCCCGGATGCCAAATCAGCCGCAGAAACCGGCCTTAAGACTCCCTACGCAGTGCCGAAGATCGCCCGCGAACGCGAAGAAGAAGACCCGCTCGACCCCACCGGCAAGAAAGAAAAGGAAAGCTACAAGCCCGATCCTCCTCTTCTCTAGCCTGATGGAAACGCCATGGCCTCCATCGCGGTTCTCTCTTCGCGACCGCTGCGCTCTTTTCTTGGTCGCGCCCCGGTCGCCTCCACATCCACCCCGCTTCGCACTCTCCGAGCAGTAAAGTAGACTCATGGCGCGCCGTCCCCGTCCCAATCCGGATGCTTCAGCCGTTCCGGCAGCTCCGCTCCCGGAGCTGGAACGCCTGCTCGGCCACACGTTTGCCCGCCCGGAGCTCCTGCAGCTCGCCCTCACTCACCGCTCTTTCATCTACGACACCACGCCGGAAGCCCGCCACCACGATCCCGCCAACCCCGCCCACGACAACGAGCAGCTTGAGTTCATGGGCGACGCCGCGCTTGGTCTGCTCGCCGCCGAGGCCCTTTGCCGTCGCTACCCCGCCTGCCGCGAGGGCGAGCTCACCCGCCTTCGCGCCGCCGTTGT
>CAXSDM010000062.1:0-11533 GCA_964235575.1 uncultured Acidobacteriaceae bacterium | reverse complement strand
GTCGCCGAGTCCGGCCCCGACCACCAGCGCATCTTCACCGTCGAGGTGCGGCTCGAAGGCACCGCCAACCCCGAAGCCCTTGCTGTGGGCGACGGCTCGACCAAGAAGCAGGCTCAGCAGAAGGCTGCCCGCCTCGCCCTCGACCTCCTGCAGCAGGACGAGGCCCGGCATGGCTGATCCCGCGGCCCGCGCCGCCATTCTCGAGACAAGCCTGAGCGACGCTCCCACCAGCGCCTTGCTCTCCGCTACGCCCGCGCCGGTGCGACCCATCCCCGCGCATGCCGATTCTTCCGGCCTCCTGCCTTCGGTCCAGTCGCTCCTTTACGTGCTCATCCTTGCGCTCTTCCTCATGACCTTCACCGTCCAGCCCATCCGGATTCCGTCTTCGAGCATGGAGCCCACGCTGCTGGTCGGCGACTTCCTCCTGATGGATAAGCAGCTGGACGCGCCCGGCACCACCCGCCTCCTGCCGCCCTCAGCCATCGCGCGCGACGACCTCGTCGTCTTCCACGACCCCATCGACGACCCCGCCATCCACCTCGTCAAGCGTGTCATCGGCCTGCCTGGCGACCGCCTCCACCTGCACGACGGCATCGTCTTCCTCAACGGTAAGCCGCTCCGCGAACCCTACGCCATCCACCGGGCCGCCGCCCCCGACGCCTACCGCGACGACTTCCCTTCCCTCCACACCATAGACGCCACCGTCAATCCCAACTGGTGGATCCGTCTCCGCACCCTCGTCCATGAGGGCGAGATCACCGTCCCCCCCAACGACTACTTCGTCATGGGCGACAACCGCAACAACAGCGAGGACAGCCGCTATTGGGGCTTTGTCCCACGGAGCGCCATCGTCGGCAAGCCCCTCCTGATCTACTTCTCCTTCCGTCAGCCGGGCGCCGATGAGCCCGAAGACAGGAACGCCCCGCTACCCGCCGCCGCGCCCACCCACGCCACCATCGCCCGCTGGGACCGCACCTTCCGCGTCGTCCATTAGCGCTCCCCCGCTGCTTCCCCGGCGTCCTTCGCGGCAGTCCTTTGCGTCCTCTGCACTCTCTTCTTTGTTCTTCATGTCCGCACGCGCCCAGGAAAACCCACCGCCAAACTCCCCTTGGACTTACACTGGAAGGCGTACCAGTCCATGGAGAGCGCAGCGCATGAAGTCAGAGATCATGGAAGAGCGGCAGACCGTCAACGATCCAGTCATCGAGCCCACCGCCAAAGAGGCCGAAGTCGAGACCCCGCTCGAGTCCGTAGCCTCCATCTGTACCGTGCTCGCCATCGGCCTCTTCTTGATGACCTTCATCTTCCAGAACTACGTCATCCCCTCGGGCTCGATGGAGAACACGCTCCTGATCGGCGACCACGTCTTCGTCGACCGCATGACCTTTGCTCCACCCACTAAATGGGCCTTCTTCATGCACTATCGCGAGATCCGCCGCGGCGACGTTATCGTCTTCTATAAGCCCAACCCAGAAACCCCCGATCTGGTTCTCGTCAAGCGCGCCATCGCCATCTCCGGCGACCACCTCCACCTCTCGCATGGCATCGTGTACCTCAACGGCGTCGCCCAAAACGAGCCGTACGCCCGTCCCGTCCAGAACGACGACGATCCCGCCGACGCCTACGAGCCCGCCCGCGACGACTTCCCCGCCGACGGCGCGCCGCCTAACCTCGAAGTCTGGTCCGAGGACCTGCCCAACCACGTCATCAACGGCGACCTCGTCGTGCCGCCCGGCAAGGTCTTCGCCATGGGCGACAACCGCACCCACTCGCTCGACGGCCGCTTCTGGGGTTTCGTCCCGCGCGAGAACATCCTCGGTCGCCCTCTGTTCAACTACTGGTCCTTCCAGACCACCGCCGATCAGATGGATCAGCAGCAAGCCAGCCTCGGTGCGCGCGTTGGTTCCTTCTTCACCACAGCCCTGCATGTCTTCGACAAGACCCGCTGGAAGCGCACGCTCCACTTAATTAAGTAGCGTCCGGAAGAAGCACAGGATGATTCACGATGCAGTAGGCCGGGAACCCGGGCAACATCTAGTCCAGGCCGGCTCCACGCCTCAACCAGCCCCCGCGACCGCAGCTCCACCTGAGCTCGAGCCCGACTTCGACCCCGAAGACCTCGAGCCCAGGCCCATCCGCCTCCCCGACCGCCGCCGCGTTGCCTACGCGCTCTGCGTGCTGCTCGCCGTCCTGCTCGTCCTCGTCCTGCCGCCTCTGCTCAACGTCAACCGCTTCCGTCGCCAGACCGCCAGCAGCATCGCCGCCAGCCTCGGCCGGCCTGTCCACATGGACTCGCTCACCCTCTCTCTGCTTCCCCTGCCCGCCCTGACCCTCACCAACTTCGTCGTCAGCGAAGATCCCTCCTTCGGCGCCGAGCCCGTCCTCCGCGCTAACTCCGTCCGCGCCACTCTTCGCTGGTCTTCCCTCTGGCGCCGCCGTGTCGAGTTCTCCCGCATCTCCTTCGACGAGACCAGCCTCAATCTCGTCCAGCGCTCAGACGGTCGCTGGAACATCGAGAGCATCCTCCTGCAAGCCTCGCGCCTGGACGCGGCGCCCACCGCCCAGCCCGTTATCGGACCCGCGCCGCGCTTTCCCTACATCGAGGCTGCCAACGCCCGTGTCAACGTCAAGCGCGGCCTCGAAAAACTGCCCCTCTCGCTCACTGACGCCGAGTTCGCCCTCTGGCTACCGCAGCCGCAGCAGTGGAAGCTCCGCCTCGAAGGCCATCCCACCCGCACCGACAGCGCCCCCGCCGATACCGGACGGCTGCGCCTTCAGGGCACGCTCGGTAAAGCCGAATCCATGCCCGACGTCCCCGTAGCCCTCTCCGCCGACTGGACCCTGGCCCCGCTGGGCGCGGTCAGCTCCCTGCTTACCGGCACCGACTCAGGCTTCCGCGGCGAGATGAACCTGCATGCCAGCGTCCTCGGCACGCTGAGCGCAAACACCCTCGAAACCCGCCTGCAGCTTACCGGCATCCACCGCGCCGACTTCGTCCCGGTCCAGACCCTGGACGCCGACTTCGGCTGCCAGGCCCACGCCTCCGCGCTCTTCCACCAGCTCACCGCCATCCGCTGCGCCTGGCCGTCCAGTGCAGCGCCGCCCGTCGCCGGGCAGACTGCGTTCACGCTCACCGGGGAACTGCCTTCGCTGGCCAGACCCTCCACCGCCCTCCTCGACGGAACCATCGCCAACCTGCCTGCCGACCGCCTGCTGACAGCGCTCCGCCTCGCAAGCCAACGAGTTCCCGCGCAGCTCGCCGCCAGCGGCCAGCTCTCCGGCACGTTCTCCTGCTGCGCCTCCCCTGAGGCCGCCTTCGCCCTTTCCGCCGCTCAGCTCGCCCTGCCCGACGCCCCACCGTTCCTCACCGGCGCCGGCCTGGAGGGCCAATTTTCCGCCGGCGAGTGGACCGTAACCTCCATCCCACTCGATCTAGGCGGCTCCACCCCGGCCTTCGCGGATGTCCAGGCCGACCGCACCGGGCTGCGCGTCCATCTCATCGGCTCCGTGCTCCGCAGCCGTCTGCTCGCCCTCGCAAATGCCCTGCCTCCCTTCGGCGACAGCCTCCCCGAAGCCCTGCCCCAGCCGGACGCCACCCCCGAACAACCGATCCGCGTAGACCTGACCGACCTCCGCCCCTGGCCCACCCAGCCCGGCTCCCAAACCTGGGCCTCCACCCCTCAAACCGGAACTCCTGCCCGCCGCCACAAACACCAGCACTAACCAAAGTCTGTGCACCTCTGTGGTCGTTCTCCGCGTCCTTCTGTGCTCGCCTTTGCTGGTCCTCGCGTCCGCAGCGCGCCCTTTGCTTTCTCTTCCTTACCTACCCCTTCAACTCCACCGTATGCACCGTCGTCCTCACCTCCGGCACGCTCCCATCGTTCACCTCGACTGACTGCGGCTGATCCTCAAACACGATGCGCACCGAGTTGCTCGCATGCCCCGCAATCCTGAGCCGCTCCGTCTGGCTCGTCGTCACGCCGCGCACCGTCACCGGCACGTCCGCCACCGCATCCCCGTCATTCCGGACCTCCACCGCCACCAGGTACCCCGCGCTTTTGCCCGCCTGCGCCGGCACCGCACGCGGAGTCGCCGCGACGATCGTCAGGTCCGGCAAGCCGCGGTCCCGATTCACCCAATCGTCGAAAAACCATCCCAAATCCTGCTTCGCCGCAGTCTCCAAGGCCCGCTGAAACGCCTTCGGCTCGCCCTCGAGCTTCGGGTTCACGCTGACGCTGTGCCGCCACCCAGCCAGGCAGGCCCGCAGCACCGGATCTCCCAGCAGCTCGCGCAGCTGCCAAAGCACCGACGCCGACTTCAGCCGCAGATACACCTGCGCGCTTGCCTCGGGCAGCGGCTCGCCCTTGGCCTCCGGGTTCGCCGCAAAGTCCGGCTCCGCCAAGGCCAGCAGCGCCGAGGCCTGACCCAGCTCAGCCTGCGCCGCCGGCCTGCCCGCCGTGCGCTCGGTCCACAGCAGCCCCATGAACTCCGGCAGACCCTCATCCAGCCACAGCCCCGCCCGCGCAACCTCCCCGCGCCCCGGCCCAAACCACGCATGCGTCAGCGGCGTCATCAGCTCCGGCACGATCCGCGCATTCGACTGCCCGGGCTCGAGCCCCATCGCCAGAAAGCCCGCATCCTCAAACCGGCTGCCTGCATGGTCGAGCAGCAGCATCGGCATCCGCGGCGTCGGCCCCAGCCACTGCGCCAGCAGCGTCCGCACCTGTGCCGCAGCCGAGCCATAGCTCTGCACCGCCTCCGAGCGCGCCGTCACCACCGCCAGCAGCTCATCCTCGGTCGTCACCGCCGCCTGTGCCGTCAGAAACAAACCCGGAACCCGATACCCGACCGGCCCCGCCGCGAACTCCGCCGTCGCCACCCCACGCGTCGCGTCGATCAGCTCCGTATCCGTATCCGCCACGCGATCAAGCGGCTTCAGCTCGCCCGCGAAGATCACACCATCGGGCGGATCGCCCGTGTACTCGACCGTCAGCCGCAGTTCCATCGTCGCCGCCAGCCCAAGCAGCCGCTGCCGAGCCTCCACCTGCACCAGCTGGTTGCCATCCCCCAGCGCCGCCGTCGCCGCCGCCACCGGATACCAGAGCACGTCACCAAACCCACGCAGCGCCGTTGCCCCCGCATCCGTCGTCGGCACAATTGCATCCCAGTCCTGCGCCGCCGCCCGGTCTGCTGACACCCCCAGCAACTCCAGCCTCTGCGAAGACTGGCGGATCTCCCCCGCATACAGCACCGCAACGGTCATCGACGCGCCCGCGGCCAGCGGCTCTGCCGGGGTCAGCAACGCCTCCTGCGCGTACCCGGTATGGTCCGTGTCGGTCGAGACCGGCGCCTGCGTAAACGCCATCGGCTTCAGCCCACCCGGCGTACTCACCGCCACGCTCTCCCAGCGTAGCGAGCCTGAAATCTGCAACGGAATCCGCCGCAGCGCATTCCCGCTCACGTTTCGCAGCGTCAGCGTCGCCCGCGCCTCTTCCCTGCCCTCGGCCGGAGTCAGATGCAGATCCAGTCGCGTCGCCGCAATCAGGACCGCCGTCCGTTCCTCGTTGGTCACCGGCACCTTGGGCAGCGCATCCGGGGCGACCGCCACCTGCGTCGGAGCTCCCGCAACCACCTGCTGCCCCCACCCCAGAGGCCCGGCCAGCATCAACCCCGTCCAAAACCAGTTCCTCGCCCTCAACCCCATCAACTCCCCAACCCCTTGCGCGGCTTCACCGCTGCCTCCACCCGCACCTCTTTCGCGGGCCCCGTACGCTGCCGCAGCGCCTCATACATCACCACCGCCCCCGCTACCGACACATTTAGCGAAGACACACTCCCCGCCATCGGAATCCGCAGCAGGTAGTCGCACGTCTTCTTCACCAGCTCATGCAGCCCCGAGCCCTCGGCCCCCAGCACCAGGCAGCAATCGCGCCCAAAATCGAACTCCGTGTAGTCCGGCGTCCCGCGCTCATCGAGCCCGATCACCCACACATTGGCCTTCTTCATCTGCTCGAGCGCCCGCACCAGGTTCGTTACGCGCGCGATCGGCACATGCTCGCTTGCCCCCGCGCTCGTCTTGGCGACGACTGCCGAGATCGGCGCCGTCCGCCGCTCCGGCAGCAGCACACCATCCACCCCGGCCCCATCCGCCGAGCGTAGCAGCGCCCCCAGATTGTGCGGGTCCTCCACTCCATCGAGCGCCAGAAAGAATCTCTGCGCAAACCGCCCCTTTGCCCCCAGCAGATCTTCAATCGCCAGTAGCTTCCGCTCCCGCACCGCCGCCACCACGCCCTGGTGCGCGTCGCTCTTCGCGATTTTCGTCAGCTGATCCTTGGTCTGCTGCGAAACCCGCACTCCCGCCGCGCGGCAAAGCTCGACGACTACCTCGTGCCGCGCCGTGCGCTCGCGCGCCATGAGCACATACTCCAACCGCCGTCCGCCCGCGCGCAGCGCCTCCTCCACCGGGTGGAGGCCATAAATCACGTCCATCCTTCAAGTTTACGGCTAAACTAAAGCAAGCAGAACTGTTCCCGATCCTGCAACTTTCCGCAAAACACCACCGTCTTGAGGAGTGTGACTATGGCAAGTACACTGGCGGCTTTGACTGCGCGGTCCCGGAACGATGAAACCGCGCGCATCGAGCTGCTGCAGGCGGAAAACCTAGCCATCGCTCGCGGCCTCAAACGCAACGACCCCGCCGTGCTCGATCACCTCATCGACCTCTATCAGCACCGCCTGCTGCGCTATCTCCTCTTCCTGACCGGCAAGCGCGAGGTCGCCGAAGACCTCTTCCAGGAGACCTGGATGCGCGTTCTGCTGCGCGGCGCCCAGTACAACGGCAAGGCCCGCTTCGATACGTGGCTTTTCACCATCGCGCGAAACCTCGTCATTGACCTCTCCCGCAAGCGCCAGATGGCGTCGCTCGACGAGATGAGCGAGGCCGGCGACGACGAGCGCCCCTTCGAAGTCGCGATCGACGGCCCCTCGCCGCTCGAGCAGTTCGCCAGCCGCGAAGATCGCGCCGAGATCGCCGAAGTGCTCCTGCAGCTTGAACCCAACTACCGCGAGGTCCTCACCCTTCGCTTCCACGAAGAAATGTCGCTCGAGGAGATCGCCACCGTCACCCGCGCGCCGCTCTCCACCGTAAAATCCCGCCTCTACCGCGGCCTTGCCGCCCTCAAGCCGGAGGTCGAGCGCCTTCGCCAGACGCCCGCTTTGGGGGTCCGATGAGCCTTCCCCTCCGCCCCACGCCTTCGCCAAAGCCGGTAACGCCGTTCAGCGTTACGGCCTCCTCCGCCATCGTCAACCGAACCCATCGCATCGTTCGAGAGCGCGCCAAGATGATCGAGGCTCGCAAGCAAACCTTTCGCAGTCTCTGGATTCCGCTCACGATCAGCGGAGGCCTGCTGCTCGTTCTCGTCTGCGCGATCTGGAGCATCCTTGACCAGTATGAGCTCTCTCCCACCGGTCTGCCCGATGCCAACCAGCAGATGCTGGTCCTGATGATCTGGTGCCTGCCCATCTCTGTCGTCCTGCTCGCCGTCCTCTGGTTCCGGCGCGGCGGGTCCAATGGATTCAAAGCCGATCACGAGAACAACGCGCGATGAAACTTCCCTGGCAGTCTGAGAACACCTCCGCCAGCATCAGCCGCACCGACGACGCCGCGCTCGTTCGGCAGCCCGGCCGCTCCGACGATCTCGGCATGATTCCAGCCTGGTCGATCGTGCTCGCCATCGCCGCCTTCGCCGCCATGCAGTACCTCTTCCACGGCGTGCTTCCGCACCACAAGCACGAGATGCTCCCCATGCGGCTGCTCATGGGCTACTCCTGGGGCACGCTCGTCGCCAGCTACGTCCTGCTGGTCGGCTATGTCAGCCGCGACGTCAAGCGGCGCAACATGCCCGCGCCACTCTGGATGCTGATCGTCATCATGATGCCTGGCGGCATCGGCGCGGTCGTTTACTTCCTTCTGCGCCAGCCCATGCTCTCCCGCTGCCCGCACTGCTCCACAGAGATCGCCTCCAGCTATCACTTCTGCCCGCAATGTCAGTTCCAGATGGCGCCGGTCTGCGGCCAGTGCTTCCGCGGTGTCGAGATCACCGACGTCTTCTGCAAGCAGTGCGGCCACGACCTCCAGCAGGACGAATCCCCCGCCCGTCTGCGCGCCTACCGTGACTAGCTCGCTCTCGCTGTACCTCTGTGCTCTTTCCTCTGTGTGCCTCTGTGCTCGTCCTTCGTCTTCCTTCTCACCGCGCTGACTACAATCACTGAGTGCCCCTCCGCATCCTCATCGTCGACGACGAAGCCCTCGCCCGCCAGGAACTCCAATACCTCCTCGAAGCCACCGGCAACGTCGAGGTCGTAGGGGTCGGCGCCAATGGCATCGAGGCCGTCGAGCTCATCGACCTCCACGCCCCCGATGTCGTCTTCCTCGACGTCCAGATGCCCGGCATCGACGGCTTCGGCGTCCTCAAAAAGCTCATGCAAAACCGGACTCCGCTTCCCCAGGTCGTCTTCGCCACAGCCTATGACCAGTACGCCGTTCGCGCCTTTGAGGTCAACGCCGTCGATTACCTGCTCAAGCCCTTCGACCGCACCCGCGTCGCCCGCACCGTGGAAAAAGCTCGCGCCCGGCTTCCCGCGCCCGCGCCGCACGACACCGCCGCCAAACTCGACGCGCTCCTCCGCCTGGTCGAGGAGACCAAGTTGCCCTCCGCCGCGAAAATCGGCGCCGGCAAGGTTGTCGTCCGCGCCCACAACCGGCTTCTCCTCGTCGATCAGAAGGAGATCTGCTTCGCCTCCATCGATGAGGGCACCATCCTCGTCACCACCCCCACCGTCGAAGGCCAGTCCAACTGCCGCACCCTCGAGGAGTTGATGGACTTGCTCGACCCGGAAACCTTCTGGCGCGCGCACCGCTCCTTCGTCGTCAATCTACAGCACATCCACGAGGTCGTTCCCTGGTTCAAGTCCAGCTACCAGCTGCGCATGGACGACCCCAAGCGCACCGAAATCCCCGTCAGCCGCAACCAGACCAAACGTCTCCGCGAGCTCTTCAACCTGTAGAGCACCGCACTTGCACCTGCCTGCTGTACGGAAACAAAGCTTTCCAGGTACGCTGATTCCATGCCCTTCCTGCTCAAGACGGAACCCGAGAAGTACTCCTTCGACGACCTGCTCCGCGACGGCGAGACGGTCTGGGACGGCATCTCGAACGCCCAGGCCCTGATCTCCCTGCGCGGCATGAAGAAGGGCGAGAAGCTCATCCTGTACCACTCGAACACTGGCAAAGCCGCCGTCGGCACCGCCACCGTCGTCTCGGTGGACGCCGCGGACCCCAAAAACCCGAAGGTCGTCATCAAGGCTGGCAAGCGCCTCAAGCGTGAAAAAACCCTGGCCGAGCTCCGCGAAGCGGCCGTCTTCGCCGACTCCGCCCTCTTCCGCCAGTTCCGGCTCTCCGTCGTCCCGCTCACCGGCGAGCAGTACGACTTCCTCCTCGCCTAGGCTGCTATCCTGAACAACGGAACTTCGAGGAGCCGCAAGCAAGCATGATCGATCTGAAGGGCAAAGTCGCCGTCGTCTTCGGCCTGGCCAACAAACGCAGCATCGCCTGGGCCGTCTGCCAGAAACTCTCCGAAGCCGGAGCCTCGCTCGCCATCTGCTATCAGTCCGAACGCCTGCAGAAGGACGCCGAGGCGCTCGCCGCCGAGCTGCCCAACGCCAAAACCTTTCAGTGCGACGTCGCCTACGACGAGCAAATCGACGGTGTCTTCGCCAAGATCGCCGAGGCTTACTCGACCATCCACATCCTGGTCCACGCCATCGGCTTCGCGCCCAACATCAAGAACACCGTTCTTAACACGCAGCGCGAAGACTTCCGCATCGCGTACGACATCAGCGTGTACTCGCTCATTGCGCTCGCCCGCGCCGCCGAGCCACTCCTGAGCGAAGGTGGAAGCATTCTCACGCTGACCTACTACGGCGCCGACAAGGTCTTCCCCAACTACAACAACATGGGCCCGGCCAAGGCCGCCCTCGAGTCCACCGTACGCTACCTGGCGCATGACCTCGGCGCCAAAAACATCCGCGTCAACGCCATCTCCGCCGGCCCCATCAAAACGCTCGCCGCCCGCGGCATCGGCGACTTCTCCTCCATCCTCAACGCCGTCGAGCAGCGCTCCCCGCTCCACCGCAACGTCGACGCGCTCGAAGTCGGCAACACCGCCGTGTTTCTCTCGAGCCCCCTCGCCAGCGGCATCACCGGCGAGGTCACCTTTGTCGACTGCGGTTTCAACATCACCGGCATCTAGCAAAAGAAAGAGGACCCATGAAGCTGAGTGAACTACTGCTGCCCGAGCTCGAAGCCGAGATCGGAAAAACCCGCAAAGTCCTCGCCAATGTCCCCGACGGCCAGAACGACTTCAAATCGCACGAGAAATCCATGCCGCTCAGCCGCCTCGCCGGCCACACCGCCGAGCTCGCCGGCTTCGCTGGTGTCATCCTTACTCATGCCACCATCAACGCCGGTGGCCCGGACGATCCCCGCAAGATTCTCCGCATGGAGACCAAAGACAAGCTCATGGCGGACTTTGAAGACCTCGCCGCGAAATCCGTTGAGGCGCTCAAGAACACCTCGGACGAGGCCTTCGCCGAGACCTTTACCCTCAGCCGCCAGGGCAACACGGTCTTCTCGATGTCCCGCTACCAGGCGTACCGCAACGCAGCGCTCAACCACATGATCCACCACCGCGCGCAGCTCGGCGTGTACCTGCGCCTGATGAACGTACCCGTCCCAAGCACCTTCGGACCCACCGCCGACGAGAAGTAATCACGGCCGCTTGTAGATCAAGCCGTTTTTCATCACAAACCCGACCTTCGTCACCACCGAGATATCCTGCGTCGGATCGCCCGGCACAGCGATTACATCTGCGTAAAACCCCGGCTTCAGCTCGCCGATCTGTCCCTCCCACCCCAGCAGCTTCGCTCCGTTCAGCAGGTCCGCCTTCAGCACCTCCGGCGCCGACATGCCGTACGCCACCATCAGCTCCAGCTCCCGCGCCTGCGTGCCATGCGGAAACGGCCCCACATCCGATCCCACCGCCATCGGCACCCCGGCCGCCAGCTGCTTCTTGAACTCCGCCACATGGAACGCCTGCTGGGCCTTGCGCTGCGCCGCCGCGGCCGGCGAAGCGGCATGATCAGCGAAGTACTCGCTGATCGCGAACGTCGGCACTGCCGGAATGTCTTTCTCCCGCATCATGCGCATCGTCGCCTCGCTCAACTGGTACGCGTGATCCACCGACATGACCCCCGCCGCGACCGCATACCCGGTGCCTGGCTCACCCGTCGCATGCACGGCCACTCCATGGCCCGGCCGCGAATCGAAACGCGTCGCCTCCGCCACGCCCGCCCGCAGTTCGGCCTCCGTGAACTGGTACGGAGTCGTAAACACGCCATCCGCAAAGTGGTCCCGCCCGGTCTCATACATCTTGGTGAAGTCCGCGCCTTCCTTGCGCTGCTCGCGGATCACCTT
>CAXSDM010000061.1:0-16542 GCA_964235575.1 uncultured Acidobacteriaceae bacterium | reverse complement strand
CCAGAAGGTGGAGTTGACGATGAGGTCGACGGTGCCGCGGACCTTGCCGGGGATGAGCTCGTCGACGGCGGAGTTGATGGCGGCGTACTCGCCCCCGATGCCGAGGCCGGTGAAGAAGCGGCAGAAGGAGAAGAAGATGAGGTTGTGCGAGAAGGCGGTGCAGACGGTGGCGATGGAGTAGGTGGCGAGGGTGACGAGGAAGAGTTTCTTGCGGCCGAGCGAATCGGTGAGGCGGCCGAAGAAGAGCGCGCCGAGGACGGCTCCGGCGAGGTAGGTGGTGGCGGCTCCGGTGACCTGCGGATCGGTGAGCGAGAGGCCGTTCTTGCTTTCGAGGACGCCCGAAAGCGAGCCGACGAGGGTAACCTCAAGGCCGTCGAGGATCCAGGAGGTGCCGAGCGCGATGAGGATGCGGGTGTGCCACGAGGACCAGGGAAGACGGTCCATGCGCTGGGGGACGTCGGTGCGGATCTTTGATCCGGATTGGGGGCCAGGAATGGACGCTGTTGTGCTGGGCGCTGCGTCAGCCACGGTTACTCCTCTTCGTCGGCCTTGATGATGCTGATGGAGCCGTTGCGTTCAAGGATGGCGTATTTGATTTTGAAGACGGATTTTACGCCCTTGATGCGGGCGGCGGCCATGACGTCCTCGGGAGCGAGCCGCATGCCGCGCATGGTTTCATTCTGCCAGTTGCCGTCCTTGAGCAGGACGAGCGGGGTGCCGTCGACGATGGCTCCGATAGTAGGCGACTTGGACTTGGCCCAGGCGACTGAGCGATGCAGCAGGCCGACGGTGAGGATGGCCGTGGCGCAGTTGGTGATGGAGCGGTCGTGGCCGACGGTGGCGAGGATGATGACGCCGCCAATGAGGAAGACGATCACGAACTCAAAGAGAGTCAGTTGCGCGCCGGGGCGGCGGGTGAGCGCGCGCACGGTGAGCATGAGGAAGAAGTAACCGCAGATAGCGTGGACGATGGTGGACATGGAGCCTCTGGTGAGGGAGCTAAGGCATAACGACGACGGTACCCTTGACCGGCTGGGCTCCGATGACCTGGACGACGAAGTGGAAGAGGCCGGGCTTCGAGGGCTGGAGGGCGAATTGGACGGAGGCGGGAGCGGTGGTGGTGGTGAGGAAGGTATAGGTAAGGCCGCCGCCGCCGATGGCGGTGGACTCCGGAGATGGAATAACACGCTGCGCGCCGAGTTCTTCGACGAAGCTTTGACTGACGAAGAGCTTGATCTTGCCTTGGTGCAGGACGCTGGGTGCGAGTTTTACGTCAAGGATGGCGGGGGTCTCGGCACGGGCGATGCGGTCGTACTTAATGTCGATGCTGTTATCCGACGCGTGGAGCTCATGGTGCGCGACGGGACCGCGGCCGAAGACTCCGGCCAGGTCGAGCAGAAGGACGAGCAGGAAAAAGCTCCAGAGGAAACGCTCGAAGCGCCACCATTTCTCCTGGAATTGCAGGTCTTCGCCGACCGAGACTTCATCATTGACCTTGGTGACGTCTTCCGCGTGGACGGGTTTGGAGAAGGCTACTTCGGGCACGGGGATCTCCTGGGTTGCGACTATTCTTCTGCTGTCTGGATGACGCTGATTTCGCCGCTGCGTTCCAGCACGGCCAGCTCGATCTGGTCGGGTGTCTTGATGCCTTTGTCGCGAGCCATGGCCATGACGTCGTCGTCCTGGATGCCCATGTTGCTGAGGGTGTGGGAGCGCCACTGCTTGTTCTCGAGCAGGATGAGCGGAGTGCCGTCGAAGAGCCGCGCGATCCAGGAAGATCGGGTGCGGAGCCAGACGATGGAGTAGTGGCCGAGGGCGATGGTGAGGATCTGGATGATGGCGTTGGTGAGGGACGCTTCGTCGCCGACGATGGCGGTGAGGGCGAGGCCGCCGATGAAGAAGATGAGGACGAACTCGAAGGGGGTCAGCTGCTTGCCGGGTCGGCGGCCGACGATACGAACGACGAGGACGAGAAAGAAGTAGCCCAGCAGGGCTCGGATTGCGGCAGCCATTCGACCAGACCTGGAATGTGAAATCTCTGGATGCGCGACGCCATCCGGATTACCGGATCAGAGTAGGTTGAGCGGGAAATGGTTTGTTCTGCGCGATGGGGCAGCGACGGATGAGGACAGGAACGGCAAAGGCCGATACGGGATTCTGGATGTGCCGGAAGGCCGGGCAGTGTGTGCCGGGTGATTTGCTAAGGTGCAGAGATGGATGTGGAGCGGTCGACTTTGTGGCTGAGCCGGGTGGAGCGCCGGCTGCCAGTTGTGTATGCGGTGCTGGCGCTGGCGATCAACCTGACGCTTTGCTTCGTGACGCCGCCGTTCTTTACGCCGGATGAACCGCACCATGCGGCGCGCGTGATCGCGCTTGGCCATGGGGAGTGGATGGCGCGCATGACCCCGCAGGAGGCGGGCGGGGAGATCGACGCGAATGCGCTGCGGGTGATGGATGGGGTAGATGCGATGCGGGAGGGGGCGGAGAAGCGGTCCTCGAATTTTCTGGATCGATCGTGGGGGCCGCTGGCGGAAGATCCTGAGCGGGAGCTGGCGGGTGTGCGGTGGTCGCACGGGCAGGCGTTTGCGCCGTTTCCGAACACGGCGGTGTATCCTCCGGTGCTGTATCTGCCGGCGGTGGTTGGGTGGCGGCTGGGCGAGGCGGCGGGGTGGACGATCTTCGATAGCCTGCGGCTGGCGCGGCTGCTGGAGGCGCTGGCGACCGTGGGCATGGGATGGGTGGCGCTGCGCGTCGGGCGCGGCTTGCGCTGGATGCTGTTTGCGTACCTGGTGCTGCCGAGCGCGCTGTTTCTGAATGCGAGCTGCGCGCAGGATCCGGTGCTGCTGGCGGTGGCGGGGCTGGTGGCGGCGATGCTGTCGCGGGCGCTGGTGGAGCAGCGGGAGTTTCGGCCGGGCGAGCTTGCGGGGTTGGCGGTGCTGCTGGCGCTGTGCGCTACGGCTCGGCCGCCGTATCTGGCGCTGGGATTGCTGCTGTTTCTGCCGGGGATGGAAGTGCCCGGTGGACGCGGATTTGTATGGAGGCGGTGGGCTGGGCCGGTGGTTGCGTTTGTGTGCGTGGTGGCGGTGAGCGCGGCGTGGCGGCATCTAGTGCTGCCGTTCGGGTTCGATACCGGAATCGGCGCGGATCCGGAGGAGCAATATGGGTTTCTGCGGGAGCATGCGGCCCTGGGGGCGTGGTACGTGGTCAAGGGCACGGCAGCAGCTGCGGTAGACCTGGTGCGCAGGGGTTTGTACGTGGTGGGGTGGAATGATCTGCTGGCCCCCGCGGGGCTGCGGGCGGCGGTGGGTGGGTGCTGGCTTGGCCTGCTGCTGTTTGCGCCGGACCGGCCGCTGCGGACCTGGCGGGGGCGCGCGTTGCTTGCGGTGGCGACGCTTGCACCGCTGCTGGGGATCTCGTTTGCGGAGTACATTATCTGGACTCCGCCGGGCGGTGGGGTGGTGTACGGGGTGCAGCCGCGGTATTGGCTGCCGGTGCTGCCTTTGCTGGGAATGTTGATCCAGGAGGGGTTGCGGCCGGTCCGGAGGGTGCTGGAACGGGTTGCTCGTGATTCCTGGATCGCGGTGTTGCTGGGCTCGGTGGGGGGATTGGCGGTGCTGGCGTGCACGCTGCCGTGGGTGGTGGCGCATGCGTTTTATCTGGAGAGTGTGGGGCGGGTACTGCGGGTGAGTATGCGGTGAGACCTCTATGGCGGCGCTGCGGCACGAGCAAGACGTAGATTCCTTCGGGAAATGGCAGCAAACGAGCCTGCTTAGAGATCGATGGCGAACTGTCCGGTTTGCGACAAGCGGGGCTTCGCGGCGCTTTGCGGGTCGGCGGCGAGAGCCAGGACGAGGCGCTCGAGGACGAGGCGCTTGTCGGGCGGGGAGCTGCGGAGCTCGAGGTCGGCGCGGGCGATGAGGCGCAGGGCGCGGGTGAGCTCGGTGCGGGACTTATAGCGGCGGGCCTGGCGGATGAGGTCCTCGGCGGCGAAGGGCGGCATGCGGAAGCCCTGCCAGAGCACGGACCAGAGGGCGCGGGAGTCGCGCACGTTTTTTTCGAGGATGACGAGCATCTGGCGGAAGGTGCGGGCGAGCATGTAGAGGTGGCCGATGGCGGAGTCTTCGCCGCCGTCGGAGGCGTTGAGCAGGCCGTGCAGCAGGGCGAGGGCCTGGGGGCGGTCGCGGCGGCTGATGGCGTCGGTGAGCTCGTAGAGGGAGCGCTGCTTGGCGGCGAGGACCATGGTTTCGACGTCGCCGAGGGTGATCTTGGGGGGAGGTGCGGGGTTTTCTGCCGGATTCTCCCAATCATCGCGGTGAGACTGCGATGAATGGAGCACACGCGCTTCCGTAGAGGTGAGGAGCTGCTTGCCCTGGGCGTAGAGGCAGAGCTTTTCGAAGTCGGAGGCGATGAGCATCATGTCGGCGCCGAGGGCGTCGACGAGCTCGCGGGCGGCGTCCTGGGTAACGGAGACGCCGCGGGCGGGGGCGGCTTCGATGAGCCAGCGGACGGCGTCGGCGGTGTCGACGCGGGCGAGTTCGACGAGGCCGCAGGAGTCGCCGAGGGTTTCGCGGATGCGCTCGAAACGCTCCTTGTCCTGGAAGTCCATCTTGCGGAGGTCGGTGGGGATAGCGAGATGGTCGGCGACGAAGAGCAGGAGGGCTTGCGGGTTGGGGCGGCGGAAATAGGCGTCGATGGCGGCAAACTCTTCCTTTTTGGAGCCGCGGCCGTAGAGGGTCTTGAGGTTGCGGACGAAGAAGACTTGGAAGGGCGCCATGAGGGATGGGGTCTGGGCGCGGTCGAGGACGTCGAAGATGGTGGTGTCGGCGAGGTCGAGATCGTAGAGGCAGAACTCGCGCTGCTCGGGCGGGGCGAGCTTCGCGAGGACACCCTTGCGGCATCGCTGGTAGAGGAAGGATTCGTCGCCGATGAGAACGTAGCCGGGACGCATGTCAGGGGTTCCGAGTTCGGCGAGGAAGCGGTCGGAGGCGGCAAAGCTGCGGATGAGCGGAGTGGTAGACATCAGTAGGACTCCAGCACGGCGGAGACGACGGCCTGGGCGAAGTCGCGGGCGAGCCGCTGGACGGCGGGACCGTCTTCCTGGATGAAGGCAGAGACGTCCTGGGTGGACTGGTACTGCTCGCGGAAGGGGAGCGCGTCGTTCTGGTAGAGGATGCGGCCGTCGCGGGCGGTGAGGATGACTTTGGCGGTGATAGTGATCAGGTAACTGGAGGTCTGGCCGGAGGAGGAGTCGTAGGTGAGGGGGGCGGAGGTTTCGGAGAGGATGGTTCCGCGGAGGGTGGCGTCGGCATCCTGGCTGTCGCTGGTGAGGATGTGGTATTTGGTGCGGGTGTTCAGCTCGCGGACGACGGCCTGGGTGAAGGCAAACTCGGTGTGGAAGGCCTGGGCGCGGGTGGTGAAGGCGGGAACGGCGAGGGTGCGGACGTTTGGGGGGAGGTGGGTTGCGGAGCCTACGCTGTGGTAACCGCAGCCAGTAAGAAGCAGGAGCGGCGCGGCGAGAAAGAGATGAAGGCGCACCTGCTGATTGTCGCATTCACGGAGTATGTGGAAGAGAATGCCAGGGTTAAAGCAGAAGAGGCGAACCCTGTCGGGAATCGCCTCTTCTGCTTACTTTCCTGAAGTTATGCGGGGCTAGGCTGACCTTCGTTGAAGCCTGGCTTGCGGCCGTTTTCTGGTTTGAGGATCTTCTGGACATCGCCTCCGGGACCGGGATCGACAGCGGAGAGCGGCGAGCGGAGTTCAGGGAGCGGCTTGCCTTCGATGATCAGCTTGATCTCGGCGGCATCGAGCGTTTCGCGCTCGAGCAGGGCCTCCGACATGCGGTGCATGATGTCGTGGTTGCCGTCGAGGATGGAGTATGCGGATTGATAGCCGGCATCGACGAACTTGCGTACTTCCTCGTCGATCTGCTTGGCGGTGTCGTCGGAGAAGTCACGTGCCTGGCCGATTTCGCGGCCGAGGAACACTTCCTGCTCTTTCTTACCGAAGGTCAGCGGCCCAAGGGTGGACATGCCGTACTCGCAGACCATGGCGCGTGCCAGGGCTGTCGAGCGCTGAATGTCATTGCCGGCGCCGGTGGTCATCTGCTTGAGGAAGATCTCTTCCGCGCAGCGCCCGCCCATGAAGACGGCCATCTGGGTTTCGAGGTAGTCCTTGGTGACGGTGTGGCGGTCCTCTTCGGGCAGATGCATCGTGACGCCGAGGGCCATGCCGCGGGGGATGATGGTGACCTTGTGGAGGGGGTCGGAGTGCGAGCGCATGGCAGCGACGAGGACGTGGCCCGCTTCGTGGTAGGCGGTGACGCGCTTCTCTTCGTCCGAGAGGAGCATGGACTTGCGTTCCGCGCCCATCAGGACCTTGTCCTTGGCGGTCTCAAAGTCGAACATGTGGACCGACTTGCGGTTGAAGCGGGCGGCGGTGAGGGCGGCCTCGTTCACCATGTTAGCGAGGTCGGCTCCGGAGAAGCCCGGTGTTCCGCGGGCGAGCACGTTGAGGTTGACATCCTCCGCCATGGGGACCTTCTTCGAGTGGACGCGGAGTACCTCCTCACGGCCCTTGATGTCGGGGCGGTCTACGATGACGCGGCGGTCGAAGCGGCCGGGACGCAGGAGCGCGGGGTCGAGCACGTCGGGGCGGTTGGTCGCAGCAATGAGGATGACGCCGTCGTTGGCTTCAAAGCCGTCCATTTCGACCAGGAGCTGGTTGAGGGTCTGCTCGCGTTCGTCGTGTCCGCCGCCGAGGCCTGCGCCGCGATGACGGCCAACGGCGTCGATCTCATCGATGAAGATGATGCACGGAGCGTTCTTCTTCCCCTGCTCGAAGAGGTCGCGGACGCGCGAGGCACCGACGCCGACGAACATCTCAACAAAGTCCGAGCCGGAGATAGAGAAGAAGGGAACGTTGGCTTCACCGGCAACTGCGCGGGCGAGTAGAGTTTTGCCGGTGCCTGGAGGTCCGACGAGCAGGACGCCCTTGGGAATGCGGCCGCCGAGGCGCTGAAACTTCTGGGCCTCGCGCAGGAACTCGATGATCTCCTTGAGCTCTTCCTTGGCTTCGTCGACGCCGGCGACGTCCTTAAAGGTGATCTTCTTTTGCTGCATGGAGAGCAGGCGGGCACGCGATTTGCCGAAGCTCATGGCCTTGTTTCCGCCAGACTGCATCTGCCGCATCATGAAGAGGAAGAGGCCGAGCAGCAGGGCGACGGGCAGCAGGGAGACGATGGCGTTCATCCAGATGCTGGGGGTCTGGTCTTTGTTCGAGATGGTGACGCCGTGCTCGCGGAGGGATTTGTAGAGGTCAGGGTAGTTCGCCGGCGTGAAGTTGGCCGGGATGATGGTGTGAAAAAGTTCCTTCTTATCTTTATAGTGGGCCGTTATCTCTGTCCCGCTGACGCTGAGGTCTGCGACCTTGCCGGCGTCCACGTCACTCTGGAACTGCGAGTAAGCGACGGTCTCATCTTTTCCCGCGCCGGTGGTCTTGGCGACGTACTGCCATAGGATGAAGAGACCGGCGATGAGCGACACCCAGAGAAGAAGCTGTTTTACTGTAGAGTTCAAGCGAATTTCCTCGTATTGGCTGCAAAGCGACAGTGGAGTAGCAGCTTTACTCTTTAGACGGCTTCAGGGGACGTGTGGAGCGTGGTACTGTCTGCAATTCGTGCACTTCTTAACCGATATTCGTTCGATTCTACTCCCACATCAAAAGATTCTGGCGGAAGAAAGATCACGCTTTTGAGGGATTTGGTGTCCCCCGTTCGGGCCGGTCTGTTTTGACCGTTTGCTCCGGGACGGCGGAGAGGCGAAGCTCGCGCAGGGTTCGCTCGAGTGTGAGTCCGTGGGCGAGGAGCAGCTTGCTTCCGGGTTTGACTGGAGCCGGGGCGGGGACGCTCAGGGGCGTGCAGCCTGCGAAGGCCAGGGCGCGGTCGGTCTCCTCGAAGGTGAGTCTGGCGCCCAGTTGACGGGCGGCGGCGCGGACGACTCTGCGGCGCAGGGCGGGGTCGAGCGAGCGCAGGCGTTCAAGCTCGATGGCGCGGGTCTGCTCGCCGGGGGTGGTGGAGCTGGAGCGGCCGCCGCCGCGCACGGGGGTGCCGGGGAGCACGATCTGGGGGACGATGCGGGTGAGCTCGGCGGTCCAGCGCGCCTCTTCCTCGCGGGCGAGTTCGGCGAGATTGGCGAGCGTCTGGTCGATGGCTGGGTTTTCTTGCCGCAGGACTGGGAAAACGGTGTGGCGTAGGCGGTTCCGGGTGAAGCGCTCGTCCGCGTTCGAGGAATCTTCCCGCCAGGGCTGGCTGCGCTCGCTCAGAAAGCTGCGCAGGTCTTCGCGGCGGGTGGCGAGCAGAGGCCGCAGAATTTCGCCGCCGGGGAGCTTGAAGACGGGCGAGATGCCGGCGAGGCCTTCGAGCCAGGCGCCGCGGAGGAGCTTCATGAGGACGGTTTCGGCCTGGTCGTCGAGGGTGTGGGCGGTGAGGATGTGGGTGGCGGCGCGGTCGGCGAGGAGCTTGCCGAAGCACTCGTAGCGAAGCGTGCGGGCGGCTGCTTCGAGGGACTCGCGATGGCTGCGGGCGCGGGCTTCGGTGTCGACGCGGAAGGTGTGGAGGGGGACGTTGAGTTGGTCGCAGAGGGATTCGACGAAGGCCTGGTCGGCATCGGATTCCTCGCCGCGCAGGAGGTGGTTGACGTGGACGGCGGAGAGGCCGACGCCGAGGGATTGCCGGGGAAGGGCGTTGGCGGCGTGGACGAGCAGCAGCAGGGCCGTCGAATCGGCGCCGCCGGAGAGGGCGAGACAGGCGCGGTCGCCGGGGCGGAGGGAGGTGGGGGGGAGGGTGAGCAATTAGATGGACTCGGCCCAGTTCTCAAGCTGCAGGGGAGGAGCGAGGCGGGCGAAGTGGCGTGTGTTGTTGGTGACCAGAGTGCAGCCGCGGGCAAGCGCGTGGGCGGCGATCATCATGTCGAGCTCGCCGATCAGCTGGCCGGAGGTGGTGAGGGTGTGGCGGACGTCGGCGTAGGCCTCGGCGGCGGAGAGCTCCCAGGGAAGAATGTTGGCTGAGTCAAGGAAAGCTGTCACCTGCACCGACAGCGGATGGGTTCTGGAGAGTCTTTTTAGGCCGTACAGAAGCTCGGCAGCAGTGACGGAGGAAAGAAACACCTCCTGTGAAGCGATGAACTTCCATCGGTTTCGCACGAGCGTGTCGCCTTGCATGGCCAGGCTGACTGTGTCTGTGTCGATCAGATAGCTGGAGAGCATACCTCTACTCGTCAGGAAAGAGGTTGCGTTCCACCGGAAGGCGATTCATGGGCCGCTCTTCCATAATCTGCAGGAAGTTGTCCCAATGCTCATCGCGCGGCAACTGGTCGAGGCGATCGAAGAACTCAGCCCATGACCGGGGTTCCTTCGCTTCAGCCAGGGAGGAAAGGACGACTTCTCCTGTCGATTCGTCTTCCCGGACGAGGACTGGACCCTTAGGCAAACTGATTTTGCCAGCGATGCGGACGATCGTGTCATCGCCTTCTTCGGTGATGGTGGCGGTGTGGGCTGCGGCCATGTGGGGACCTCCTTCGGCGATGCTATCTGGATTGTACGAGGGGTGACGGGGTGTGGGCTTGGTATACTTCGTGGGTTATGCGTGTTTTCGCAATTTTGCCGGCGGCGGGGATCGGCACCCGGATGACGGCGGGTTTGTCGCATACGGGCGAGAAGCCCGCGGCGGCCAAACAGTTTCTGAGCATTGGGGGTGAGCCGGTGCTGGTGCACTGCCTGCGCGCGTTCGGGGCGGTGGCCCGGGTGGTGGAGGTGCTGGTGGCGGTGCGGGCTCCGGAGATGAAACGGGTGCGGGAGCTGATCGCGCAGTATGGGTTGGAGGCGAAGGCGCGGGTGGTGGAGGGCGGCGCGAACCGGCAAGGGTCGGTGCGCAACGCGCTGGCGGCGCTCAATGGGCGCGACGAGGATGTGGTTCTGGTGCACGACGCGGTGCGGCCGCTGGTCGATGCGGCGACGATCGAGCGGACGATCGATGCGATTGAACGGCACGGGGCGGCGATCGTGGGGCTGCCGGCGGTGGATACGATCAAGCAGGTGGAGCGGACGTCGGAGGGTGCGCTGATTACTTCCACTATCCCGCGCGAGCGCGTGGTGCAGGCGCAGACGCCGCAGGGCGCGCGGCTTGGCCTGTTGCGGCGGGCATTCGCGGAGGCCGAGGCAGACGAGTTTGCCGGCACCGATGAGGCGAGCCTGCTGGAGCGCGCGGGCATCGAGGTATGGATGGTGGCTGGGTCAGCGCGGAACTTCAAGATCACGCAGCCGGGTGACCTCGAGCTCGCCGAATTTTACCTGGCACATGGGAGCGCACGATGAGCATGCGGATTGGGTTTGGGTTCGACTCGCACGTGTTTCAGGCGGGAGTTCCGTTGGTGATTGGCGGGCTGACGATTCAGCATACGGAGGGGCTGGCGGGGCACTCGGATGGCGACGTGCTGCTGCATGCGATTACCGATGCGTTGCTGGGGGCGGTCTCGGCGGGGGATATCGGAACGTTCTTTCCTCCGAGCGATCCTCGCTGGAAGGGTGCGGCGTCGAGCCTGTTTCTGCGCACAGCGCTTGAGGAGATCAAGTCGGCGGGCTACCGGATTGGGAACGTGGACACGTGCCTGGTGATGATGCGGCCGAAGATCGTGCCGATCGCAGGCGAACTGCGCGAGAGCGTGGCGGAGCTGCTCGAGGTGAAGCCGCATCAGGTGGGCATCAAGGCGAAGACGCCCGAGGGTCTGAACCAGGATGGGGTCGCGATGGCGTATGCGACGGTGCTGCTCGAGAGCCTGGAGCAGGAGGAGCCGCTGAAGCAGATGGCCGCGGTGGCCGAGGACGACGACGAGTTGAACGAGGTGGTGGAGAGTTTGGTGGTGGGGGTGCGGGATACGAGTGCGCTGGGGCGCAAGGTGCCGGCATTCGATACGGATGATCTGACGTAGGGGGCGTTTGAAGGGAGCAGTTGACATCGCTTCGAACTGTTCCTAACCTCAAGACCATGCAAGTCGAACTCACCGTTGACCAGAAAGCCTTTGCTCGTCAAGCTGTTCAGACGGGGCGCCTCCATGACGAAGGAGAAGTGATCGAGGAAGCGCTGGCTTTGTGGGAGAGCCGTGAGCGTACCCGTGCGGAGATGCTGGCCGCGATCGAGCTTGCGGAGGCGTCGCTTGCCCGTGGCGAAGGCCGGATGATCACCGAGCAGTCCATGCTGGATCTTGCGTCCGAAGTGAAACAGCGCGGGCGGGCGCGGTTGATGGCAGAACAGAACGTACGTGGTTGATGGCTCACCGCCTCTCCTCTGAAGCAGAGGCTGAACTCGACGAGATCTGGTATTACGTCGCACAGGGAAGTGGCAGTATCGAATTGGCGGATCGCTTTGTGGATTTGCTGACGAGGCGGTTTTACCTTCTTGCCGTCCATCCGTATCTTGGCCGCAAACGCGATCAGGACTTGCTCGCTGGCATGCGCAGCTTCGTGGTGGGGGAATATCTCATTCTCTATCGTATCGAGCAAGCCGATGTGCTGATTCTCCATGTGGTCCGGGGCAGCAGGAACATTGAAGGACTGTTCGGTCGCTAGTGCGTTGCCCGCTAACCGGTTTTGCAAGGCCTTCCAGAGTAGACTTCGAGTAACTCCTTTCTTGAGGTCTTTCCATGAAATGTTCGCTGGCGATGGCTGTGCTGTCTTCTTTTCTTGTGATGGGTGCGCGGGCGCAGGGTGTGCCGGAGACCTCGACGGATCAGCAGCAGGGCAAGGATTGGTTTCACCACATTCAGGTGCTGGCCTCGGACGATATGCGCGGGCGGCTGACGGGTACGGACGACTATCTGCGGGCCGCCTCGTATGTTGTGGATCAGTTCAAGGCGATGGGGTTGCAGCCGGCGGGAGTGAATGGCTTCTATCAGCCGGTGCGGTTTGATGTGACGCGGGTGATCGCGGCGAAGAGCACGATGACGCTGGTCGTCGATGGCAAGGAGACGCCGCTGGTGGTGGGACAGGACGCCATCCTGGGAGCGCGGGGGGCGCAGCCGAAGACGATCTCGGCGCCGCTGGTGTTTATCGGGTATGGGCTGCATCTGCCGGAGGCGAAGTATGACGACTTCGACTCGGCGGAGGTGCCGTCTGCGTTCCTGAAGGGCAAGATTGTGGTGTACCTCAATGGCGGTCCGGCGGAGCTTTCGGGGGCGTTGAAGTCGTTTGCGCGTACGGCTCCGCTGCAGAAGGCGCTGGCCGATGCGGGGGTGGTGGGGGCGATCTCGATCCCCACGCCGAAGTCGATGGATTTTGGGTGGGCGCGGGTGGCGTCGAGCGCTTCGCAGCCGGGGATGCGGCTGGCTCCGGATACGCGTGATGGGGCGGTGGCGGCGGAGCATCCGGCGCTGGCGGAGATTCGGCGGACTGTGCTTTCCGCGCAGTGGAATCCGGCCGAGGCGGAGAAGCTGTTTGCCGGGACGGGGCATACGTTTGCGGAGTTGCTGGCGCTGGCCGATGCGGGGAAGCCGTTGCCGCGGTTTGCGCTGAACAAGACGCTGAAGGCGGAGGTGACGACCGAGACGACGCAGGTGGAGTCGCCGAACATCGTGGCGAAGCTGGAGGGTTCAGATCCGGCGCTGAGGCAGGAGTATGTGCTGGTCTCCGCGCACCTGGACCACCTTGGCGTGGGTGCGCCGATTGCCGGGCGGACGATTTACAACGGCGCGATGGACGATGCGTCGGGGGTGGCGTCGGTGCTCGAGATTGCGAAGCGGTTCAGCGCGGCGGGAAAGGGGGAACGGCCGAAGCGGTCGATGCTGTTCCTGGTGTTTACGGCGGAAGAGAAGGGTTTGCTGGGCTCGCGTTACTTTGCCGGGCATCCGACCGTGCCAGAGAAGGATTTGGTGGCGGACCTGAATATGGATATGTTCATGCCGCTGTTCGCGTTGAAGAAGCTGCATGTGCAGGGGCTGGCGGAGTCGACGCTGGGCGACGATGTTCGGGCCGTCGGCGCGGCGCACCACATCGAGATTGCGCCTGACCCGGAGCCGGACCGGAACTCGTTCACGCGTACCGACCAGTACAGCTTTGTACAGGCGGGAGTACCGGCGTTGGCGATGAAGTTCGGCTGGACGATGGGGTCGCCTGAGTACAAGCAGTGGAGGCAGTGGCTGGCCCAGCGGTATCACTCGACCGAGGACAACCTCTCGCAGCCGATGGACTATGCAGCGGCGGCGCAGTTTGATGGATTTTTGGGGGATGTAGCGCTGCGGGTGGCGGATGCCGCTGGGCGGCCGCGGTATCTGGATACGAGCTTCTTTCGGCGGTTTGAGAAGTGAGCGTTGAAATGTGTCAGGAAAGTAGAAAGCCCACTGGCGGACGGTGTACTTCCCACTCATCGCGGTGAGACGCTGCGATGAATGGGGCACCACAGTATCCGTGCATCGGCGAGCTTCCTGCTTGTTAGCGGCGGCTGCTGGGGAAGCTGCCGAAATTGAAGTAGTAGACGAGGCCTCCGGTGAGGGACGTGCCGGTGACGTGGCCGGAGGTGGTGACCGGGGTGGCGTAGCGGGGGAAGGAAGCGTCGGCCTTGAGGCTGAAGTGGGGGCTGACGTCGAGGTCGACCCCGGCTCCTGGCGCGATCACTCCGGAGACGGTCTTGATGTAAGTGAGCAGACCTGAGGGGTCGGGATAGCCGCCGTTCTGGAAGTCGATTTCACCGCGGCCGAAGAGGATATCACCGTAGGGATGGAAGGGGCCGAAGCGCTTGGCGACCTTGAGTCCGCCGAGGATGTTCTTCTGTCCGTCGATGGTTCCGTCGTGGACGGGGTAGGTGCCGCGGACTTCGAGGCTGGGCTCGAGCGAGAAGTAGGGGCGGATGCTGAGGTCGGCTCCGGCGGTGAGGCCGGCGTTTTTGCCGCCGCTGAGGCCGGTGAAGGTGCCGTCGGCTCCGGCGAAGGCGGAGAGGCGAAGGGTGCGGGTGGCGGTGGGTGCGGACTGCGCATGGAGCTGGGGGACGCAAGCTGCCGACGCAAACGCGACGGCGGAAAGAATGGACCGAATGTGAGGATTCAAACCTGCTCCTGAGGAAATTGGTTCTGGGGGCCGTTCTGTCTGTCCAGTGTCGAACAGCTGATCTGTTGGTTAGACTGCGGCCTCTTTCGGAAGAGTACATGGTCCGACAACTCGTACAGACGGAAAAGCTGTCTTCTCTGAACTGGGGCGGAGGCCGCGTCCGGAGTCTGGGCGCGGCTTTCGCTTAGTATGTAAGCGAGGCTCATCCGATGATTACGACGGTACAGCAGCACATTCAGAAGGGAATGTCGGAGGGCCGCGGCACCTTTGGCTGGCTGATGAGCGGCATCACGCTGGCGACAAAGATGATCGAAGCGAAGATCCGCTCGGCGGGGCTGACGGACATCTATGGCGCGCTGGGCTCGGAGAACGTGCAGGGCGAAGAGCAGCAGAAGCTGGACGTGTTTGCGAACCAGGCGCTGATTCACTGCCTGGGAACGCGCGACTCGGTAGCAGCGCTGGTGAGCGAGGAGGATGAGGAGCCGGTGGTCTTCGACCGGAGCCTCGATACGGGCAAATACATTATCGTTTTCGACCCGCTGGATGGTTCCTCCAATATCGACGTGAACGTCAACGTCGGGACGATCTTTAGCGTGCATCGGCGGCTGACGTGGGGGTCGCTGACCGAGTCGGTTTTGCAGCGGGGGACGAGCCAGATTGCGGCGGGGTATGTGCTATACGGGCCTTCGACGGTGCTGGTGTATACGACGGGGCAGGGGGTGCATGCGTTCACGCTTGATCCGACGATCGGAGCGTTTGTGCTGAGCCAGGAAAACATGAAGATGCCGGAACGGGGCAAGTATTACAGCGTGAACGAGGCGAACGTGGCTTCGTGGCCGGATGGATACAAGCAGTACATTCTGGGGCTGCAAAATGAAGGTTTTGGCGCGCGCTATATCGGCAGCCTGGTGGCGGACTTTCATCGCACGCTGCTGAAGGGTGGAGTCTTTCTGTATCCGCCGAACAAGGTGAAGTCAGCCGGCAAGCTGCGGCTGCTGTATGAGGCGAATCCGCTGGCCTTGATCGCGGAGCAGGCGGGCGGGATGGCGACCAATGGCCTTGACCGCGTGCTCGACCTGCGGCCGGAGGCGATCCATCAGCGCACGCCGTTTATGGTGGGCAGCCGGTATGAGATGGAGACGCTCGCGAAGGCGCTGCACGCTTGAGAAGCTTTCAGGCGGTGGTGACGGATATCCGGCTGGAGTCGCGGGTGGGGCTGGCGGGGACATGGTCGCTGACGATCGATCCAGCGGAGTTTGCGGAGGGCGATGTGGGCTTGCTCGAGGCCACGACTCGCTCGGGGACGCGGCTGGCGATTCCGGTGACGGCGGTGACGAAGGACGCGGACGGGGCTGTGTGGCTGGTGGTTGAAAAGCCTTTGGCGGCGGGGACTGAAGTGATCTGCACAGTGGGCGGCTGACACGAGCAAGACGCAGATTCCCTTCGGGAATGACAAGCAAAGGGGGGACGGTCGACGAACGAGCTCTCTTGGTCAGAGTCGCTACGAGAGATATTCCTTGAGCCAGGGGTCGTCGGAGTGAACGAGCTCGTGGGTGTCGCCCTGGAAGAGGACGGCGCCTTCATTGAGGACCAGGAAGCGGGTGGTTTCGTCGACCTTGCCGTCCGGCAGGGGCTCCATCTTGCTTGTTTCCTTGTTCCAGCAGTGGGTGGCGAGGGTAAAGGCGTCCTGGAGGCGATGCGTGATGAGCAGCGAGGTGGTGTGCTCGACGTCGCGCTGCTTGACGACGAGCTCCATGATGGTGGTGGAGGTGATGGGGTCGAGGCCGCCGGTGGGGGAGTCGTAGAGCAGAAGCTCGGGCCCGGTGATGATGGCGCGGGCGATGGAGACGCGGCGGCGCATGCCTCCGGAAAGCTCGGAGGGGAACTTCGAGATGGCGTCGGGCAGCGCGACGAACTTGAGGGCTTCTTCGACTTTGCCGTGGGATTCTTCGGCGGGCATGCCGTCCTGGTTGAAGCGGTAGGCGACGTTGTCTTCGACCGAGAGCGAGTCGAAGAGGGCGGACTCCTGGAAGACCATGCCGATGCGGGCGCGGAGCTTGAAAAGATCGTTTTCGGGCATGGTGTCGATGCGCTGGCCGAAGACGGTGATGGAGCCGGAGTCTGGGCAGAGGAGGCCGTTGGCGAGCTTCATCAGCACGGACTTGCCGGTGCCGGCGGGGCCGAGAATGATCAGGGTCTGGCCGGGGTCGACGGAGAAGGAGATGTCTTTGAGGACGGGACCGCGGTCGAAGCCGATCGAGACCTTGTCGAAGACGACGACGGGGCCGCTGTTTTTCGGTTCGGGTTGGTCGGGGGTGGGCATGAGGTGAGTGGTGGTGGTGAATGTCTGGTTACGGTTTACTTACCACTTCCTACTCATCACTCCACACACTGTCTTTGTCAGCTTCCGAAGACGGCGATCATGGCGCGGCTGATGAGGAAGTCGAGGATGAT
>CAXSDM010000060.1:4405-16649 GCA_964235575.1 uncultured Acidobacteriaceae bacterium | reverse complement strand
GGTGTCGTTGTTGAGCAGCCAGACGAGGTCGGCTCCACGCTGGTGGGCGAGGCGGGTTCCGGTGTTGCAGCCTCGGGCGAAGCCTAGATTTTCGCCGGTTTCGTGGAGGGTGACCCAGGGATGCGCGTCGCGGATGCGCTGGACGGAGTCGTCGGTGGAGCCGTTATCGACGACGATGACGTGAAGATTGGGGTAGTCCTGGATGCGGAGGGAGTCGAGGCAGACGAGGGTGTCGCGCCAGCCGTTCCAGTTGACGGTGACACAGACGACGAGAGGGGTCACGCTTCGAACGAGTAGAGCTCGGCCATCACGTCACGGAGGGAGAACTGCCATTGGGGGAAGGTGAACTTAAGATTCTTGGCCAGGCGGGTGCAGTTCAGGCGCGAGTTTGCGGGGCGTTTGGCGGGGGTGGGGTACTCCGAGGTGGGGATGGGCAGCATGACGGCGTAAGAGGCTTTGGGGTTGAGTTCGCGAGCCTGGCGGATGCTCTCCGCGGCAAAGCCGTGCCACGTCGTTTCGCCTCGGCCAGCTGCGTGGTACAGGCCGCCTACCTCGCTGAGGTCGGCGTGCTCGGAGAGGATGTGCAGGGTAAGTGCGGCGAGATCGCGGGTGGAGGTGGGCGCGCCGTGCTGGTCGGCGACGACCTTCATCTCGGAGCGCTCGCGAGCCAGGCGGAGAATGGTGAGGAGGAAGTTTTTGCCGGTGGCTCCGTAGACCCAGGAGGTGCGGAGCGTGATGTGCTGGGCGCCGGAGGCTTCGAGCGCCTGCTCGCCGGCGAGCTTCGAGGCGCCGTAGACGCTGGCGGGGTTGGCGCCGTCAGACTCGACGTAAGGCAGCGGGTTGGCGCCGTCGAAGACGTAGTCGGTGGAGAAGTGGATGACACCGGCGCCAATGCGCTTGGCTTCTTCGCCGAGGATGCCGGGGGCTTCGGCGTTGATGTCGAAGGCGGCGACGCGGTTGGTCTCGGCTTTATCGACGGCGGTGTAGGCGGCGGGATTGACGATCCAGCGTGGCCGAAGCTCGCGCACCACCTTGCGGATGGACGCGGGATTGCTTAGGTTCAGGGAGGCGCGTGTGGGCGCGTGGATGGGGCCGGCGGTCTCCGAGAATGGCGCAAGCGCCTGCAAAATGGCGCTGCCGACCTGCCCGGTCGAGCCTGTGACTAGAATGCCTCCGGTGCTGATAGACGATCTCCTCTAAGAGTGCGCGGACGGTAGGGGCTGCAGGTGCGGTGCGATCCGTGATGGCTTACGAACGGGCGTCGGGAGCTGCAGGCCACCCGGCCAGCCGTGAAGGAACACCATGTAGACGAACCAGTAAAACGCCATCACTGGGATAAAGTTTATCGCACCGTCGACGAACATCAAGATGATATAGAGGAGCAGGCCCTTCAACGCGGCCATGCGCAGCGGCGAGCGGAGGCAGCTTCGATCCCTGATCAGCAGAACGATGGGCAAGGCGAAGATGAGTACGACCGAGAGCAGGCCGGCGATGCCGTAGCTTGAGAGCGCGGTGGCGTAGACGACTTCGCCGAACAGCTGGACCGGGATCACGGGCAGCCAGGTTACGTTCTGTGTGGCGGCGCGCAGCGTGTCGGTTCGCCCGCCGAGCTGGCTGTCGAAGATGAAGGTCAGGTTGCGGGCGGTGAAGGACAAACCGAATAGGATTCCGCCGCCCGTGAGCAGGATGACGCCGGCCCGTTTGACGGCGGGACCGAGCGCGATGCGCGGAAAGGTGAGCGCGGCGTCTGCCCCGAGCCGCACGAGCGAAAGGAGCTGCTCGGCGACGAGACCGAACCAGACGGTGCGCGAGAGACTGAGGATCAACGCGAACTTTAGGAGATTGCGACGCCAGAGCCGAGGCTCGAGCGCGTTGTAGAGCGGAAGCAGAATGAGCGTGGCGACGCCGTAGACATTGCCGTTGTTGTAGGTGGAGATGAGCTTGAGGTATGCGCCGCGGTTGATGTGCTTGTGGGCCTCAATTGCACCGTAGTCGCCGGCGTTGACGGTGAGGTAGGGAATTTCGAAGAGGTGTCCGGTGAGCGGATAAAGGAAGAACAGGAAGATGCCGAAGACGGCCGCGGAGAAGATGCTGAAGCGAAACAGGCGCTCAAACCGAACGCCATCGATCCAAGGGAGGAAGACCGGGTAGATGAGCAGAAAGGCGAGTGGAAGCACGAAGAGCGAGGCGAAGGTGCTGATGGCCTCGCCAAAGCTGTCAACTCCGTTTTGTTTGACGCTGTAGAAAAAGACCATTTGGAAGGGGACGAGCGATGCCACGGCGGCGACGGCTCCCCGGCGCGCGCGCAACGGGAAGGCAAAGAAGCGAACGATGGCGAGCAGCGGAAGCGTGACGCCAAGCAGCAGGTAGCCCCAGGTCAGGGGTACATCGCCGAACTTGATGCCTCCTTTGGGAAAGAGGACGAGAAAGAGAGTGAGCAGGGCCGCCAGGGCAGCGGCGATGGGATGCCGGCGCGCCTGGGTGCGGAGCGCTGCTGCAGGACGCGGCTGGGAGGGCATGGGCTAACGCGAGCCCCAGAAGCTGCGGCGGATTTCGGCCAAGTGCTCGAGGTTGCGGGGCTCCGACTTGATTTTTCGCCAGAAGAGCACGAGCGCGACGCCTACTACGCCCGCCAGAACAGCGACACCCGCGTCGAGCATGAGCAAAGGCCGGCGCGCGGGCCAGGCCTTGCGCTCGGGAGCGATAGCCCGGTCGACGACGACAAACTGAGCTCCGCTGTCGCCTGCCTTGAGACGATTCGATTCGTATTGATTCGAGATGGAGCTCACGAGAGCTTCGTGGTATCTCACCTCACGCAGCTTGCGGGAGTAGTCGAGATTGAGCTGGGGCATGTTGCGCGCCGAGGCCGCGGCACCAGTTGCCTTGGGCGAGTTAGCGGATTCAAGAGAGTGCTCGTGGGCTTCGAGGCCGGCGATCTGCGCGCGCAGTTCCTTGACCTGGGGATTTTGTTCCGATTCACCGAGCAGAAGTGAAGAGAGCTGCACTTGAAGGTTCGAGATCTGCGCGCGGGCGCCGGCGATGGCGTTGAGGCCGATCTGCGTCTGCGAATCGGGTTGGACGACTCCGGTCGCCTCCTGCACATCGCGGAAGTCGCGCTCAGCAGCAGCAAGAGCGTCTTCTTCAGACTTGAGCTGCTGCAGGAAGAAGCGGTTGTGGATCTCGAACTCGCCCTGGATCATCTTTTCGCGCTGGCTTTGCAGAGCCGCGAGATAAGCGTTGGCGATGCGGGCGGCCTGAGCGGCGTTTTCTTCGCGCACCTGGATGACGATGATGCCGCCCCGTCCGGGACTTGAGATGGTGCTGCCGGCCAGGCGCAGACGAGCGATCTCCCGGTCGGTGGTATGGTAGGCCGCCAACAGATTCAGCCGGTCGATGACATCATCCTCTACGGAGCGGCTGGACAAGAGACCGAAGAAGATATCCGAGGTCGGGCGTGCCCCGAAGAGCGACACCGGGCTGGAGGCTTCTCCCGCTCCCTGGGGAAGGATGGAGGCGTAGGCCTCAAACAGGGGCTTGATGGAGTAGATCATCGCCACGCCGATGAGAGAGACGACCAACGCGAGGGCTAGGAAGATACGCCACTGGACGACGAACATCGTGGCGAGTTCGAGGAGATCGATGCTGTCATCCGGCTCAGCGGGCACCGAGTTTGGGGTGGGATCGTAGGTCATCAAGGACTGCTTTACCTTAGGACATCGATTGCGGCGGCACCGAGGCCGAACTGCCCGATGATGGTCGAGGCATCGAGCAAATTGCGGAGCAGGGCGCGCTGCGAGAGCTTCGGCGGCACGACGATGGTGTCTCCGGGGAACATGGTGGCGCGCGCGACGTTGCCGTACTGCTGGCTGTAAACGGAGCCGTCGGCGCGCAGGATGAAGGTTCGCCTGGTATCGGACTGGCGGTCCGGGCCTCCGGCCTGGCGGAGATAGTCGCGCTCCTTGCGGCCGCGCAGGAAGACGAAGGCGTTGGCACTGTAGACCTGGCCCTCGACGCTGACGGTGGCCGGGGTTCTGGGCACGACGAAGCGGTCGCCGTCTTCGAGCGCGAGGTCGGGGATGTCGTCGATGCTGCGGCTGTCGGGCAGGAGGTCGAGCACGATGCGCCCGATGGGCACGAGCTGGCGCAGCCGGGAGATGGTCTGGCGAGTTTGCGTGTCCGAGGCGGTGGTGGCTGCCGTATCCAGACCGGAAACGGCGTGGGCGTTGGCGGCAGCAGATTGGGCGGAGATCTGCGCGTCGAGGTTGTCCGCGTACTCATTGAGGCGCTGCTGCTGGACGCGCCGGGTGGAGAGACGGGTGAACTCGGAGCCGTAGAGGTAAGCGCTAGGGGTGAGGCCGCCAACGCGCCGAAGCAACTGGCGCAGCGTCTCGCCGGGCAGGACGCTGTAGGTGCCGGAGGCATTGAACTCGCCTTCGAGGCGCACGAAGCGGGTCTGCTGGGCGGTAGGCACGCGGATGTCGGCGGTTGAGAAGAAGGTGACGACGTCGCCGGAGTTGAGCGGCAGGTTCTGGCTTTGTTCGCCGCGCAGGAAGAGCTCGCCGGGGTTGAAGGGGATGAGCGAGGTGGTGAGCGTGTCGGGGTTGAGGCGCTCGATGACGGCGTAGGACCAGTCGAGGTCGGGCGCGGCCAGCACGACGTCGGTGGTGGGGCCGAAGGGGGTGTTGGAGCCGGTGAGCGCTTCGCCGATGGAGTTGCCTCCGCGGCTGGTGGCGGTGGCGGCGCCGCTAGCTACGGCGGATTCGGTGCCCTGGGTGCTGCCGTTGCCGCGGATCTGCAGCGCACCGGGGTTAGGCTGGGTGTAATCCTGCGCGGTGACACCGAGCGTGTTGAGGCGCCGGTAGTAGTCGCGCGTGATCAGGCGGTCGCGGTTGGGCACCAGGTCCGTGATGCGCATGCCGGGATGCCAGACGTAGCGGCCGGGCGAGGTGACGTTGCCGCGCAGGGTGACCGCGTCGTCGTAGCGGTTTAGGATGGCGCCAATAGAGACGATGTCTCCGGCGGCGAGTGCTGGATTTTGCTCTTTGGCGGTGTCGACGTCGATGATGCTGCGCATGGTTTGCTCGAAGACGCGTTCGAGGCGGACCTGAGTGCCGAGCGCTACGCTGGTTTTGCCGCCGGCGAGGGCGATGAGCTGGGTCAGCGTGGTGCCGGGGGTGATTTCGTAGATGGCCGGGTTGGTGATGCTGCCGGTGATGGCCACCTGCGGGCCGGCGATGGGGATGAAGAGGACGTCGCCGGGCGCGAGCGGCACGTCCTTGCTTTTGTCTCCGCGGAGCAGGAGGTCGTAGAGGTCGAAGTGAACGATGGTGCGGCCGCCGCGCTGAAGCTGGATGTCGCGCAAGGAGCCTTGCGGCAGCGGGCCGCCGGAGGCGAAGAGCGCGTTGAGCAGCGTGCTGAGGGAGCTGACGGTGTAGGCTCCGGGGCGGCGCGCCTCACCAACGACGAAGACCTGGATGGAGCGCAGCTGGCCGAGATTTACGTTGAGCTGGAAGTTGCGGTAGACGCGGCCGAGCTCGCGGGTAAGGAAGCCGCTGAGCTGGTCGTAGCGCAGGCCGGCGACATGGAGGGTGCCGACGCCGGGGTAGGCGATGTCGCCGGTGCGGCTGACGGTGTAGCGGCCCTGCTGATTGACCTGGCCGTAGAGCTCGACGCCGAGCTCGTCGCCGGGGCCGAGGACGTACTCGGGCGTGACGGGGATGTTGTCGACCGGCGCGAAGGTGGAGGGTACGTCATTGAAGAGCGACGCGCCGAAGATGGGCAGGTCGACTCCGGTGGATTCGGTGACGAGCCGCTGAAACTGGGTCTGCTGGTCGGCGGTGTAGGTGCCGTTGTCACGCCGGCCGGCCTCGTCGCGGGCGCGGCGGTCGGCTTCGTCGGCGGTGCGCCGGGCGGCGGCGGTGTCGTTCTGGGTTGTGTCTTGCGATCGGGAGGTTCCGGTCTGGATCCCGGTCTGGATCCCGGTCTGGGGCGTACTCTGGACGGGAGGCACGCTCAAGGTGGACGGGCTAGCGGAGGGCGCCTGGGCAGCCGGAGCCGTTGCCGGGGCTTGCGCTTGCGCGCCGAGGCTGATCAGCGTCAACGCCGCCAACATCGACGCCATCAAACGCCTGCGTCGAGCTAGTTTGGCCGGAGCCACTAAGAAAAGGCGCCGAAAAATCTTTACCGCCATCGCTTCCAAGACATTCCTGTTCCGCCGCAGCGCCTTCTGGCGCACGGATCGGCCTAGCGTCCTCGTCACCCGGGTGGGCGAGAGGGGCTGGGGTTAGTTTACAGAAGAACCGCCGCAATCCGTGCAGGCAGGCAACTGCATCTACACCTTGGTAACTAGCGTGAGAAGAGGATGGCCTATGAGCAAGCGCATGCAGGAAGGCGACCCGGATGGCACTGAGCCCTCCGGCTACACCGGAGGTAACCCGTCCACAGCAGGTCCGGGACCGACGAAGGTGGACTCCAACACGCCCGAGAACGAGAGCGGGCACATCAATCCGTCGGCGCCTGAGGACTCGAATACAACACCCGGGTCGACCTCTAACAAGTAGCTGGCCGCCGTACAATGGGTTCGCGGGCTGCATACGCCGGCGGGCCTATAGCTCAATTGGTTAGAGCAGCGGACTCATAATCCGTTGGTTCCAGGTTCAAGTCCTGGTGGGCCCACCAACTCTGCTTTTCTACGGCACCAGGGTGATCGGTGCCTGCCAGAAGGAACTCTTCTGGGCGGTCGGGTCGATCACTGTGATCTGGCAGTCGTAGTCGCCCGGCGCGAGGCCGTTGAGGCCGATGCTGAAACGGACCGGCATGGTCTTGAGCGAGTTCGTCATCCCGCTGGCTACCTCCATGGGCTGCGTCTCGAATACCTTGGTCTGTCCCTGGTAGAAGCTGACGAAGGCCATCAAGGGCTCGACCGCGGGCAGTCCCTGCTCATAGGCCTGCAGGTAAACGAACAGGTCGCGGCTCTTCGAGAAGACGCGCGTCACGCTTGGAATCAGCTTCTGCCCGTTCTGCACGAGCGGGTTGGCGGCCTCTTCCTTGAGCCGCTCCTTCTCCTTGGATGCGTTATAGATTGCGTCCTTCAGGTCTACGCGCTGGCCGCTCAACACGACCGAGCTGAGCGGCACGCGCGTTAGCTCCTTGTTCAGGTTAGGGATCGTGAACGAGGTTTGAAAGGTTCCGATCCGTCCCGTTTCGTCGTCGCGCGCCAGGAACTTGATGCTGTATTTGCCCGGCAGCAGCGTGAACCCGGTGTCATATTCAATAGGCCGTTTCGCCAGCTCGGCAACGGTTGAGTCGCTCAGCTTCAGGTTGACGTTATCGCGCATGTTTTGCACGGTCTGGCCGTTGCCTAAATCGTCCTTTACCTCGAGAATGAAGTCGATCAACGTATGCTGCGCGCCGCCTTTTTTGGCCAGCGCGAGCTCACTGCCGGGGATCTTGACGACCAGCGGAACAAAGTATTCTGCGCGGTTGAGCTGGAAGTAGTTCAGCTCGAGCGCGATGGTCAGCTCCGTGACCGGGTCGCCAAGCATGAGCGCGTCTTCAAGCTGCCGCTCCTTGTCTGCGACGGTGAACTTGCCGAACACTTTGCCGGCGTAGTAGCCCTGGCGGAAGTCGAGTTTCGCATCGAGCTGCGCGTTGACTGTGATCTTGATTCTGCGGAAGCGTCCGTCGAGCGCCGCGTTGCTGGTGTAGTAGCCGAGGATGTAGTAGCTCTGCACACTTTGCTGGGCCTGCGTGATGCCGCGCGTGAGGTCGTTGTAGTCGAGCAGGGCCTTGCCTCCGGTGTCGCCGGCGAGCGTGAAGAGCGTGTCCTGCGACTGCTGCAGGCGCGTCGTTACGGCGAGCGCGGCCGTGCCGTTATACATCGCGGCGTTGCCCGGCGAGCCTTGCGTTGCATCGCCCAGTGGAGCCTGCGCTACGAGCCCGCGCGCGTCGATCGGCCAAAACGAAACACCGGAACGGATGGCGTCATCGACCGTTGCATGCAGCTGCGCCTGGTTGTCGACGCCGTGCAGCTGCAGGCCGCTGGCGAAGTAGATCAGCACCTTCTTCTCGCTGAGGCGGCCGAGCATCTTGGCCGCGGTCTGCAGCGCAGCGAGCTGGCGGTCGGTGTTGAAGAGGTTGAATTCGCCGTTGTCCTGGCCGAAGGCGGCGCCGGTATCGCTGGACGATGCGTCGCTTGAGGTGTCGTCGATCTGTTGATTCTCGCCGACGATGAGCGTCTGCATGATGCTGAGCAGGCGGTCGTGGTCGGCAGTGAAATCCTGCAGAACATCGACCGATGCGCCGCCGTAGCGCATGATCGAGACGAGATCGACGGAGGTCATCTGCGTGCGCACGAACTTTTGCGCGGCCTCAAGCGCACGCAGCTTGTCAGCAGCCGGCATGGAGGTCAGGTCGAAATAGATGGAGATGAGGCGCTTGTCTTTGTACTTGACACTGCCCGCGGTCTCGGGCGTGATCTGCGTGATGGCGAGCCGGTTGTACACGGTGATGTTTTCGCGTGCGGGCTTGGTGGGGGTTGGGTCGGGGGCGGTGGGCAGTTCCTGGTATTCGCAAATCTTGACTGTTTGCGCGATGCCGTCTTCGGTGACCGTGAAGTCCTTCGCCGTGAGCCCGGTGATTGACTTGCCCTGCTTGTCCTTGATGTTGACCGCTTCGATGACGAGCTTCGACGTGACGGAAACGGTGTACGCGCCGTTGCCGCCGGGCTGCTGGTTCTGCCCGACGACCTGGGCCGCGATCGGTGTCGCTGCGAGAAGGAGGGTCGCACACAGGAGTCGCATCACGATCAGTACCTCAGGCGCAGAGATGTCTGCAGGGTGCGCATCGCGTTGGCCGTGGAGGGAAGGCCGAACTGCGTGCTGTTGATGTCGTTGTAGTAGCTCGCGAAGGAGACGTGGTTGAGCGCGTTGTTGGCGGCGAACTGCAGGTCGAGACTGAGCCTGTCGGGCAGCCGGAAGGTGCGGACCAATGCAGCATTCAGCGTGAACTCGCTTGGTCCGGTGATGGAGTCGCGGCGCGCATTGCCGAAGAGGGTTGCCGGCGTAGTGTAGGCCAGCGGATTCACGAACCCGGCGGCGTTATAGAGCGGCGCTCCCGTGAGGTCTGGCCGGATGAACGAGTTGTAGCCGGAGATGACGCGCGCGGAGACGAGTGGCGTCTCGGGCAGGCCGGAGCCGGCGTTGATCTGCGTCTGCACGGTCCACTCCTTGTAGAGCCGGCCGCGCCAACCGCTGAGCAACGAGCCGCCGCCGATGCCCATGCCGGTGGTGTACTGGACGGTGAGGTTGAGGAGATGGCGCTGGTCGAAGGTGGAGAGCCCGCGCTCCGCGTTCAGGTGGCGCCAGTCCTGCGCGATCGTTGCCGTGCTGAGCGTGGCCGCGCCCTGGCCGCCCAGCGCGGAGTCGTCGTCGATGGACTTCGAGTAGGTGTAGAGCACCGAGGCGGTGAAGCCGCTCTTGAGCCGTCGGCGCAGCTGGATCTGGCCGGACTCGCGCGTCGAGTCGCCGTAGGAGGCGAGGTATTCATAGCCGCTCGGCGCGGTTTCGCCGGCGGTGTTCGGCAGAAACAGCTGTGCGCCGCGTGTGCCCTTGTTGCCGAGATAGATCGCCACCAATTGCAGCGAGGAGGGCAGATCGCGCTGCAGCTTGAGGTTCCAGGTCTGCACGTAGCCGACGCGGAAGTTGGGATCGACGCCGAAGGTCTGGGCGGTGGTCGTGCCGCAGGGCGTGAAGGCGTGGGCCAGGGACAGCGGACAGGCGGCGCTGTTCTCGAGGGTCTGGCTGATGGAGAGCGGCGCCTGCTGGGCCATGTTGAGCGCGATGCCCTGGTAGACGGAGGTATCGTACGTGACGCCGTAGCCCGCGCCGACGATCAGCGAGGAACCAGGAAGCGGTCGCCACGAGAGCCCGATGCGCGGCTCGACCGCGGCGCGGTCCGGGCGGGTCAGCGAGTTGGGATAGGCGATGCCCGTGAGTGGCCCTTTGGGCGTGCTGGCGAGCACCGGCGCAACCGCGGCGAAGTCCGACACCACGTCGAGATTGACAAGACGATTCTTGAGCTCGGTGACGGGCGAGCCGTACTCCCAGCGCACGCCGGCGTCGATGGTGAGCTGCGGGCTGGCGCGCCAGTCGTCGGTGCCGTAGAGATCGTAGACTGTCTCGCGCAGGTATTTGTCGGCGTTGCCGTAGGCGATGGAACTGGCGGCCGGAATCCCGAGCAGGAAGTCTGCGACGTCGGATCCGGTGCCGCCGGCGTTGGCCGACGAGAAGGTGAAGGTGCCGCGAGGGTTGGCTTCGGTCAGGTAGTTGAACTGCTGCCGGCGGAAGTCGCCGCCAGCGGTGAAGTTATGCGACGAGCGATTCCAGTGAAGCACATACGATATGCCGTTGGTTGCATTGCGCAGGAAAGTGTTATTGGCGTCGGTCAGGGGTGCAAGCGCGCTTGAGAAATTGAGCGTTGGCGGACCCCAGTAGGCTGGGTCCTGGTCGTTGCCGGTGATGCCCGCGACACCGGAGACGTTGGAACGGTTCGCCCAATAGGGAGTGGTGCGGTTCGATTGGCGGCTGAAGGTGTAGCCCACGTTGGTGCGCAGGCGAGCGTTGTAGGTGTGCGCCCAGTTGATGTTGGTGTTCAGGCCAAGCGCGCCGGTTGCGTCGGTGAAGCCGAGCAGGCTGGTGGCACTGGTGCGTATGCTCTGCGAGGCGAAGGTCCCGTTGATCTGATTTTTGCGGCCGATGGTCTTGCTTGCATTCGAGTTGAAGAAGTCCTGGTGCGTATCGTTTACGAGCGGGACCTGATAGTTATAGATCGAGTTGTCGAGGATGTTCGGCAGCGGATAAAGATTGATCAGCGCCTGGGCCTGCGGAGTGATGGGCACGACGGAGCCGGCCGCGTAGCTTGTATTGTTGGCCGAGTCGTAGATCGCGAAGGGAAGGATGCCGGCGCGCTCGGCGAGCGTGGGTACCAGACCGGGCGTCGTGACCGAGATGCTGTTGCGTACGCGCTGATAACTGAAGAGAATGTTCGGGCCATTGCGCAGCAGCCCGGGGATCTTGAGCGGTCCTCCTACGGTGATGCCTCCGGTGAACTGGTCGGTCTCGGGCTTCGGCGTGTTGAAGCCGGCGAGCGAGTAAGAGCGTGCGTCGAGCGCCGAGTTGTCTATGCGCGTGAACAGCGAGACGTTGTACATCGACTTTCCGCTGGCCGTGTTGCCGAAGCGCGATGCGAGCGAGAACTGCGACGTGGCCGCGTTGTTCACGCTGCCATTGATGAGCAGGCCGTCGGCGGCCTTCGATGCTGCTTCTTCCGGCGGCGATGCGGGTGTGGCGGCGGCGTCTGCCTTGAGCTTGGGAGCTTCGCCCGTTTTGGCCGGTTCGACCCGCGCCTGCAGGACCGTAATGGGCGCGCTGGCTGTTGGCTTAAGCTCGCTGCGCATGGCTTCAAGCGTAAGCAGCTTCAGCTCGAATTGACCGGCAGCCGTGTCGGTGGCGATGGCAATCGATGCTTCCGTGGGACTGAAGCCGGTCATCTGGATCTGGAGTTTTGCGGGGCCGTCGGCCAGGGTGGGAAAGGTGTAGAAGCCTTGTGTATCCGTAACGGTTACATATTTTTTATCGCCCTGGTTAACGGTCACGGTCGCGCCGGGCACGGGCAGTCCATGGAACGTGACAAGGCCGTGGTATTCGGTCGCACTTGCGGTCAGCGGCAGGGCGAGCAACTCCACCAGGCAGAGGCTTCGCACGGCCTGCTGCATGCGCCGCATGTTGAAGATCGTTCCAGTCATTCGTTCTCCGGGCGTGCTGCAAGATAGAAGCGTGAGCAGGCATGAGATCACGTCATGCTAGTTCTCCGTGGGCGGGTCGATGTGATCGACGACGATGGTGTCGACCGGTCCCTTCGTGGATTCGAGCTTGAGGCCGAGCTGCTCTTGAAGTGCGGTGTAGATGGAGGGTGGTGTGTTGGCATTTTGCGAGTCCTGCGCGACCTCGTCGGGCGACCACTTCAAAGTGAAATCATAGTTGGCCGTCAGTCCCGTTTTGTCGTCGACCGGCCGGCTCAGCTTCTGCGCAAGAAAGGTGGCGAGGGTCGACAGCGGAACCGCCTGCGCGGTGAGATTCGTATTGTTCGTGTCCACGGAGCCTGCCCCACGCGCTGCGCCGCCCGGCCGCTTGAGGCCGTTCTCATACGCGTTGTTCGGATCAGCCGGCTTGATCTTGAGTCCGCT
>CAXSDM010000060.1:1562-4305 GCA_964235575.1 uncultured Acidobacteriaceae bacterium | reverse complement strand
TTGTTCGGCTTGATCGAAACTACGTCGTAGGTCATGGCCGGCAACGAGGCACCCTGTGCCGCGAGAGGCAATAGTGCGGCGAGACACAAGAAGGCGGATCGTAGAAACCTCATGCCTTGATTCTCCACGCGGCATTTTTCAATGAGAAGAATACGCGAGACCATGGATAGGACTTGCGAAAGTTCCTGATAGACGTTCGCGGTTCTCGATTGCTCGCGTTGCCGTGAACTTAATTTCAGAGAGCGCGCGAGTTAGTAGGAGCAGGCCTAGTTCGCGGATGGCTTCTCGACGTGGTCGAGAACGATGACGGGAACCGGAGCTTTCTGCGACTCCAACTTCAGCCCAAGCTTCTGCTGGATCGCTTCGAACAAACTCGGCGCAGCCTCCACGTCATCCGCCTTCTTGAACGGCGGAGGATGACCGTGGAACTGCGAGTCGTCGGGCGTGAACGTCACGGCGATATCGAACTTGCCCGGAATTTTTGTCTCATCGACGACTGGCCGGTCGAGTATCAGGCTTTGCAGCAGTTCGCAAAGTTCGGAGACCAGGCCGTTGTGCACAATGAGCGTCAACCCATTCGGTGCAGGTGCAACGCCCAAGCCGGGCAGCGGCCCCGTGACCTCGGTCGGCGTCAGCTTTGGTCCGCTCTTCGCGACGGTGAGGACGAAGGCAGGAAGCTCTTTCACGTCCTTGTGAAACGTCACTTTGAAGCGGTCCTCCAACAGCTTGCGCACGGCAAGCCGCAGCTGCTTGTCGCTGGGCATGCCTTCGGTGTCGAGCGTCGCATTGATGTCGTACCGATCCCTGTTGCTCCAGTCCGGTGCGCCAAGGATCTGTTTCGTCTGGACGTTGAACGCAAATCCGATGAGGTCGTCAAGAGAGGAGGCGACGGTGACGAAGTTGCGCGCGTTGATGGTGAGGCGCTGCATGCTGGTCTCACCCTTGTCATTCGGCTTGATGGTCGCGACGTCGAAGGCAGGACTCGCGTCTGGAGCCATCATCTTCGCGGGCGGCCGCGGCGCGGGAATCTCCCAGGCTGTCTCTTTGGTGGCGCGCACGAGGGTGAAGGGCAGAGGGTTCGGACCCTGAGTCCAGATGCCGACGATGGAGTTGCCGTCAGAGCTGACGGTTCCCGCGTACGAGCCGCCGATCAGGTCCACGGCATACTTTAAGGTCGAGCCGTCGAACGAAGCCGAGGACGCGCTGAAACCCTGGCTGCCCTGGTCGATGCTGTACATCTTCACGGCAAGGCCCTTTTCGCCCTTGCTGACTTTGACGATGGTTCGCAGGGCCTTTTGTGCCTGGAGTGTTCCTTGCCAGTCGCCGGTGATGTCGTCCTTGGCGTGAGCCTGTGGCGCGGCTGTTTGGGCATGGGCAATCGCGGGAAGCAAGCCCCAAACGAGAGCGAGGAATAGGGCTTGGAATGAGGAACGAGAGAAGGCGGAGAAGATCACGAGACTACTCCTAACGATCTGGACTAGAACACGGACGGCGACGCAACATCAAAGCATGGATTGCTGTGAGACGAAGCGAGACGACGAACCGTTTCTCGAAGTCCAACACAATTTTTCGGTTATGAGAGATAGTACATCGCCGCCTTCAAGCAGAGTAAATCCGTGTGAAAACGCGGCTTCCACGAGCATCTGCCTGCCGCAAGCTACTTGGAACGACTTGGGACGGCAAGCCGTTTGGCCAGCTATTGGATGGTAGCGGCTACGGCAGGGACGAGGTTCGACGCAGGCCAGTGCAGCGGTTGCGCGTTTTGATTCAGCATAACGGCAATCGGACCATCCACGGGCGCTACATCCACGTTATAGCCATCGACCAGCAGAGCGGCATCTCCGCCGGCCAGGTCTTTGGTGTTCGCTTCGATCGTAAGCGCGCGGCTCTCGCCCGGAGCTAGCGACAGATAATTATCGGAGTAAAAGACCGGCAGCACACGAAGACCGCTGGCCTTTTGATGAAGTTGCAGATGGGTCAACAAAGCGATGTTCGCTGTGGGATTTTTGACGGTGACGTCGAAGACCGTCTTGTCTCCACTTACGTGCGATTGAGCCTGGATGGCAAGTTTCACGAGCGGCAGTTTCGCCAGGCCAGCGTAATCGTCCTGTGCGACGTTCTGCCAGTAGAAGTTGCTGGAGAGTAGCTTGCCGCTTGCGTCCGTCAGATCGAGCTTGATGAAGTAGAGTTCCGAGATGTGGGGGTTGACCCAGATGGTGTATGCCTTCTGGGCCGTGCTTGCCGGAACAGAGGCAATGGAGACGGTCTGCTGCTTATCGAGAGTGCCGTCGAAGCGATAGATGCTTTGCGTCAGCTTTACATTCTGCAGCGGCTCGCCTTGATTATTGATGATTTCGACGTTGCGGTTCGCCTCGTTGAGCTGCACGTGCACAAGTTCCGCGGCCTTTTGCGTTGCGTACAGTGCGGAACTCGGCTCGAGATCGTAGTGGTAAAGCTGCCACACGAAGCTTGGCTGCGCGGGTTCGCTCATCCAGGTGAGAATGCCGGTTGTTCCTCGAAACATCTCCGCATTGCGGCTTTCGTACATGGCACGAAAGGCTTCGTAGTTGGCCATCTGGCCTTTGCGCACAAGGTCGGCAAGGTTGCGGACAGGTCCGTAACGCCTGGCGAGAGTCGTTGGATATTCATCACCACGCTGGGCTCCGGACGCCATATCGTGCTGCGCCCAGTCGTCGTTGATGGTCTCCCAGTCTTTCTGGGGCATCATGCCCTGGACGGATTC
>CAXSDM010000060.1:0-1462 GCA_964235575.1 uncultured Acidobacteriaceae bacterium | reverse complement strand
AACTCGTCCCACAGCAGGATGCCGTACTTGTCGGCAAGATCGTAGAAGTCGGGGCTCGTGCTTTGTCCGACCCAGTTGCGAATCATATTCAGATGAGCGAGCGCATGCATGTGGATCTGCGCGTCGAGGCGGTCGTAGGAGATGCGCTTCATGGCTTCATCCATGCCCCAGTCGCCTCCGCGGACCATCACTTTGACGCCGTTGACGACGATGGTCAGGTTCTCGGAGTCGGGCACCTCATACTCCACTTTGCGTATGCCGAAGTGGAAGGTCTGCTGGTCGGAACTGGCAGAGGCAGCCTCAAAGCGCACCGACATTTTGTAGAGGTTGGGATCGCCGTATCCGTTGGGCCACCACAGCTTGGGATTCAGGATGTGCAGCGCGGGCGTCGATGCCGCGTTGAGCGAAACAACGTTCTTCGCGTTCGGCCCGAGCGTCACTTCCTGGACAAAGCCGATATCGCGGCCGTCGCCGGTGATGGTGCCAATGAGCTTGCCGGTGACGCTGCCTGCGGTGCGATTTTCGAGGCTGGTGGAGAAGGCAAGGTCGGCGCTGCCGTGGTCAGGCGAGAGCACGCTGGTGACCTGCGGATTCTGGAGCACAACCGGGCCGGTGGCCGAGAGCGTGACTGGGAGCCAGATGCCGGTGTCACGGTCCCGCACTGCGGGGATCCAGTCCCAGCCGATGGTGGAAAGGAAGGTGGGGCCATCGATGGCGGTTATGCCACCGTTGTGGCCTGTGCCCAGGTTTACGGTGTGCTCGTGGGGGATGCCGGGGTGCGGCTCCGGACTGACGAGGACGGCAAGGGTGGCACGAGAGCCCGGCTTGACGACGTCGGTAAGGTCGAAGTCGCCGCGGAGAAAGGCGCCGCGCAGGCTACCGACCTGCCGGCCATTGACCCAGATATCGGCCGAGTAATTGATACCGCCGAAGTGCAGCCAGGTGCGGCGGCCACGGTACGTTGCGGGAATGGCGAGGGTGGTGCGGTACCAGTAGCTCGTCTGGTTGAGGCTCTCAGGGATGGCGCGCATGTTTTCGCCATAGAGCGGCTCCGGGTACACCTTGTTGTTGACGAGCGTGGTGAGCACGGTTCCGGGTACGGTCGCCTTGTACCATCCGGCCGGTGCGTAGCCAGGGCCGGCGACGGTGCTTGCGGGCGCGCTTACTTTGGCGACATCCTGCATCTGCCAGCCGTCGATTACGACTGAATCCTGCTGAGCAAGACAGGGAAGCGAACAGAGGGCTGCGAGAAGCGTAGGCAAGAGCTTCATATGTGGGTCTCCGGGCTAGTCGATGATAGCGGTATCATGCTGTCTCGTCTACCGCCAGGCCGGCGGCCGAAATCGGTGTCACTTGTGGCGAGGATCGCGATCAGTTACTACCAGATGCGGCGTACTCCGAAGCTGTCCAGCTTGGGGTCCGCGCTGATGACGGGGATGTCGAGTTCGAGGGCCTGGGCGGC
>CAXSDM010000059.1:15374-16899 GCA_964235575.1 uncultured Acidobacteriaceae bacterium | reverse complement strand
AGCCGAGCGCCCGTGCGCCCCGCCGCCTCTGCCGCCGCGCGTCCGCAGGCTTCGTGGTCCGGGTGAAAGTCGCCCTCCCACGGCGCAACGATGCAGCTCTCCGCCGTCACCCGTTCCATCAATCGCTCGACCAGTTCCGTCTCCCGCGCGCCCACGCTGCTGTCCGTGAGTCCAAGTCGCAGCACGCTTTCGCTACCCACGCCGAGCCGCGCCAGCGCCCGCTCCTGTTCCACGCGCCGGGTCGCCGCCAACGCTTCGCCGCCCTCTTCGCCCGGATACGCATGCTCGCCATCGGTCACCGCTGCCACCAGCACCTGTGCACCGCGCCGGCGCTCGGCGGCGATCAACCCACCGCAGCCCAGCGTTTCGTCGTCCGGATGCGGAGACACAACCAGCAGCGGAACCGCGGGCGCGCTCCACACCGGCAGCCCCCGCAGAGCCTCCAGCCACTCGGTTTCACTCACACCAGAAAAGTCCATCGCTCATTTTCTGATGCAAGAAGTACCAGCTTGCGCAACGAGGGACTTTCACCTCCTCGAACAACTCAGGCCCGGATTACAGGCGCAACCTTCTCTCCCAGCAATCGAATCGCCGAGAGCAGCTGCCGATGATCGAGCGACGCCACGCTCATCTGGAAATCCAGCCGCGCAATCCCGCCCAGCACCTCGTCGTAGTGCTTCACCTTCGCGATCACCGTCTCCGGCCCGCCGACAATCAACGCTCCCGATTTGCCCAGCAGCGCATCAAACTGCCTCCGCGTCACCGGCGGCCACCCCCTCTCTTTGCCGATCTGTGTAAACGCCTGCGCGTAGCCCGGAAAAAAATCATCCGCCGCCTGTTGATCCTTATCGGCAACATATCCCAAAGCATGAACACCTATTTTCAGCGATTCGGCCGCATGCCCCGCCCGGCGCCCCGCCTCGCGATACAGATCGATCAGCGGCCGAAACCGGTGCGGCTCCCCGCCGATGATCGCCACCATCAGCGGCAGCCCCAGCGACCCCGCCCGCACAAACGACTCCGGCGTCCCACCCACGCCCAGCCAGATCGGCAGCTTCTCCTGCACCGGCCGCGGATAGATTCCCTGCCCCGCAAGCGCCGCGCGAAACTTGCCCGACCAATGCACCTCGGTCTTCTCGCGGATCGCGAGCAACAAATCCAGCTTTTCCGCGAACAACGCGTCATAATCCTTCAGTTCCAACCCAAACAGCGGAAACGATTCGACGAACGACCCACGCCCCACCACGATCTCAGCCCGCCCGCCGCTCAGCAGGTCCAGCGTGGCGAACTCCTGAAACACCCGCACCGGGTCGGCCGCGCTCAGCACCGTCACCGCGCTCGTCAGCCGAATCTTCTTCGTCAGCGAAGCCGCCGCCGCCAGGATCATCGCCGGAGCCGCATCCAGGTACTCCTTGCGATGATGCTCGCCCACCCCAAAGCTATCGAGCCCCACCTGGTCCGCCAACTCGATCTCTTCAATGATTCCCGTCATCCGTTCCAGCGCCGGAATCTCCCGCCCCGTCAG
>CAXSDM010000059.1:5684-15274 GCA_964235575.1 uncultured Acidobacteriaceae bacterium | reverse complement strand
GCGTCCGTCACGCCCGACCACTCCGGCTACCAGACCAGCCTCTACCTGCTCGACCTCACCCAGCCCGACGCCGCTCCCCAGCAGCTCACCCCCGGCACCCACGACCAGTCTCCGCGCTGGTCCCCCGACGGCTCCCAAATCGCCTTCGTCCGCACTCCGGACCGCACCGGAGCCGCCGCCGGCCAGCCCTCGCCCGCGCAGGTTTACCTCATGCCCGCCAAGGTAAACGCCACCGTCATCCGCCTCACCGACCTTCCCAAAGGGGCCGGCAATCCCCTCTGGAGCCCCGACGGCCGCGCCCTCGTCGTCACCTCGTCCACCCCGCAGAATCAGCCCAAAGCCAAAACCGAAGCCGCCCGCCTCGCCCGCGCCACCGGCGACGAAGCCCACGTCTCCGACATCCGCATCATCAACCGCGCCAGCTATCGCTTCAACGGCGAGGGCTACCTCGACCCCACCTTCGTCCCGCAGCTCTACATGGTCTACCTGCCCGACTCAGCCGGCACCCAAGCCCCCGCCTGGCAGCTTACCGGCGGCCGTTACGGCGCGCAGGACGCCTTCCTCTCCCCCAATGGCTGGCTCTTCTACACCTCCTCGCACGTCGATGAGCCCGTCTACGAAGAGTTCCCGCACAATACCCTCTACGGCATGCCCGTCACCTCCGCCGCCACTCACCCCAAGGACATCCCCACCCCGGCCTTCACCCAGGACCTGCACCACGAAGCCCGCGGCCTCGCCATCTCCCCCGACACGAAACACCTCGCCTTCCACGCCCAGGCCGAAGGCCCCCACGCCATCTCCCACCAGCAGACCGACCTCTGGGTGCTCGACCTCAGCTGGTCCGGACCCACCCCCACCGTCCCCGCCGAAGCCCGCAACCTCACCGGCGGCCTCGCCTACGAGATGGGTTCAGGCGTCGGCGGAGACAACACCGCGCCCCGCGGCGCCGGACGCGACGCCCTCACCTGGTCCCCCGACTCCACCCACGTCCTCGACATCGCCGGCCACCGCGGCTCCGCCCTCCTCGTCTCCGTCGACGCCACCAAGCCCAACTCCGTAGCCGAGCTCACCGCCCCCAAGCAAGCCGTCCTCGGATTTAGCGCCGCCTCTGACGGTCAGCACCTCACCGCCCTCATTTCCAACCCCATCGTCATCGGCAACCTCTACGCCATTCCCGGCCCGCAGCAGCAGACCCAGCTCACCCACATCAACGACCAGCTCTTCTCGCAGCTCGACCTTCAGATGCCGCTCGACGTCCAGGTCAAGCCCACCGTCCACGCCGCCGACCTGCACGGCGACACCATCGACACCTTCATCCAACTCCCACCCAACTACCAGCAAGGCACTAAACTCCCCACCATCCTCAACATCCACGGCGGCCCGCACTCCGCCTACGGCTGGGTCTTCGACCACGAGATGCTCCTCATGGCCGCTCGCGGCTACGCCGTCATCTACCCTAACCCTCGTGGCAGCACCACATACGGACAAAACTTCGCCAACATCATCATGAACAACTACCCCGGCGACGACTTCCACGACCTCATGGACACCGTCGACGCCGCGATCAAAGCCGGCTACGCCGACCCTAATAAGCTCGGCGTCACCGGAGGCTCAGGCGGCGGCCTGCTCACCGACTGGGTCGTCACCCAAACCAACCGCTTCAAAGCCGCCGTCGCCCAGCGCGACATCACCGACTGGGCCAACTGGTGGTACACCGCCGACGCCGCCGGCTTCCACCAAAGCTTCTACCCCAAGAGCCCGCCCTTCGACAACGTCGAGCTCTACCGCGCGCACTCCCCCATCACCTTCGTCAACAACATCAAGACGCCCATGATGTTCATCCTCGGCGAGGCTGACTTCCGCACCCCGCCCACCGCCGGCGGCGAGGACTTCTTCCGCGCCCTCAAGTACAAGCACATCCCCACCGTCATGGTTCGCTTCCCCCGTGAGTCGCACGAGCTCTCCCGCTCCGGCGAGCCCTGGCACCGCGTCGAGCGCCTCGACAACATCCTCGACTGGTTCGACGAATTCATCCTCGGCAGATGCGAGCCCCAGTACGACATCGCCCCCACCTGCGAGATGCCCACCAGCTCAACCAACTAACCAGAATCAGCCAGACCGAACCGCCTGAAGGGGACGTATCGACTTCAGCGCTCGAGAAAGTCCGCTCGTCCCAGCCTTGCCGCCCATGCCGACACCGCACCGGCAAACTCCGGCGATTCAGCCGAATGGGCTGACTGTGGAATCGTCAGCGCCGCAAGCTGCACGGCGAAATTGCCGATGGTGGAGCTTTCGGAGGGTCCGGTCACGACCTCTAAGCCGGTGCTCTTCGCGGTGAGCCGCCGTAGAGTACCATTGCGCGCACCGCCGCCAACCATGACGATGCGGCGAAAATGCCGTCCGGTATGGTGCTCCAACTGGCGGATAGTCTCGGCATACTGGGTCGCAAGACCATGGAGCACGAGACTGATCATGGAAGGCGCGCCCGCTCGTCCCTCGGCGAGCGGCCGAAGCCCCTGCGCCCGGCGCATCGCCTGGATCCGCTCGGGCATGTTCCCCACGCCGAGCAGGCTTTCGTCGTCGACCCGCAGGGGATGATCCGGTGCCGGTTCTTGATCAGCAGCGGCAAGCAGGTCCGCAAGCTGCCACGGCTCACCCGCCTGCTCCCACGCCTCCATGCACTGTTTCAGAAGCCACATGCCATGCGCGCTTTTGTGAAAACAGACCCCCCCGCCGACGGCTCCGAGGTTGGTGAATCCGTCTTCGCAAACGTCCGGCCCGGTGAGCGGCCGCGGCAGCAGGGCGCCCACCAGCGACCACGTTCCGCAGCTGATATAGGCCCAGTCCTCGCCGGTCTCCGCGATGCCGGCGATGGCGGAAGCCGTGTCGTGACAGGCAGGCGCAATCAGCTCCACCTGGCCCAGGCCCGCAATGGAAGCCAGCTCTCCGCGCAACAGTCCAAGCCGTGTTCCGGGAGGTACGAGACGCGGTGCCGCGGCCCGATCCAGGTCGGCGGCGGCGAAAATCTCCTCGCTCCACGTGCCCTGGTGCAGGTCCACCATGCCGGTGTGGGAGACGTTGCTTTGCTCCGCAACCGGTTCAGCCCCCAGATGATGAAGACAAGCCTCCGGCAGGTTTAGCCAGTTCGCCGAGCCATACCCGGCCAGGCGGTCGGCATAAAGCTGATAAAGCGTGTTGAGCGGCTGCATCTGGACGCCGGTCAGCTCCCACAGCCGCTGCGGAGAGATGCGGCGATGCAGGCTTAGGGCGGCGGCCAGGGTGCGCTCATCGCGGTAGCAAAAGGGCTCGGCTAGAACCGCTCCCTCCGCGTTCAGGCGCACATAATCGACGGCCCATCCGTCCACCGCGATCGACCGAATACTCTCTGGGGCAAGCTCCGCGCATCGCCTGATGCCCTCTTCGACCCCGGCAAGAATCGCTGGAAACGGCCAACGGATCGAGCCGTCGGCCGCGCGAACAGGTCCGTTCGGAAAGCGGGAGACGAGCTGCAGATGCGGCTCGGGGGTATGCTCAGCCAACCCCCAGCGGAGGAGCGAAACCCGGCAGCTTTCCGCCCCCAGGTCGACCGCGATCAGCGCCCGCATGTCGAAGGCTCCCGGGCCGCTCAACGGAGATACGCCTCCACCAGGCCTCCATCCACCGGAATCAGGTGCCCGGTCGTGCAGCGCGAAAGCGGGCCGGCGAGAAACAGGATCGCCTCCGCACAGTCTTTGGGGTCGATGGGCGTGTGCGTCAGGGTGCGCTCGGCGTAAAAAGCCGCCAGGCCGTTGCGCAGTTCGTCATCGGAAGCCGCCTCCGCAAACGGAATTTTGTACTTGGTCAGCGAGGCCTTGACGCGATCGCGCGGGAACATGGTCGAGCCCTTCACCACCGTTGCCGGACTGATGCCGTTGACCCGCACGCCCGGCGCAAGGCTGACCGCCAGCTCCCGGACCAGGTGGCTCAACGCAGCCTTCGACACGTCGTAAGCCTCTGAGCCGCGCTTGGCGACCACCGCGTTGGCCGAGGACGTCAGAACCAGGCTTGTCTGCAGCCCTTGGGCCTTGAACAGCGGCGCGGCCTGGTCGGCAAGCAGGTAGTTGGCCGTCACGTTGACCTCAAGCGTAAGCGCCCACTGCGCGTCCGAGATGACCCCGTCCGGCGACGAGGGAAACAGGGCCGCGGTGTTGATCAGCAGGTCGATGCCGCCAAACTGCCGCACGGTAGCATCAAGCGCCGCCTGGATCGTTGTGCGGTCGCGGATGTCGATGGCCGTACAGCCGACGGTCTCCTTGCCGGTCAGTGCGGCAATCTCCTCCGCCACGCGCTGAGCACCCTCGAAGTCGCGATCGGCCACCATCACGTGTGCGCCTCGCTCGGCGGCCAGCAGAGCGACTTCGCGTCCGATGCCGCTGCCTCCGCCGACCACCAGGGCAATGTTCCGGCTAAGCTGCTTTTCGGGCGGCTGCCGCCGGATCTTGGCTTCTTCAAGCGCCCAGTACTCGATGCGAAAGGCCTCGCTCGGCGGCAGCGCCACGTAATTTTCAAACGTGCTGAACTGGCCTGGCGCGGCGGCGGGTCCGGCCTGCGGGATATCCGCGCAGGGGACGCCTCCGCCCAGCGCGCCGGCCCCGCTCATCACGCCCATGGCGTTGATGTAGAACTCGCCGGTCAACCGGGCTTCCGTCTTATTCTTGCCGAAAGTGAACATCCCCACGCCCGGCAGCAGCACAACGGTAGGGCTGGCATCGCGCTGCCTGGGCGAATCCGGCAGGGCATGCTGCGCATAATACTGCGCGTACTCCGCGCGATAGGTCTCGAGCGACGTTTCAATCAGCGCAGGGATCTCGCCCGGGTCGCTGGCCGGGTCCCACTTCAGAAACATGGGCCGAATCTTGGTCCGGATAAAGTGGTCCGGGCAGCTCGTTCCAAGGTGCGCCAGCTGCTCGGCATGGGCGGAGTTGACGAAGTCCAGCACCGCCGGCGCGTCCGTAAAACTGCCAATCCATCGCTGTCTGCGCGACACCGCCCCACGCAGCGCGGGCATCATCTGCGCGGCAACGGCGAGGCGGTCTTCCCGCGCCTGCACGCGCACGCCGCCAAACACGCTGTGGCCGTCCCGCTGGCTGTGGCGCTCAATGAACTGGCCAAGCTGGTCGATGATCGTGATCGTATTCCGGTAGGAGTCGCGCTGCGTCTCGCCCCAGGTAAACAGGCCGTGGCCGCCCAGCACGACGCCGTCGCAGCCAGGCGTTTGCTCGACAATTTTCCGCAGCATCATGCCCAGCTCGAACCCCGGCCGCTGCCACGGCAGCCAGGCGAGCTGATGGCCGAACTCGCCGTTGAACTCCTCCATCTTTGTCTTTCCGTTCGCCGAGGCGGCCAGTGCGATGCCCCAGTCCGGGTGAAGATGATCGACGTGAGCAAACGGCAGAAAGCCGTGCAGCGGCGTGTCGATCGAAGCAGCGGTGGGATTGTTGCCAAAGGTGACCAGCGGGTAGAGCGCCACCATGGCATCCTCTTCGGCCACGCCGCGGTACTGCGCTTCAAGCGCAAGCAGGCGGTCGAGGTAGAGAGTCGCGAAGCCGGCACGCTTGATCGAGCCGAGGTCGCCGCCGGAACCCTTGACCCAGAGCACCTGCACCGGCTGGCCGGTCACCGGATCCGTCTCGGTCAGCTTGGAGCTTGTGTTGCCTCCGCCAAAGTTGGTAATCCGCAGGTCGGAACCGAGCAGGTTGGAGCGGTAGCGAAGCAGCTCCGGCGCATCCAGTTGCGAGGCGACCGCCTCGTCCCATTTATCTTCGAGAAACTTGAGCGTATGCCCGTCCGCCATGTTCGTTGCCATCCTCTTTCGGTTTGCCGCGGATCATTCCCACGGGAGTTGTTGCGTTCGATCGCCGGCCCAAGGCTCAAGCATAGGTGGCAACCGAGCCACGATTGCGCGAGCCACGATCGGCAGCGGCGCGTTCCACATACCCGCTGCGAGCGAGCGCCTCCAGAGGATCGACGGGCAGCCCGCGCGCCGCGCGCCACTCGCGCACCATCGGCCTCACATCCGTCCAGAACGCGCCGCGGAAGCACTCTTCGGCTTCGACCAGGCGGCAGGAGGACTGCAGCTCGTCGAGGCGCGCCTGATCGACCAGCGCGGCGCGGGCATAAAGCTCCTGCGCGGCACACACGCTCTGGATCATGGCTTCGAGCTTGCCCTTAAGGTTATGGCTCTGGTCGATCATGAAGGCGATGCCCTCGCTGGCCGCGCGCGGCGCCGCCAGGATCTCGTGGAAGATGCGGAAGAGCTGGTAGGGATCGATCGAGCCCAGCGTAAGGTCATCGTCGGCAAACTTGCGGTCGTTGAAGTGGAAGCCGCCCAGCGAACGCGTGTGCAGCAGCCACGCAACAATCTGCTCAATGTTTGTTCCCTGCAAATGGTGGCCCGTATCGACCAACACCGCGGCGCGCGGTCCGGCGGCGCGGGCCAGGTGCAAGGCCATCCCCCAATCCGCAATATCGGTATGGTAAAAAGCCGGCTCAAACGGTTTGTACTCAATCAGCAATTGCTGGTTTTCATCCGTCGCGGCGTGGGTCGCGCCAAGGGCTTCCTCCATCCAACCGATCCGTTTGCTCATCGACTGCGTGCCGGGATAATTCGAGCCGTCCGGAATCCACAACGCAATGTCGCGCGAGCCGAGCGCACGGCTGATCTCAACCGACGCAAGCAGGTGGTCGAGAGCGATCGCCCGCAGCTCCGCGCTGGGATTGGCGATCGAGCCGAACTTGTACTCCTGGTTCTGAAACAGGTTGGGATTGATGGACCCGGCGCGGACATGGAAGCGCTGCTCCAGGCTGCGGATGGCTCCCACATCCTCAAGGCCATGCGGAAGGTCCCAGAGAACGTGCAGCGCCACGGTCGGAGTAACGCCGGTAAGCGCATGCACCTCGCCGGCGTCGGCAAACTTTTCTTCGACGCTGGTCGCGGCGGCGTCCTGCACAAACTTGCCGAAGCGCGTACCCGTGTTGGCGAAGCCCCAGGAGGGAATCTCGATGCGGAAGCGGTCGAGCGCGGCCCAGACCTGCTCGTGTGCCGATGCGTTCATGATGGTGTGGCTCCTCCTTGCGCTTGCCCTAACGCGACGTTTTCTCCAGCGGCACCGGCATCGCTGCCGGCCAGTACAACGTGCAGAAAGCGCGGCCCATGCACTCCCTTAATGCGCGTCATCTCGATATCCGCGGTGGCGGAAGGCCCGGAGATAAACGTAGTCGGAAGGCTGCTCGAAGCGGCCAGCAGCGCGAACGCTTGCGGCACATTTTCTAAGACATCCGCCTCCCGCACGACGCACAGGTGGAAATCCGGCACCAGGGTAGCTGCGCGCCGGCCCTGGCCTGGAACGTTTTGCAGCACCAGCGTTCCGGTCTCCGCGATGGCGGCAACGGCCGTCGTCAATACGCCCTCAAAGCGATCAAGTTCACGATGCGTCAGGCCGCGATCTTCGGTCAGGTTGCCTCCAGCAGGAAGCCAGGCCGTGGGAAAGCCCGGGGGCAGCAGCATCGGCGGATTGCCGCGGGCATGCAGGATGGCGGCGAGCGCCGCGGCTACCCCAGCCTCGCCGACGCGAGTCACCTCAGCACCGTAATCCCGCAGGCGGTCTTCAAGGAGCGCCAGGCAGTCCGGTGCGGAAAGCCGCGCCACGCGGTCATAGGTCCGTGGCAGCGTAGCCCAGGCAGCATCCGGCGAAAGAGCAGAAGGTTCCCGAAGAGCGGCACGGATTCTGCCCAGCACGGCCTCCTTCGCGGCGCTCAAGAGCGCTCCTCGGTCGGCGCCTTTGCCCGCGCATCCCACCACTCACGAAAGGTCTGACGAGGCATGCCGTGCAGGTCGCGCACCTCGGTCCAACTGGCGCCGAGGCCGGGCAGCCAGTGGATCCAGGGCTCGCCCGCGCCATCGTCCTCGGTAATCAGGCTGGCGGCCATGCGGCCCAGGCGCTGCGCCGCGCGAAAGCGGCGCTCGCTGCCGAAGATCGCGGCAGCGGCATGCATCGCCACCGACTCCGCATCGACCATGCCGCGCAGCCCGGCCGTACGCTTCTTCACCACCCGGTGACGAAGATGGATCAGGACCTCGGGGATGTTAATCTTCACCGGGCAGACCTCGTAGCAGGCTCCGCACAGCGAGCTCGCATAGGGCAGCGATTCCGCATGTTCCATGCCAAGCAGCTGCGGCGTCAGGATGGCCCCAATCGGCCCCGCATACACGCTGCCGTAGGCATGTCCGCCGGTCTCGCGGTAGACGGGACACGCGTTCTGGCAGGCTCCGCAGCGGATGCAGTGCAGCGTTTGCCGTCCGGTCTCGTCGGCCAGAACCTCGGTGCGGCCGTTATCGAGCAGGATGACGTGAAAGGTCTCAGGACCATCGCCCGGACGAACGCCTGTCCAGATGGAGTTGTAAGGATTCATCCGCTCGCCGGTAGCGCTGCGCGGCAGGGTTTGCAGAAAAACCTCGAGATCCTGGAAGCGCGGGATCACCTTGTCGATCCCCGCAATCGTGATCAAGGTCTTCGGCAGCGTCAGGCACATGCGTCCGTTGCCTTCGGACTCCACCACGCAAACGCCGCCGGTCTCGGCAATCAGGAAGTTCGCGCCGCTGATGGCGGTGCCGACCCGCAGGAACTTCTCGCGCAGGAAGCGCCGTGCCGCTTCGGCCAGGTCGCGAGGCTCTTCGCCCAGATCGGGCAGGTCCATCTCGCGCCGAAAGATCTCGCGAATCTGCTGGCGGTTCTTATGCAGCGCAGGCACAACAATATGCGAGGGCTGATCCTGCCCGAGCTGGATGATTAGCTCGGCAAGGTCGGTCTCGTAGGGATGGATGCCCGCCGCTTCAAGCGCGCGGTTCAAACCAATCTCCTCGGTCGTCATGGACTTGATCTTCAACACCTCGCCGCGCATCGGCACATCCGCGGCTTCGGCGCGGCCCGGCGCGGTCCCCGCAACCGAGCCCGCCATGTGCCCGCTGATCTGCGGCGCCGTGCGTCCGGACGCAATCGCCTCCCCAGCCAGCTGAACGGCCAGCGCACAGGCTTCGGCTGCATCGCGAGCCCAATGCACCGCGCCGCCCGCCGCGGTACAGTTCTTTTCAAACTCAAGCAAATAAGCGTCCAGGTGAGCGATCGTGTGCCGGCGAATCTGCTTGCCGGCTTCGCGCAGCGCCTCCCAATCCGGACGCTCCGCGACCACCCGCGCGCGCTTGGTCTGGATCACCTCGGTCGCATGACGCACATTCCGCCGCATCTGCGTATCGCGAACCAGCTCCGCAGCCAGGATTGGAAACGGCTGCGCGGTCCGCGGGTCGAGCCCAAAGCCTGCGCTCATCCGCGGTCTCCCGCGGTCGAGGCCAAGATCTCCGCCAGGTGCAGCGTACGCACGCCCGTCCGCTGTCGATGCAGCGATCCGCCGATGTGCATCAGGCAGCTGTTGTCGCAGGCCGTGCAGGCCTCGGCGCCGGTATCGAGTACATCCCGCACTTTCTCCGCAAGCATCGCCGAAGAAACCGCCGCGTTCTTCACGGCAAACGTGCCGCCAAAGCCGCAGCAGCGTTC
>CAXSDM010000059.1:3327-5584 GCA_964235575.1 uncultured Acidobacteriaceae bacterium | reverse complement strand
TCGCGCATCGTCGTCACGCAGCTCGAAGACGGAACAACGACAGCTTCCGAAGCTTGAAACTGCTCGACAAACCGCGCCATCAGCGGGAGCGCCTGCTCGCGATAGCCGGTGTTGGCATGCATCTGGCCGCAGCAGGTCTGGCCGGGCGGAAAGTCAACCGTGTGGCCCAGCCGCTCGAGCACGCGCACCACTGCCTGCCCCGACTGCGGGAACAGCGTGTCGTTATAGCAGGTGATAAAAAGCGAAACCCGCAGAGCCGTCTCCTGATGCGCTTGATCCCGAACGCCTGATCGCGCCCCACCATAGAGTATAGTTCCCGTGGGTGTTCGGCAGGCGGACTTGGTCTTCGGCCAATCCCATTCGACCAATCCCCTTCAAATCAGGAGAGCATGCGTGGGAGCCAACCCGTTTATCGGCATCGTCTACCACTGGATCGGCGGGTTTGCCTCTGCAACCAACTTCATTCCCTTCCGCCGCATCCGCCGCTGGTCGTGGGAGATCTACTGGATCGTGCAGGGCGTCGCCGCCTGGCTCGTCGCGCCCACCGTGCTGGCGTCGCTGCTGGTCCCCCACCTGGTCACCGTGCTGCGGCACTCACCGCCCGCGGCCATTGGTTACGCCGTGCTGTTTGGCATGCTCTGGGGCGTCGGCGGACTTACCTTCGGGCTTTCCGTGCGCTATCTCGGCATCGCGCTCGGCTACGCCATCTCGCTCGGGCTGTGCACGGCCTTCGGCACACTCATTCCGCCTCTCTACACGGGAGCGATCGGCGCCATTGCGCACGCGCATTCAGGGCAGGTGACGCTGACCGGCGTAGGCGTCTGCCTGCTGGCCGTCGTAGTCAACGGCTGCGCCGGCTGGAGCAAGGAACGCGAAGTCACCGCACAGGAACTCGCCGAAAGCGGCGAGCGCGAGTTCTCGCTCGGCAAAGGCATCGGCGTGGCGGTCTTCGCCGGCATCATGAGCTCCTTCTTCGCCTTCGGCCTCACCGCCGGAGCGCCCATCGCCGCGGTGGCCGCCCGGCAGCTCCAGGCCAGCGGCCGGCTCGATCTTTGGCGCAATCTTCCCGTCCTCGTCGTAGTGCTTTGGGGAGGCTTCTTCACCAATCTCGTCTGGAGCGTCTTGCTCATCATCCGGCGGCGCTCGTGGGATCAGTTCGCCGGCGCCCCGGGCGTCAACCCCATGCGCGCCGGGCACGTCAGCGGAGACACGCTCCAGGACATTGACCCACAAGAACTCGGCCGCAGAATCGCGCCGTCCGTGCTTGGCCGCAACTACTTCTTCGCCGCGCTTGCAGGCGTCATCTGGTACTTCCAGTTCTTTTTCTATTCGCTCGGCCAGACCAAGATGGGCAGGTACGACTTCTCCTCCTGGACCCTCCACATGGCCTCCATCATCATCTTCGCAACGCTCTGGGGCCTGTTCCTCAAGGAGTGGGTCGGCACCAGCCGGCGCACGCGCGGCCTGGTCGCCATCGGCCTGTCGCTCCTCATCGGGTCGACCCTGATTGTCGGCTACGGCAACTTCCTGCAATCGCAGGATTCCGTCAAGGGAACGGTTGCTGCAACGCAAACCCGGTAAACCGGCCGTCTGCTCGACGACACGTATTCCATCTTGTCGGCCAACTTACTTAGAGATTCTCTGATCAAGGATATTTCGTTCGTCGACGATGCTCTTTTTGTTGTCCTTCCCCAAGTCCTCCACATGCTCTCACCGTCTGATTGCCTTCCCTGTCAATCTCCACTGGGCGGAACCAACAGGACACCATGGTCTGCGGCAAGATGGGCCACAAAGGCGGGGTCAGGAGGAGGAGAACTCGTGCCCCCAGCAGGGAGTTCCATATGGACGACAGGCTGCGACAGGCCTTTGAAGTACCCCTCTACCCCTTTGCTCGGTTGCATGATCGCGAGAAAACGTACAGGTGCTTGAAGGCGGTAGGTATGGCGATGGCGACGTGGCACAAATACCGTATCGCCGGGGCGTGCTGTGCGTACCTCTGCTTCACAAAGTACTTCCATCTCACCTTCAAGAACGTAGAAGATAACGTCACGCTCCTCGTGCAGGTGCACCGGTAACTCACTGCCGGGCTCGAGTTTGGCCTCGAACAAGCTGAGGCCATCGTGAGTATCGTCTGCTGTGACCAGAAAACTCAACAAGCCACCTGGATACGCTCTCGTATTGTCCACCCGGGCAGAAGTAACGAAGAACTCTGCATTACCCTTGGCGCTCATTCTTTCTCCTACTCATGCTGTTCTCA
>CAXSDM010000059.1:0-3227 GCA_964235575.1 uncultured Acidobacteriaceae bacterium | reverse complement strand
ACCACGCGATTTCTTCCGCTCCGTTTCGCCTCGTACAAGGCCCGGTCCGCCGCGCCAATCAGTGTATCGGGTGTTGTCCAGCCTCCTCTTGCTCCCGTAGCGATCCCAACGCTGGCGGTAACAAACGGGGCTACTGGCGAGGCATGGTGCGGCAACTGGAGCGCCTCGATAGCTTGCCGGACCAACTCACCAAGGCCTTTTGCATGGGCACCAGAGGTTTCGGTGAAAATCATGGCAAACTCCTCGCCGCCGTAGCGCGCGGCCAGGTCAGGTTCCCGCTTAGCGTGGCGCGCTAGTTCAGTCGCAACAAATTTCAGGTATTCATCGCCCTGCTGGTGTCCCTGGGAATCATTAAGCGCTTTGAAGTGATCAATATCCAAAATGAGGAGAGAGACGGTGGCCCCAGTCCGCACGATCCGCGCGCATTCTCGCGCCAGCGTCTGGTTGAACACACGTCGGTTGGCTAGTCCGGTCAAAGGGTCGGTTGAGGAAAGCCGCTGCAGTTCCTCATTTGCCTTCAGCAGATGCTGCGTTTGATCGTCGACCAGGTGCACCAGTTCAAGCTCTCGCTCCTTGGCACGCACGATGCGCCAGTGGACTACAAACCATACGATCAGGGCGGGAATGAGAGAACATGCGCTAAGAAACCACCAGGACCAATACCACGGAAGGAGAACGACAAAGGGGAACTCCGCCCGGTGTTCGCTCCATTCGCCATCGCCGTCTTTCACCTCAATTTCAAGCTGATACGTTCCCGCTCCCAGGTGTGCAAACTGCAGTTTCCGTTCGGATGTTTCCGTCCACGCTGACCGAGCGCCCTCCAGTCTGTACCGAAACACGACAGCACGCTGATTGCGAGCGCTCGGCGCTGCAAAGTGAGCGATCAGGGAACTGGAGGAAGCCGCAAGACTTGGATTCTTTAGATTCAAGACATCGGTTTTGCCCATCTCAAAACTGGTAAAAACGACTTGAGGTTGTCTGTCAGGTTGGCTGAGCGGACTCGGCTGAAAGCGGGAGAACCCCCCGGAAGTCCCGATCCAAACGGTGCCATCGCTAGCTGTGGCAAACGCATGTAAATCGCAGTCATCCCAAGCGAGTCCGTCGCGCGCGTCATAGTGGCTCCAGCGGGTCCCATCCCAAACATCCACGCCCCGCTCCGTGCCGGCCCAGAGGCGACCCCGCGCATCGAAGTTAAGAAAGTAAACAATGCCGTTCGTACCGGGTCGCTGTACGCCCTTATCGATTTTCACGCCGCCATCGGGATATGGGTGCAGATGGTCAATGCCGCCAAGGCGATAGCCTACCCACATGTCGCCTTCGGCGCCGGCAGCCAGTGACATAACCTCTGTATTGCTCAAGCCGTCGGCCTGTGTGAATTTCCTCCAGACGCCGCGCTGATAGGAAAATAGCCCACCCACTCCGCCGGTCCAGAGGGTGCCGTCGCTGGCCTCGGCGATCATCCAAAAACGATTGACGGGTAAATCCGTGACGCGCGCAAACCGCCTGTAGGGTGCCACGGACACAAAGAGCCCAGCTTCGCTGGCGGCCCAGAGCCGTTGTTGCCGGTCGAAGCGCAGAGTATACGTGTCTTTGGCGGTAAGCCCCTGCTCGGCGCCAAACCAGGTCACGCTGCCGTCCGAGGCATGCATGCGAGCCACGCCATGGGCTTCGGTACCCACCCACAGGTCCCCGTCCGGTGCAGCCTGAATGCTGTGAACGGCGCCGTCGCCGAGACTGGCGATCCTGGTCCAGGTCATGGTGGAATTTTGCTGCTGGCCGTGATACATCCCGCCTTCGGTGCCGACCCACAGCGAACCGTCGGCGCGCGGGAGCATCTCATACACCAGGTCGTTGCCTAGGCCGCTGGCGGTGGAGTACGTTGTCCACTCCCGGTAACCGCTCCACTGGGCAAGGCCACGACCTGTCAAACCAATCCAGAGGGAGTGCTGGCGATCCTCCAGGGCGGAGAAAACACCCCCGCGCAGACCGACGCTACGATCGATCATCTGCCAGCCCTCCGCTTTCTGAAGCAGCAGGCCCTCAGAAGACGGAAGCAGGATTCGTCCTTCGGCGTCGGTGCCAACGATGCCGTTGAGAGTCTCTACGGGTACAGGCGTCTCCGGCCGGCGAAAGGTGGCCTGGCCTGACGGCAACACAAAGGCTCCTAGTTTACCCGCACGCACCCACACGTTCCCGCCGCGATCTTTCCGAATCGTGAGATAGGCGCGCTCTGGAAGCCCGGCCTGTTTGCCGAAGATCGCCGTTCCCTGCGAATCCATCCGACAGAGTTCCAACCCGCACCCATACCAGATCCTGTCTCCATCCACGAGTATCCCGAAAGCGCCGGTTCCCGTAACGCCTGAGGGCTGAGGAATCGTGCGCATCTGAAAACCGGAGTCGCCAACCGCGGCAGAAAGCACCACCAAACCAGCGTCCGTGCCGAGAAACGTGTGACCTTTGCCGTCCGCCTGGATACCCTGAGGCCAGCTCACAGTCTTAAACGCAAGTTGAAGCTTTTCGAAACGATTGCCGCGCAGGTGGTAAAGCCCAAAGGCGCCACCGACCAGCAAGGTGCCGTCGGGAGCGTCGCCTAGTCCAGCGCCTGAGACAGAGGGAATGCCTTGATCCGGCCCAAATTCTTCAAAGCGGTCTCCGTCGTAGCGGAAAAGCCCCTTTTCTGTACTGACCCACAGGAAACCGATGCTGTCCTGGTAGATCTTTCGAATCGTCAGGTTCGTCAGACCGTCGCTGCCTCCGAAATAGCGAAAGCTATATTCCTGGGCACACAGAAATCCAGAAGCAATTGCGAGTAGTGCCACAGCGATCGCTTTACGGATGGTATCCACTGCGACGTTATCGGCCTTTCAGCTGTTCAGGTTCACTTGGTCACGAGCCCCTCGCTCTCCACCTCATCCATACTGGCTGAAAATAGCTGTCCTGGACCATGGCACTTTCGAGTCATCGCGATCGGTTTGGAGCTGCACCGATGAATGGACGGCTTGTCAGAGTTGTGGGGGCCTTCGTCCGGTGACGATAAGTCGCATTGTCGGAAGTCAAAGAGGGGGACCAGCGCAAACGTGTCAAGCCCCCAAACCTTTGAAGCCAGCCCTAAACAACTGATTGCAAGCGGTTTACGCACCAAAAAAATCTGGCATACTCACCCCTCCCACCCCGCTAAAATAGAACTAGGGAAAACAGAGCAGACGAGCTCTTCCCGACCCCAACTC
>CAXSDM010000058.1:0-17267 GCA_964235575.1 uncultured Acidobacteriaceae bacterium | reverse complement strand
AAGAAGCTGATGTCCGACATCAAGAAGGGCCACGGAACCGCGATGCTCAAGACTGTTCAAGGCGAGCAGTTGACCTTCACGATGCCGACCCCGGGTACCATCCTGATTACCGACGCTAAGGGTGGGACGGCCAACATCACCACAGCGGACGTATACCAGTCGAATGGTGTGATTCACGTCATCGACACGGTGCTGATGCCGAACTAATACAGAAGCGTCGTACGGCGGGGTGACGGGCCGGGTCACCCCTTCTCTTTGCAACGGCTTTCTCCGCATCTAATGGGCGCGTCTGCTTGCACAGCGGCTGCTTGCGTCAGAAGCCGCCTGTCCCAAATGTCCCCTTTTTACCAGGCCGCAGCGTTTGCCTTCCACGAGGGGAACACGCATCGTACCTACCGACGCCCTACCTCGTCCCGCGTCACCGGACGCCGCTCACGTCACTACGGCGATCTGAGGATTCGTTCGTATGCGCCACACGTTTACCGCAGAGCAATGGCTTCCGTATTCCGTCGATCTTGTCTTCGCCTTCTTCTCGAGTCCTGAGAACCTGCCCCGCTTGATGCCGGCCTGGCAGAAGGCTCGGATAGAGCAGGCCACCTTCGTTGCGCCTCCGCCTCGCCCGATTGGGTCGAGTCCGGCCGTTCGTTTGTTTGGCATTGCCGCCGGCGAAGGCACGCGCATGACGATCAGTTTTCGGCCGTTTCCGCTTTCTCCGGTGCGTGTGCCCTGGGATGCCAAGATCGACCAGTTTGTGTGGAACGATCACTTCTGCGATGCGCAACTGCGCGGCCCATTCGCGTTCTGGCATCACTGCCATCGTGTACGAGCCGAGACCCGCACGAACGACCGTGGCAACCCGACGGCCGGAACCGTGGTCCACGATGAGGTGCAGTACGAGATGCGGATGGGCAGGCTTGGCGATCTCGCAAACCGAATCTTCATGCGGCGGCAGATGCGAAGTATCTTTGCTTACCGGCAGAAACGGACGGCGGAGCTGATTGCCCTGACGCTGCCGCGCATCGGCGTCGCATTGTAAGACTGAACCGCGCGCGGCTTAGCCGGCCGCGACGCTGCGGTGCTCATGCTCCTGCAGCAGAACACGGACATGGGCGTCCGCCTTCGTCATCGCCTCTTCAGCAGTCAGACCGTAGCGGGTACGCAGCGCTTCCACGCGCCCGTGTTCGATGAAGGCATCCGGCCAGCCAATGCGCACAACTGGCGTGGCCAGGTCGAGATCGCTCAGGCACTCGAGCAGCGCCGAACCGAAGCCGCCCGCCAGCACGTGGTCCTCAAGCGTGAAGATGAGACCGCAACGCCGGCCGTATCGTTCCACGCACTCTGAGTCGATGGGCTTGGCAAACCGCGGATCGATCAGGGCAGCGCTAAGTCCCTTGGACCCCAGCATGTTGGCCAGCCGTTCGCCCTCTTCCATCATCGCGCCCAGCGCGAAGATGGCCACATCGAACCCTTCACGCAGAACCTCAGCGCGGCCAATTTCGAGCGCTTGCGGCTGTGCCTTGATGGGCGTTGCCGGCCCGGTCCCGCGCGGATAACGAATGGCGCACGGCCCGGGGTGCAGCATCGCGGTGTACATCATGTCAGCGAGATGATCTTCGTCGCGCGGCACCATGTGGACGAGGTTCGGTACGTTGCGCAGATAGCTGATGTCGAACAGGCCGTGATGGGTCGGGCCGTCATCGCCTGAGAGACCGCCGCGATCCATGCAGAAGACCACCGGCAGGTTTTGCAGGCAGACATCGTGCACGATCTGATCGTAGGCGCGCTGCAGGAACGTCGAGTAGATCGCGCAGAATGGCTTGTAGCCCTTGGTTGCCATACCCGCGGCAAAGATCACCGCATGCTCCTCCGCGATGCCTACATCAAAGTAGCGCGTGGGATGATGCGGACGGAAGAGATCGAGCGCGGTGCCGTTGGGCATGGCGGCGGTGATGGCGACGACTTTGTCGTTCGCGTCGGCCAGCTTGACCAGCGTCTCGGCAAAGACCTCCGAGTAGGTCTTCTGCGCATTCGGCTTAGTCTCGCCAGTCTCCGGATGATACGGTCCGAGGCCGTGAAATTTCTTTTGGCCTTCGAGCGCCGGTTGGAAGCCGCGGCCCTTCTGCGTGATCGCGTGGAGGACCACTGGTTTGTTCTGCGTCTTGAGAAACTTGAATGTCTCAATCAGCAGCGGAAGATTGTGTCCGTCGATCGGCCCGAAGTAGCTGAGGCCGAACTCTTCGAAGATCATTCCGCGCCCGACCAAGCCTTTGGCGGCTTCTTCGGCTCTGCGTGCCACGTGCAGGGCCGCCTTGCCGCCGAACTTCTCTACCAGGCCAACCGCTTTGTCGTGCAGATTGACGTAAGTCGCATTGGTCGCAATCTTGTGAAAATACTCCGCGATGGCACCGACGTTTTTGTCAATCGACCACTCATTGTCATTGAGCACGATGATCAGCCGCTTGGTCTGTGCGGCCACGTTATTCAGGGCTTCAAAGGAGATACCATTGGTAAACGCAGCATCGCCGGCCAGGGCAACAATGTGCTCCTTGCCTCCGGACATATCGCGCGCCACGGCCATCCCCAGGGCCGCGCTCAAGGCGGTGCCCGCATGCCCCGCGCCATAGCTGTCATGCTCGCTTTCGGTGCGCAGCATAAAGCCGTTCAGGCCATCGGGCTGACGAATCGTGTGGAACTGGCGCTCCCGCCCGGTGAGCAGTTTGTGCACATACGCCTGATGGCTTACGTCGAAGATGAAGCTGTCTTCAGGAGTGTCGAAGACATAATGCATGGCGATGGTCAGTTCGACCACGCCGAGATTCGGCCCGATGTGTCCGCCCGTCCGGGATACACTTTGTATCAGGCGCTGACGGATCTCCGCGGCAAGGTCGGCCAACTGCGGAATCGTGAGCCGTTTTACATCCGCTGGCGAGTTGATGGTCTCAAGAAGATGACTCATGCCAAAAGTAAGAACCCAAACCTCGAGTATACGACGCGGTGTTGACCCGACGGGGTTCGCTGCTGCTGTACGTAGATGCCGGATGAACAGTCTGAGTGCAATTTGAAGGGGCGCTCTCAGTCGATCATCGCTTCCATCACGATTGCGCTCGGCTGCTCGCCGCGGAACTGCCCTTCCCAGCGAGCGATCACGGCGCTCGCCAGGCAGTTGCCGGTGACGTTGACCATGGTGCGCGCCATGTCCATCAGCGCGTCGATGCCGAGGATAACGAAAATCGGCTCGGTCGGCAGATGAAACGTCGCCGCGGTCCCCAGCAGCACGACCAGTGTGGCGCGCGGCACGCCGGCCACGCCCTTGCTGGTCAGGATGAGCGTGCCCATCATCAGCAGCTGCTCGCCCCAGCTCATGTGCACGCCGGCCGCCTGCGCGACAAAGATGCTTGCCAGCGCCAGGTACAGCGTCGAGCCATCCAGGTTGAAGCTGTAGCCGGCGGGAATCACAAACGCCACAATCCGCCGCGGCACCCCAAACGCCTCCATCGACTCCATCGCGCGCGGCAGCGCAGCCTCGCTGGTCGCGGTCGCGAAGGCGATCGTCGCGGGCTCAGCCACTGCCTGGAGAAAGCCCAGCACAGGCACCCGGGCCAGGAGCGCCACCGGCAGTAACACCAGCAGCGCAAACACCGCCAGCGCTGCGTAGAACGTCAGCAGCAGCTTGCCCAGATTCACCAGCACGCCTAGCCCCATGTGCCCCACAGTGAAGGCCATGGCCGCGCCCACGCCGATCGGCGCAAAGTACATCACGACATTGGTGAACTTGAACATCACTTCGCTCAGGCTTTCGCAGAGCCGCAGCACCGGCGCCCGCTTGGCCTCCGACAGCGTAGCCAGCGCGATGCCGAAGAACACCGCAAAGACGGCCACCTGCAGGATCTGTCCTTCCGCAATCGACTTCGCCAGGTTCTCCGGAAACACATGCAGCAGGAAGTCGTCCCAGTGCGTCGGGGCGACGCGCGCCAAAGACTCCGAGCCGGCCGTGACCGGAATGGCCAGTCCCACACCCGCCTTCGACAGATTGATTGCCACGAGCCCGATCACCAGCGCCAAGGTAGTCAGCACCTCGAAGTACACCAGGCTCTTGATGCCCATGCGCCCGACCGATTTGAGGTCGCCATGGCCGGCGATGCCGGTGATCAGCGTCGCCAGAATCAGCGGCGCAACGATGGTCTTGATGAGGCGCAGAAAGATGTCTGAAAAGACGCGCAGGCTGACCGCAAATGCCGGCGCATCAAAGCCCAGCTCCGCGCCCGCCAGCATGGCGACGAAGATCCACGGAGTGAGCGTGCGGCGGCGCAGCGCGTACACCGCCAAAACCAGCACCGCGACCCACCGCAGCCCCAGCAGAGGCACGCCCTGGCCATGATGCAGGACAGCCCCCGCAGCCAGCAGCAAGGCAGCGAGGGCAACAAGAACGCGGTCGTTCAAGGGCTTGGGCATTGGCTGGAGCATAGCAGCCAAGAGCGCCCGCGGTGGAGAAATGACTCGCTCCCGCGCGGTGTCGTAGCATCGACGCATGGTTCGCCCTGTCCGTCTCGTGCTCCTGGCGCTCGTCGCCGCTTTGGGTCCGGTTGCGAGCCATGCCCAGCAGCCCGCCCTGGGAGTCATTCCGGGCCTGTCTCCACCCACGGCCAGCCCGGTCCAGTCCGGAGCCCAAACCGGCACCCAGCCCGGCTACGTGCTCATCAGCCCCATCGTCCAGCCGACTCTGAGTCCCGGTGTCATTACTTTGCTTGAGCTTGAGGGCCGGTTCTCGCAGGAGACGACCGAGGGCGGCGGAAAGGCGTTTGCCAGCTGGTTTGCGGACGATGCCGTCACGCTCAGCAACGGAAAGCCCGCGGTGCTTGGCCGCGGCGCGATCGCCCAAACCGCCAATTGGGATCCAAAAGCCTACCAGCTCAGCTGGGTGGCGCAAGGCGCGCAGATGGGGCCGTCGAACGACATGGGCTTTACCTGGGGACGCTACGAAGGCCACGCCACCGATCATAACGGCAAGCCCATCGTCACCTCCGGCCGCTACATCACCATCTGGAAGAAGCTGCCCAACGGAAGCTGGAAGGTAGCCATGGACGCGAGCGCCGATGAGCCGCCCTCCTCCGGCGACTGCTGTGCGCTGTCCAAACCGTAATGCCACTAGAACCTGGTCCCAATACAGATGCGGCTGTCTGAGGGGTAGATTCGAACCGAATTTTCCTCCGGTCCATCGGCGTTCTTCGGAAAAGTCGTCTTTCTGCTACGTCTTTCGTGAGGAAGGTGCACCCAAAGTGGCAGAGTCGACCCCATCGGCGTTGCGTACCATTCTCCTGAATGCTGCGAACTTACCCCAAAGAGGAGATGCTGCGCCTCGACGCACTCGAGCGTTTTGAGCTGATCGAGGCTCCCGACGATCCAGCGCTCGAGGAGATTACGGCGCTCGCCGCCGAGATCTGCGGCACGCCCATGGCGGGGCTTTCGCTCGTCGGCCCCGACGCGGTCCACTTCCTTGCGCGCTTCGGCCCCGGTCCGGCGCGCCTGCCTTTAGGCCGTACACCCTGCGAGACCTGCATCCAGAGCGACGGTGTTTACGAAATCCCCGACGCGCGTTACCACAAGGACTTCCGCCCCGACGGCATCCTGATCTCCGGCCGCGCCCACCGCTTCTATGCCGGCGCCCCGCTCATCACGCCCAATGGCGTGCCGCTCGGCTGTCTTTTCGTTCAGGATTCGGCCCCGCACACCTTGAACGCACGGCAGAAGCGCGCCCTCGAGACGCTGAGCCGCCAGGTGGTCACCCGCTTCGAGCTGAACGCACGCATGCGTGTCATGGACCGGGACGGACGCGCGCGACAGCGGGTGGAGTCCGCGCTCACGATAGAACGCAACTTCGTCTCCACCGTGCTTGACACCGTCAATGCACTGGTCGCCGTCTTCGACACCGCCGGCCGGATCGTTCGGCTGAACCGGGCGTGCGAGCAGGCTTCCGGATACGGCTCCGACAAACTGGTCGGGGGCTACCTGTGGGACAAGTTGATTCCTGCCGCGGACCTGCCGGAGTGCATCTCCACCTTCGAAAAGCTGCGCGCCGGCCGCTTTCCGGTGGCCTACGAAAACCATTGGCGGCACCGCAACGGATCCCTCCACCGCATTGCCTGGTCGGCCACGGCGCTGGTCGACAGCCAGGGCCAGACCACCTTCATCATCGCCACGGGAATCGATGTGACTCTGCAGCATGAGGCCGAGGTGACGCTACAGCAGAGCGAGGCCCGCTATCGGCAGCTGGTCGAGGGCTCGCTGGGCATGGTCTGCACACACGATCTGAAAGGCGTGCTGCACTCGGTAAACACACACGGTGCGGAGAGTCTCGGCTTCTTGGTCGATCAGATGATCGGTCAGCCCCTCAGCAACTTCATCCCCGAGAACCACCGAGCCGCCTTCAAGCGTTATCTGCGCACCATGACCGAAACAGGCGAGGCGCAGGGCCGGCTTCACCTCTGCCATCGCGACGGCGACGTTCGCGTGGTCGCCTTCCGCAACAAACTGATCCAGGTGCCAGACAAGGCTGCCTACGTCCTCGGCTTCGGCGTCGACATCTCCGAGCAGGTGCGTGCGGAAGAGAAGCTGCGCGCGCTCATCGACCAGTCCAACTCGATCCTGGAGTCCGTCGGCGACGGCATCTACGGGCTCGATCTGGCCGGCCAGATCACTGTCATCAACCCGGCCGCCGCGCAGATGCTTGGCTATAAACCCAACGAGTTGCTGGGCCGGAAGTTCCACGAGCTGATCCACCACACGCGCGCCGATGGTACGCCCAACCCTATCGAGGAGTGTTCGATCCTCGGCTCGATCCGGAACCTGAGCACCGTGCGCGTCGCGAACGAGGTCTTCTGGCGGAAGGACGGCACGAGCTTTCCGGTGGAGTATGTTGCCCGGCCCCAGATCGGCGCCGCCGCAGACAAGCATCGCGGAGAGGCCATCGGCGTCGTCGTCGCGTTTACCGACACGACCGAGCGCAGCGCCCTCGACCGGATGAAAGATGAGTTCATCTCCACCGTCTCCCACGAGCTGCGTACCCCGCTCACCTCGCTGCGGGCGGCTCTTGGACTGGTCACCGGAGGCGCCCTTGCCACCCGGCCGGACAAGATACAGCACATGCTTGAGATCGCCATCGGCAACACCGACCGGCTGATCCGGCTGGTGAACGACATCCTCGACATCGAACGCATCAGCAGCGGCAACTCCGAGCTGCACGCCGTCATGTTCTCCGCCAAGGCGCTGATCGAGCGCGCGATCAGCCTGCAGCAGGCAGCGGCGATGAAGACCAACCTCCGCTTTACCGTCCAGAGCGATGGGGCCGAGGTCTTCGGCGACCCGGACCGAATCCAGCAGGCGCTCGCGAACCTGATCTCGAACGCCATCAAGTATTCTCCACCGGGCGGCGAGATTACCGTTACTGCCTGCAGGATCGACGAGCATGAGGCGCAGATCGACGTAAAGGACCAGGGCAGGGGCATTCCTGCGAGTAAACTTCACTCAATCTTCGAACGTTTCCAACAGGTGGACGCCTCGGATTCGCGCGACCTGGGAGGCACGGGGCTCGGCTTGGCGATCTGCCGAAGCATTCTCACCCAACACGGCGGACGCATCTGGGTGACCAGCCCTCCCGGCGAGGGCGCCACCTTTCACTTCACTCTGCCAACCCACCCTAGCGGCTATCTTCGTTAGTCTGTCCCGCCGCGCTTCCCTTTCTGCTTCCTTTTTGGTACAGTGCAAACTGAGTATTATTAGGGATCCAGGGTCCCACGGTCGACGTTAGTCGACCGTACCTTGTTTCAACGGATAAGCAGGTTTCAGTACATGGCGAAGGCGATGTGGAACGGCCACTTGTTGGCTGAGAGCGAGACCACCGAAACGGTTGAGGGCAACCTTTACTTCCCGGAAGAGTCCGTCAATCGTAGCTACTTCAAACCCAGCTCCACAACCTCGAGCTGCCCCTGGAAGGGACAGGCTCGCTATTACTCGATCTTCGTGGACGGCCAGGAAAACCCGGATGCCGCCTGGTATTATCCCGATCCAAAGCCCGCCGCCCGCAATGTGAAGCACCACATTGCGTTCTGGCGCGGCGTTGAAGTGACCAAGTAACGTTCATCAAGGGCGTTTTGCTTCAGTACGCCTGTGCCTGATCGAGCGGCAGACGCACCTGGAAGCAGGTTCCACGCTCATCGCACTCCACCCGCAGAAATCCGGAATGCTTACTGATGATCCGGTGAGCCGTGTCCAGCCCTAGGCCCAAACCCTTTCCGGGAGCCTTGGTCGTGAAAAACGGTTCGAAGATCCGAGTCTGCAGCTCTTTCGGGATGCCGGGACCCGTGTCCCAGATCTCTACCGTCGCCATCTGCCCCTGCAGCTTCGTTTGCAGCCGCAGCGTCCCGCCCGTGGGCATGGCGTCCAGCGCGTTCTCGATCAGCACCGTCCACACCTGGTTCAACTCACTGCCGTACGCGCCGATCTCCGGCAGCTCCGAGTCAAAATTCAGCTCTACACGGATGTTGGCAAGCCGCGAGCCGAACATGCTCAAAGTGTTCGCGATCGATTGCGCCAGATCCACATCCTGGATCGGCGCCTGATCCATGTACGAATAATCCTTAATCGCCGAAATCAGATCGAAGATGCGCACGGTCGAGTCGACGATCGTCTCCGCCATACGCTCCACGCGTAGCGAACTCGCGAATGTCGCCATAGCCGGCCCAACAACTTCCGGGGGAAACTGCGCAGCGAATGCGTCTAGATTGTCCAGCGGAAAGCGAGCCTCGGCGATTGTTGGAGCGATACTCCAGGCCTCTGGCACGCCATGTTGCTGCAGCCAGGCTAGAATCTTGGCTTCGCGGTCGGCAACGGCGAGCGGGCCAGCCGGCGGCTCGGGGTTTTTCGCAAGATAGTCCGCCATCTCGGTTCGCGTGCGCGTCGCCCAGGAGTGCAGCTGTTCACACGTCTCCGTGGAATGACAACTCGCGCCGAGCAGGTACTTCTTGTCCCCGTAGTCGCGCAGCTCGGCAAAAAGCGAGGCAGCCGAACGCTGCGCGGCCGATGCCGGGTTGTTCAGCTCATGCGACAGGTTTGCCGCGAGCTTGCCCAAAGCGGTCAGCTTCTCGGCCTGCTGCTCCATGCGCGTAATCTCCCGCACCCGATCCAGCATGGCGCTCACGCACCGCTGGCCCATGGAGGGAATCGCTTGCAGCATCTCCGGAAAAAGCGATTGGTGGATGTCCAGCACCCACACCGGCCCAGTCGTGTAGCCGTCGCCGCCGTAGCCCTTCATCCGCGAGTAAGGCAGCATTCCCGTCATCTGGCCCGCACGCCCGATAAACAAAGCCATCGGCCCCGAGTGTCGGCGCCGTACATGTATTTCGCCGCGCAGAATAAAATTGAGATTACAAGCGGGTTCGTTCTCCCGAAAAATCAGAGCGCCCGTGTCGCCGATCCTCTCGACGCCATGGCGCGCCAGCCAGGCATACTCCTCATCGCTCAAGCCGTGCAACGGCCCAATCGTGCGCAGCGCCTCAACGATCTCCGCAAGCGGGGTCGGTTCGGCCGGAGCCGAAGGAGCCAGGTAGGCATCGGAGTTCACCATCGGGGGAGTGGTCGAGGTCGCCATGACGTTATGATGCTCCTACGCAAGCGGCGGCGGTTTGGTTCCAGGCCTGCAAGCAAATCTCCCGGCCGGCAATCCGGACCGGGAGTCCGCCGTCAGGCCTTCACTACCGCGCCCTCCTGTACCTTCACCGGGTCCAGGAACGGCATGCCAGCACGAAGCGTCGCGCCCACGGTTTCAATTTTGTCGTCGGACTCGGCTTGGCGAAACTTTGCGAACTCATGACGGCCCGTTTCGTTCTCGTCGATGAAGCGCTTAGCGAAGCTGCCGTCCTGGATCTCCGAGAGCAGCGCCTTCATGTTCTTCTTCGTCTCTTCGGTCACAATGCGCGACTGGGCCAAGTAGCCGCCCCACTCCGCCGTATCGGAGATCGAGTGATTCATATAAGCCAGGCCGCCGCGATACATCAGGTCGACAATCAGCTTCAGCTCATGCAGGCACTCGAAGTAGGCCAGCTCCGGCTGATACCCGGCCTCGACCAGCGTCTGAAAGCCCGCCTTGACCAGGGCCGCAGTACCCCCGCACAAAACCGCCTGCTCGCCGAAGAGGTCCGTCTCCGTCTCTTCCGTGAACGTCGTCTCAAGCACACCGGCACGCGTGCAGCCGATCCCCTTGGCGTACGAAAGCGCCAGCGCCAGTGCGTGTCCGCTCGCATCCTGCTCCACCGCGACCAGCGCCGGAACGCCGCCGCCCTCGGTAAACACCTCGCGCACGCGATGCCCTGGAGCCTTCGGCGCAGCCATCGAAACATCCACGCCTGCCGCAGGAGTAATCGTCCGAAAGCGAATGTTAAAGCCGTGCGCGAACATCAGCGTCGCATCGGGCTTCATGTTCGGCGCGATCTCCGCCTCATAGACCTTGGCCGCCGTCTGATCGGGCGTCAGATTCATGATCACGTCCGCCCACTTGCTTACCTCGGCCACGGTGCCGACCACCAGCCCGGCGTTGCGTGCGCGCGCCGCATTCTTCGACTCCGGCCGCAGCCCCACCCGGACATCCACGCCCGAATCCTTCAGATTAAGCGCGTGCGCGTGGCCCTGCGAGCCATAACCGATAATGGCAACCTTCTTCGCCTGGATGAGTGAGAGGTTTGCGTCTGCGTCGTGATAAGTCTTTGCCATGGAGTTTCTAGTGTTCCTTTCATTTCGTTTCTTCGATTGATTCTAGTTGCTTCAGAGTTCGCTCTCTTCTTCGTGAACATCGTCAAACTCGTTTGGAAGAATCTCTTCGAGCGACGGCTTGTCCTCAAAGTCCGGCCCCTGCGTCCGGCCTGTAGTTCCACCTCCCGCACTCGAGCCCAGAGCCTTAATTACTCGGCTGGTATGGTGTCCGCGCCGCATCGCCATGCGCCCCGTGCGGGACGTCTCCAGAATCTGAAAGCCGCTCTCCGCGATAACCTGCACCAGCCCTTCGATCTTCGAGGCCGACCCCGTCAACTCCAGCATGATCGACTCCGGCGCAAGATCGACCACGCGCGCCCGAAACACATTGGCCAACTCGAAAATCTGCGAGCGCGACTGCGCGCCGTGCGGCGTCGTTGGCCCGGCCGCAACCTTGAGCAGACACAACTCCCGCACCACTGCCTCCGTACGATTTACCTCATCCACATCCACCGTCGTCTCGAGCTTGTAGAGTGAGGCCTTGATGCGGTGCGCGGCATGCTCCGGAGCCTCGCAGACGATTGTCATGCGCGAGGTGTCAGGGCGCTCCGACTCGCCTACGGTGAGCGAAACGATGTTGATATTCAACCGGCGAAAGAGCGAGGCGACGCGCGTCAGCACGCCTGGCTTATCCTGCACAAGAGCAACAAAGGTGTGGAGCATGGTGCCTCTTTTCAGTAACGCTTATAAGGAAGGAACTTGCCGCTCATCAAGATCTTGACGCGATCCCCTTTCGGATCGGGCTCGCGTTCAATCGACATATTGAAGTCGATCGCGCTCATAATGCCATCCCCAAACTCTTCCCCGATGAGTTGCTTCCACGTTGGACCGAAGTTCCTCACCAGCTCGTAAAAGCGATAGATCAGCGGGTCGGTGGGAGGCATGGTGATCCCTTCGCCGCGGTTGGGCGGCTCCGTCAGCAAGGCCGCATCGGCAGAATCTAGCTCAAGCAGCGTCACAGCCTTGGCGGCCTCGTCCGCATTTAGCGGAAACTGGCCGAGCAGCGCGGCCGTGTAAAGAATAGGCGAGCTTGGACCGAGAGCCGCGGCGATTGCCGTCCACTTTAGATTAAGCCGGCGCTTGGCTGCGAGGATGCGTTCTGTCAGGTCGTGGCGTGCGCTCATCGTAACCTCCTTTCGTCGTTACAAACTGCTCACCGGGCCTGGGCGCTCCAGAAGGCCTCTCTGTGTAAGGCACGTCAGGATCCCATAGCCTGGTCTCGGTGTCATCGGCATGGCGAAGCACGCCCTCATCCCACTGCGGATTCTTATAGTCGCCGAGCGTGAAATCTCCCGCGCCATGATAGCTGGCCGCGCACGGCAAAGGACCCTTGGTGTATTTCTCGCTGGCGCACTTAGCCCCGCGGTAAACATGAAACCAGACGACCGGCTTGCGCGCATCGATAAACTTTTGCGGCAGACGCAGCGCGTCGAAGCTGCGGTCCCGCGCCGCATCGCGGAACTCCCACAGGATCGCCGAGATCTCCGCATCCGTCGCGTCGGACTTGGTTGTTAAAGTCAGCGTGTCGTTGTCCTGATGAAACAACTTTACCGCGGGAGGAGCAACGGATGGCCGCGCCGGGTAGGTTAGCGCGTTGGACGCCGCACCCGGAGCAGGTGGCTGCGAACTCTTACAACTGGTGAAGACCAGAGACAAAACCAGGACGAGCAGCGCAGGCCTGGCCTCTTTAAAAACCATCTAGGCGTCCTCCGCCGTCTCAAGCAGCGGATCCTGCTGCGGCCGACGTACCATCTCATGCAACGCCGCACCCGGAGCAATCATCGGGTAGACGCCATCTTCTTTCTCGACTTGAAAGTTGATCAGGAACGCCGCACCACTGGTTCTCGCTTTTGTAACTGTTTCAGTGACATACCTGCGTTGACTCACATGCGCGCCAGCAATTCCATGCGCTGCTGCCAGCAGGACAAAATCCGGCGACAGGATCGGCGAGGCCGAATAGTTCTTGTCATAGAACGCCTCCTGCCACTGCCGCACCATGCCGAGAAAGCCGTTGTTGATCACCGCGATATTAATCGCGAGGCCCTCCTGCACAATCGTTGAGAGCTCCGCCGCCGTCATTTGGAAGCCGCCATCCCCGGCGATCACCCACACGTCCTTCTCCGGACAAGCGAACTTGGCCCCAATGGCTGCGGGCAGCGCAAAGCCCATTGTGCCCAGGCCGCCCGAGGTCACGAGTGAGCGCGGAGCCTCATGCTTGAAGTACTGCGCCTCCCACATCTGGTGCTGACCTACATCTGTAACAATGATGGTATCTTTTTCGCGACCGGCCGCCACTGCCTCACGCCAGATGTCGTTGATCACGTGCGCGGCATACAAGTGCCCGTTGTCCGGCAGGTTCTGAATATCCCGCACCGCCGCCGTGCCCTTGCTGGCGTTGATCTGATTCAGCCACGGCCGAGCTTTGTCATTCCGCAGCGTAGCGGACGAATCTGCTTCTCCGACCAGCGGCAGCAACGTCTCGAGCACTGCCTTGAGATCTCCGATCAAAGCCACGTCGACTCGCACGTTCTTCGATATCTCGCTGGGATCGATCTCGATGTGAATCTTCTTCGCATCCGGCGCATAATGCGCCAGGTTGCCGGTGACGCGATCGTCAAACCGCATGCCGAAGGCGAGTAGCAGGTCAGCCTGTTGGATTGCATGATTCACCCAGCTCTCGCCATGCATCCCCATCATGCCCAGAGACAACGGATGCCCGGCTGGGATCGAGCCCAAGCCCAGCAGCGTTGAAGCAATCGGAATCCCAAGCCGCTCCGCAAACGCCAGTACCTCTGCCTCAGCTCCCGATTGCGTGATGCCGTGGCCAGCCAGAATCACCGGCCTGGCCGAGGCTGCGATCAAGTCCACCGCCTCGCGTATCGATGACGAGTCCGCATGGAGTGCAGCCGGCAGCATGGGATGCGGGCGCGCTTTGGGCGGCGCGGCCGCCTCGAAATCGAACGCCGCCGAGGCCTGCTGCGCGTCCTTGGTGATGTCGATCAGCACCGGCCCCGGCCGCCCGCTGGTCGCAATCTGAAACGCAAGCCGCACCGTTGTGGCAATATCTTCGGCACGCGTCACCAGAAAATTATGTTTGGTAATCGGCAGCGTAATACCCGTGATGTCGACTTCCTGAAACGCGTCCGAGCCCAGCACCTTGCTACTCACCTGCCCTGTAATTGCGATCATGGGAATACTGTCGAGCATGGCGGTGGCAATGCCGGTCACGAGGTTGGTCGCGCCCGGTCCGGAGGTCGCCATGCACACACCAACGCGGCCCGAGGCGCGCGCGTAGCCGTCCGCCATGTGGCTTGCGCCCTGCTCATGCCGTACCAGCACATGATGGATCGTCGGGAACTTGCGCAACGCATCGTAGATCGGCAGAATCGCTCCGCCGGGGTAGCCGAAGACGGTCGTGGTTCCCTCGCCTGCAAGCGTGGCCCAAAGAATTTCGGCTCCGGTAAGTTGAGGATGGGTGTTGGTGTTGTCCGTCATCTTCTTCTCCATACTGCTCGTACCTTTGCTACAGCAAATTTATCTTGCTACGCAGCCTAAGTCGCCATTTGTCATTCTGGCGAAGCCAGAATTTTCGTAGTTGGCCCTGTCTGGCTACTGCACAGCATCACGAAATGTGCTCTAAATCGTGACAGCGCCTTCACTGGCGCTCGAGACACTTGCCGCATACTTGGCAAACACCCCACGTTTGTACCGAGGTTCCGGCGCCTGCCACGCAGCAAGACGCACAGCAATCTCATCTTCGGAGACTTCCAACGTCAGCGTCCGACTCGAAATATCGAACGTGATCGTATCTCCCTCCTGCACAATCGCAATCGGCCCACCCAGAAACGCCTCGGGCGCCACATGCCCCGCCATCAACCCACGCGTCGCTCCCGAAAACCGGCCATCCGTTAGCAGCGCCACCGTCTCTGACAGCTCCGGAATTCCCTTGATCGCCGCCGTCACCGCGAGCATCTCGCGCATGCCCGGACCGCCGCGGGGACCCTCGTAGCGAATCACCAGAATATCGCCGGGGTTGATCTTCCCGGCCTCAACCGCCGCATGGCACAAGTCTTCTGAATCAAAGACCCGGGCCGGGCCGGTGTGATGGATCCGCTCATGCCCGGCCACCTTGATGACCGCGCCCTCCGGAGCCAGATTGCCCTTCATGATAACCAGGCCGCCGGTCGGCTTCAGCGGCTTGTCCCAGTTGAGGATCACCTGCTGTCCAGGCGTTTCTTTGGCAAGCGCCGCCTCCTCAAAGATCGACCTGCCGCTCACCGTCGGTGCATCCTGCAACGCGCCGCGCTCCTTTATACGCGCAGCGAGCACGCGGGATCCACCCGCATCCTGGTAGTCTTTCGCCACATACTTGCCACCCGGCGAGAGATCGCAGATAAATGGCGTCCGCTCCGAGATCGCGTCGAAATCGTGCATGTCCAGCGGGATCGACAGCTCCCGCGCAATCGCAATCAGATGGAGCACCGCATTGGTTGAGCCACCCGACGCACATACCGCGGCAATCGCATTCTCAAGCGCCGCCCGTGTCAGAATCTTAGACGGCCGCATGTCGTTCCGACACAGGTCGAGGATCATGCGTCCCGCCTCACGGCTCGCAATAGCCTTGGCCGGATCCATCGCCGGGACTCCCGTCAGATTGAACGGCGAGATGCCCAGGAACTCGCCGGCCATCGCCATCGTGTTCGCCGTGAACTGCCCGCCGCATGCGCCCGGACCAGGACAGGCCGCGGCCTCGAGATCCTCCAGCTGTTGATCGCTGATCTTGCCCGCGGCATGCGAGCCCATACCTTCAAATACGTTTAAAATCGTTATGTCCTTGCTCGAGCCATCAGCCTGCTTCAGCCGCCCGGGCGCGATGCTTCCGCCGTACAGCATGATCCCCGGAATATCCAGGCGCGCCATTGCCATAATCGTACCGGGCATGTTCTTATCGCAGCCGGCGATGCAGACAATGCCGTCGAACAAATTGCCGCGAGCGACAAGTTCAATCGAATCCGCGATCACCTCGCGCGAGACCAGGCTCGCCTTCATACCTTCAGTGCCCATCGTAATGCCGTCCGAGATGGTCACCGTGTTAAATTCCATCGGCGTGCCTCCGGCTTCGCGAATGCCCTGCTTGACTGCCTCCGCGACATCGCGCAGATGAAAGTTACACGGGCCAATCTCCGTCCAGGTATTCGCTATGCCAATAATCGGTTTATGCAGGTCTTCTTTCGAGAAGCCCACACCGCGCAGATAAGAACGCGCCGCAGCGCGGGATGGTCCTTCCGTCAATGGAATCGAATACTTTTTCGGATTCACTTCATTGCTCAAATGTTCTCTCCTACAAAATTTCTAAGCCCGTGCAGCAAGCCAGAACTCTCGATCGTGTGCCGCTTCAAATGCATCCAGCTCAGCCTCATGCCGCAGCGTAAGCCCAATGTCATCCAGGCCATTCAGCAAACAATACTTGCGAAACGGATCGATATCGAAGCGCGCCTGAAATCCTTCGTTATCCACCACCGTCTGCGCCTCAAGGCTGATCGTGATTGTATGTCGTGGATCTACCGAGCTTCGATGCGTAAGCAGGTTCACCTCGTCTTCACTAAGCCGCACCAGGATCATGCCGTTCTTTCCCGCATTTGAAAAGAATATGTCCGCGAAGCTTGGTGCGATCACGGCAAGAAACCCGAAGTCCGTAAGCGCCCACGCCGCATGCTCGCGCGAACTTCCACAACCGAAGTTCTTGCCTGCAATCAGAATCTTTGCAGCTGCATACTGCGGTTGATTCAGAACGAAGCCGGGCTCAGGCTCCCCTGTGTGCGGACCTTCCTGAATACGCCGCCAGTCAAAGAAGAGAAACTCACCATAGCCGGTACGTTCAATACGCTTGAGGAACTGCTTCGGAATAATCTGATCCGTATCGATGTTCGAAATATCGAGCGGCGCCGCGGTGGAAGTAAGCATGTTGATTGGTTGCATCAGCGCGATCCTCCCGAAGCCAGCATCTGATCGACATCAAAGATTGGTTCCGGTACGACAGAGCTTGCTTCCTTGAACGCCCACTGGCGGACATCGGTAAGATGGCCGGTGATAGCCGCTGCTGCCGCCATCACGGGCGAGACCAGATGCGTCCGGCTGCCGCGCCCCTGGCGACCTTCAAAGTTGCGGTTACTCGTCGAAGCACAACGCTCACCCGGCGCGAGAATATCCGGGTTCATGCCCAGGCACATGCTGCAGCCAGGCTCACGCCAGTCAAAGCCCGCCGACTTGAAGACAAGATCGAGCCCCTCTTGCTCGGCCTGCGTCTTAACCGATTGCGAGCCGGGAACCACCATCGCCTTCACTGAAGTCGAAACATGATAGCCGCGCACCAGCTTTGCCGCCGCACGGAGATCTTCGATCCGCGCATTCGTGCAGGAGCCAATGAATACGCGGTCCACCGCAATCTCCTGCATCGGCGTTCCGGC
>CAXSDM010000057.1:6989-17269 GCA_964235575.1 uncultured Acidobacteriaceae bacterium | reverse complement strand
CCGCCGAGCCCAGCGACGCCGACCTGTTTGCCGAAGCCGTCTCGAGCCTCGACCCCGCCCGGCCCGCATCCTCGGACTCCTCCCGCGGCGAACGTAGCGACCGCGGAGACCGCGACCGCAACCGCCGTGGAGGACGCAATCGCCGCGATCGCGGGGGCGTCAACTCCGAATCAGGGAATCGCCGGGACGGCGAGCGTTCCGCATCCCCGGAGCGCTCCGCAGCTCCCATGGAGCGTCCCGCGCCTCCCGCGGACATGGTTTCTGCCGTTGATCTTTCGGCTGTTTCCAGTACCGAAGGCGTACAGGAGCTGGGCGAAGGCGCCCCCGGAGCCGACGGAAGTCGCCGCTGGCGTGGTCGTCGCGGCCGCCGCGGAGGTCGCCCTGGGGAAAGTTCTCGAGAGGCCGGACAACCAGGAGTCGCCGGGGCGGACCGTGGAGCGCAGCCGCTCACGCCGCCAACGGATCTCGAGTCCGAGGGCGCAGCTTTCTTCGGCGCGCCGGAAAACACCTTGACTCTGCACGCCGCGGCCGAGGAGCCCGCGCCGCGCAGCGAACCACGCGCACCCAGCGGCGATCGGCAGCCCCGTGTCCCGCGCGGCTTCGCCCCCTCCACCAGCCTTGACCAGGTTGAAGAAATGCCCTACGGCACCGCGAACGAAGCTGCTGCAGAGCCGCCAGTCGAGCCCATGATCCTCCCCGGCGAGTCGCTCTCGAAGTACCGCCCTGGCGGGGCCACACCCGAACCGACGGCCTCTGCCTCGCTCAGCGCTCCCTCGCCCGTCAGCAATTTCGTCGTCTCCGGCTGGGATGGCGGCATGGTTTTGCCCGGCGAAACCATCCGCCCGCGCGGTCCCCGCCCCGATGCCGCCAGTGACGTCAGCAGCCGCCCGGATCGCGGCAGAAGCGGCGGACGCGACCGCGATCGCAACCGTGGAGAGGACCGCAACCGTGGAGACCGCGGCAGTCGGCCCTTCCGGGAAGACCGTCCCGCGCCTTCCGTAAGCACTCCCGGCATGGAGACTCCCGCAGCTGCCTACTTTGCCCCGGTCCAGGAAGCTCACGAAACTCCCCAGGCCGAAACGCTCCAGACCGAAAGCTTTCAGGCCACCGCGCCCACCTACCTGACAGACCCCGAGCACATTCCAGCCAGCCACCTCATCACGCCGCTCAACTCCACCCTGGTCCCGCCTCCGCCCCGCCCCGACGAGTCGCCCGTACTCGCCGAGACCTATCCGGAAGCGACAGAGCGCATCACCCCGGAAGAAGATTTCGAGCCCACCGAGGGTTCAGCCTCCTTCCGCATCGACCCGGTTTCCCCCATCGAGTTCCGCCAGTCCGCACCATCGACCACAGAAGAACCTGCAGCATTCCTCCCCGAAAGTCTCGACGCCCCCGAAGCCAGTGTCCTGCCGGACTGGACCTCCACCGACGAGTTCAAACCGCGGCACGAGGTCTTCGAAACAGCGGCTTCAGAGGACCTTTCCGCACCCGAGCCTGCCGAGCACGACCTTACCTCCATCAACGCCTCGGGCGAGATGCAGTCCGAGCCCTTCAGCCTGATGACCCAGGATCTCGTCGCGCCCTCGGCCTCCGCCCAGAGCGAGCCGCAATCCACCATGCCCGTCGCCGCCGATGCGGTCGCCGGCGACCAGACCATTCCGGCGCCCTATTTCGCGCCCGGAGACGGCCTGCTCGAGGAGGAGGAGCTGCTCGACGAGGATGAAGTCCCCTCCGCGCCGCTTCTGTCGCTCCAGGCCAGCGCCGCGCACCACGAAGAAGAGACGCTCGAAGGCGCCGCCGATCTAAGCACCATTCTGCGCGAACGGTCGATCGACGAGATCACCGGCGCCCATTCCGTCGAGACCGACAGCGACGACTTTGAAGAAGATTTCCTTGAAGAAGACCAGAGCTACAACGGTGAAGAGGAAGAGAACGACGAAGATTTCGAGACCTCCGACGAGGGCGACGCCATCGGCAAGGAGACTGCCGAGGAGCTCGAAGACTCGCCCTATGGAAGCTTCCGCGAGCCCGAAGCCGCGGCTGAGGAGGCAGAGACCTTTGCGCAACCCGGCGTCTCCACCACCGAAGCCCGCGAGCCCCGCCGCGACGACCGAGGCCGTGACGAATCGCGGCGCGACGATCGCGGACGCAGGGACGGACGCCGTGGAGACCGAAGCCGGCGCTCCGGTGGCTCGAGCGACCGCGGACGCCGTGAAGGCGGCGGTGGCGGCGGGCATCGCGCCTCTTCCCAGGCGGCCAACCTGCCCGCCATCTCGGAGCTCCTCAAGCCAGGCCAGGAGCTCCTTTGCCAGATCGCCAAGGAGCCCATCGCAAAAAAGGGCGCCCGCATCACCTCGCACATCGCGCTTCCCGGACGCTTCCTGGTCTTCATGCCCACCGTGCATCACACCGGCGTCTCCCGCAAGATCGAATCCGACACCGAACGCCGCCGCCTGCGCGACATCCTCCTGTCGGAAAAGGGCGAAGCCGCCGGAGGCTTCATCGTGCGCACCGCCGCCGCCGGGGCCAGCGAGGAGGAGCTCCGCTCCGACCTCCGCTTCCTGCTCAACCTGTGGGCCGACATCAAGGCTCGCTCCGAGTCGTCGAAATCTCCAGCGCTCATCTATCACGATCTCAACCTCGTCGAGCGCGTCCTGCGCGATCAGGTTACCGACACCTTCTCCGCCATCTGGGTCGACACGGAAACCGAGTACGAGCGCGTTCTGCGCTTCCTGCAGCGTTTCCAGCCGTCGCTCATCCGCCGCGTCAAGCTCTACACCAAAGACACGCCGCTCTATGAGCAGTTCGGCATCACGGAGGAGATCAACAAGGCCCTGCGCTCCAAGGTCTGGCTCAAATCCGGCGGCTCCATCGTCATCAACCAGACCGAGGCCCTCGTCGCCATCGACATCAACACCGGCAAATTCGTCGGCAAAACGGCGCGGCTCGAAGACACCATTGTTAAGACCAACCTCGACGCCATCCCCGAGATCGTTCGGCAGATTCGCCTGCGCGACCTCGGCGGCATCATCATCATCGACTTCATCGACATGGACGAGCGCAAGAACCGCAACAAGGTCATGGCCGCGCTCGAAGACGAGTTGAAAACGGATCGGGCACCTTCAAAGATTCTCCCGTTCAACGACTTTGGCCTCGTCGCCATCACCCGCAAGCGTGTCAAGCAGTCGCTCGAGCGCACCTTGTCCGCCACCTGCGCGATCTGCGCGGGAACCGGCATGACCAAGTCGCCCGTGACCATCTGCAACGACATCTACGTCGAGATGCGCAAGATGCACAAGCATCTGTACCGCGGAGACGTCATGCTGCGGGTGCATCCGGAGGTCGTCAAGCAGCTGAAGTCGACCACCTCGCATTGGCTGCAGGAGATGGAGGAGATGGTCGGAAAAACGATTCTGGTGAAGTCCGATCCGAGCCTCCATCCGGAGCAGTTCGACATACACTAGCCTTCACTATCAACAAGCCCTGACTCCTTGGTCCGGAGTTGGGGCTTGTTGTCTTCCTTTCTCGTATCGCGGCAACCCCGCTTCGCGTAAAGTAGACCGTTTGGCATTTTCTGACGTCCAACACGACAACAAGCGCGCTGGCCTCGGGTTAGACCGTTAGAACGAAACAGCAGCCTTCAGGGAGTTTCTTAGATGAACATGACTTTATTCCGCACACCCCGTCTTTCCGGGTTTGCCAGCCGCTTTTCGGCTCTCTCCGCACTTGCACTGACTTCCACGTTTGCCCTGCAGGCACAGAGCCTCGCTCCGGGAAACAGCCTGGAAACGGCACAGCCAGTACAACTCGCTGCGAACAGGACGCCCGGTACGCTTGATCTCGCGTACCATGCAGGCGTGGATTACAGCTCGTCTTCGTCTTCGCTCGATGGCGTAGACCCGACTGCAGCCGACCTTAACCTGGCCGTCGATTCTTCCGCGACTCAGCCTCCGCCACGCCGCCGTTACGGACGCCCGCGCTATAACGATAGCAATCACAATCCAGATGGGTCGAGTAAGTACGGCTTCCTGGCCGGCGCTGGATTTACTCTGCCGCTAGGCGATACGTACCACTATTTCAATACGAGTTATGGCTTCCAGGTAGGCGGTGGCCGTAACTTTGATAAGAACTTCAGTGTCAATCTGCAGTTCGACTGGGATAACTTCGGCATCAACGGTGCCACTTTAGGAAGCCAGCAAAACCTCTATAACTACTACGGCGCAGGCATCTCCGGCCTGGATGGAAACAACCACGTTTGGTCATTATCACTCGATCCGACTTACAACTATTACCAAGGTGAGAAGGTAGGCGCCTATGGCGTTTTGGGCGTCGGGTTCTATCACAAGGTAACTACGTTTACCGTTCCAACCGAGGGTGAGTACTTCGACCCCTACTACGGCATCATTGCGTACGAAGCTAATTCAACTCTCGACCATTACTCTTCAAACGCCCCGGGATTCAATGGCGGCCTTGGCTTTACCTATAAGCCGTCACGCTTTGCGAATGAAAAATTTTACGCCGAAGCTCGTTACGTCTTTGTCGATAATTCCCAGAAAACGGGCGTTACCTACAACAGCTCCGCAGCTACACTGAATGCGTACAACGGAAATAACTTCTTTCCGCAGAATAGCAATCACACCACCTACATTCCAATCAAGTTCGGCATACGCTTTTAGAATTTTCTACTTCGAAACTAAGAGGCCCGGCTCTAAGCCGGGTCTCTTCTTTGTCTCGAAGTCTTACACACCTACAGGATAGGGCTTCTCATGCGCTTGCCCTCGCCCTGAAGCCTGCCGCTCGAAGCGTCCCTGCAAGAGGCTCAGCAAGCCGGTATACCAGTAACCAAAGACAAACAGCAGCAGAAACGGTACGGTTAAGTAGTTTTCGCTCGACACGGCATACCAGACCGTGCAGGCAAAGTAGCTCCCGATCGCAAGCTCGATCCAAGGGATAAACCCCAGGCGCTTGCGATATTTCTGCGCCTGAGTCTTCTGACCCTTCTTATGAACTTTGTATTTCGGTGTGCGTGCGAACGCACTCTTCATCCCTAGTAGGGCCTCCAGCACAGCCTTGGTATTCGTCACGGTAAGACCCACGCCGAGTGCCATCAAGCAAGGCAGGTAGAGAAAGGTCCTGTACCAACGATCCGGAAATAATTCTTTCTGACTTACAAGGTAAAACGAACCTACCGACATCGTGCTGGCCATGAACAGCGGAAAATCGATCAACATCATCTGCATCCAGCCCTGGTAGCTCCGAATAATCATGGCCGGCATCAGCAACGTACTCAGCACAATCATCAACGGGTAACTCAAGTTAGCGGTCAGGTGATACCACGCCTCGAGCTTCGTATGCCAGGGCGCGTCACTCCGCATTAGCCGCGGCAGGATTTTGATTCCCGTCTGCACCAGGCCCTTGGCCCAGCGCGCCTGCTGCGTCTTGAATGCCGTCATCTCGATTGGCAGCTCCGCCGGACACTCCACGTCCTGCAGGTACTTGAACTTCCACCCGATCAGCTGCGCCCGATAACTCAGGTCCGTATCTTCGGTCAGCGTATCGTGCTGCCATCCGCCAGCTTCGCCGATTACCTTGCGCCGCCACATGCCGGCGGTCCCATTGAAGTTGAAGAAAACACCGGCGCGGCTGCGTCCCCCATGCTCCAGCACAAAGTGCCCGTCGAGCAAAATCGCTTCCACCTGGGTCAGAAAGCTGTAGTTGCGATTCAGGTGCGTCCACCGGGTCTGCACCATGCCGATCTCCGGCTCGGCAAAGTGATGAATTACTTTCATCACCCAATCACGCGGAGGCACAAAGTCCGCATCGAAGATCGCGACGAACTCTCCGCGCGCGGTCTGTAACCCGGCATCGAGCGCACCAGCTTTATAGCCGTAACGATTCTCGCGATGCACGTAGAAGACCGGCTGTGGCGCAAGTCCGGCCCGGCCCGCGGCATAACTCTCCGCCAGTTCCCGCGCAACCTCAACCGTCTCGTCGGTCGAGTCGTCGAGCAGCTGAATCTCAAATCGGTCGCGCGGATACTCCAGCTTAGAGCAGGCATCGAGCAGCCGCGCCACCACAAACTGCTCGTTATAGATCGGCAGCTGAATCGTAACGAAGGGTAGTTCGTCCTCCGCAAAGCGCCGCGGCGGCTCACTCCATTTTGCGGCGTTTTTCTTGTTACGAAAGTAAAGCCATACCAGCTGATAGCGGTGCAATCCGTAAAACGCCAGAATAATCATGACGACGAAATAGGGCGTTAGCAGACACACATCGAACGCATCGAGCTGGTACAGGTGCTCAAACGTCTTGTCCGCGTAGTGGGTTTTCCAGTAGTGGCCAAGACCTCTCGGAGCAAGAAGCGCGGACGCGACGGCGCTCACTATTCCACTTGGCAGATCGTTGGCAAGACTCATCGTGTGATCGATACCCGCTTCGCCAAGCCTAATTGAAAAACATGGCGGTAGAAAGAGAATCACGTTGCACGGGGTTGAAGCCGGCGTCGCGAATCAGCCTGCGCACCTCTTCTTCACTCGCCTGCGCGCCGCGTCCGATGAGCGATCCCACATCATTTGCGCCAAAGCGTAAGGCCATCTGCAGGACCTTCAATCCCTGCTGCGCCCAGTTCGCCTCGATCGTGTCAACGCCATCGAGCACCATGCGGCAGATCGCGAGCGTCTTCAGGTATTCGACCGCGGTCGGGTCGTCGAGCTCGCGGCCGCTCGGCGCAGAGGCGCTGCATAGCGAAAACGCCCGCACCCCGCCGGTCTCCGCCTGCAGCTGCTGAAATTCTTCGAGCCTTGCGATGAAGTCGTCGTTACGCACGCCTCCCCCGAAACGTAGGGAAGCAACGGTCGAAAGCCCAGCCGCGTGAGCCGCGCGATGAACTCGCACGGACGAGCTCTCCGCACCGTCACCCTCGATCCACGCCAGCCCACAGCTCTGCCAGCGATGCAGCACTTCGGCATTTGCGGCTGACCCGGCCATCTCGCCTTCCAGCATGCCCAATCGCAGCTCCGGGGCGGCCTGGCTGAACGCGGCCAGCACGGCTTCCACCTGCGGCGCGCCCGCGTTCGCGCACCCGCACAGCACGATCCCCGTCGCGCCCCGGTCAGTCGCCGCAGCCGCAACCTCCCGCACCGAGGCTCCCGAAGCCTCCACATACACGTTTATCGCATAGCTGACCACGCCCTCCGGATGCAGCCGCCGCCGCACCGCATCCGCCTCCATGCCGATGCCGATCAGGTCGTCGCTCGCAAAGCACTCGAGCGCCTGCTCGCGCGTAAGCCCCATCAGGCGAGCCTCTGGGCGCGGCCACTCTGCCAACGCAGCATCAGCGCTCCTGCCGTCGCCAGCACGATCGCGGTCACGATCGCCTGCGACCACACGCAGTAGATACACCACTTCTCGAGCACAAACGCCTCAAGATACGTCAGAAAGCAGGCCGCGCCGAACCCGATCTCCGCCAGCTGCAGCACGATCCACCAGCGGCCCAGCGCCGCAAACACGATCATCGCGCCATAGCCGGCGATGCCGATCTCCGCAACGGGAATATGGAGCTTGCGGCTGGCCGCGTCTTCGTCCACCAGCTTCGGCGGAAACACCGCGTAGCGCGAGTGATTCACCGCGCCGCAGTCCCAGTGCTCGTTCACCGCGCACGGCGGCGCCACAGTCGGATCCATGTTGTGCACCCGCAAAGCAAGCACGCTGACCACCAGCCCGGCCAGCGCCAGCACCGCGACCAAGGCGCGCATCAGTCTGTTCCCCATGCTTCGATTTTAGCTGACCTACGCCGTGCGCACAGCCTCAGCGCACGCTGGGCTCCAGGTGCGGCGTGTATGAAACGTGCACCAAGTCGTCACGATAGTCGATCTGAATCACAAGCTGGTGCAGGATTGGGTAGCCGATGAACCCGGAGATCTCCACCCCCATCCCCCTCGAGATCTGCGACGTGTCGATGGCGTTCAGGCCTTGCTGAATCGGCTGCCGAACGCCCGCAAACTGGATGAACAGCGCGTCGGTTCCGGCCACATGGTTTACGTCGCCGCTGATCCCGCGTACCTTTCCTCCATCGTCCGCGTGGACCTTGGTCACCTCGCGCGCGGCGTCCTGCGAGATCAGGTTCTGGCCCGCGCCGGTGTCCAGAATGAACAGCTTCACCGGGGCCTTGCCGATGTAGGTGGGCACGATAAGCTGATGGCCGAAGCGGAAGACCTTGTCCCAGTTCGCCATGTCGGGCGCCACAAACCGATCCTTGCGCGTCTGGGCTACCGTCGTTCCGGCCGCATCTCCGTCCGTGCCGAGCGTAAGAGTTTCGGCCGTCTCATCGGGCCGCGGAGGCAAGGGCGAGAGCCGCAGTTCGCTGCCGGGAAAGTCGAGCGTGACCACAAAGCTGCGAAAGATATCCGGCCCCAGAATGCCATCGATGCCAAGTTGCGGATCGTTCTCGAGCACCCGCAGCATGCAATTGCTGAACTCCATACCGCCAATCTTCACGTGGTCGACATGCGCGAGAAATGTATCCCTGCTGCCTTCATCTCCCAGGCCGCCCGTCTGCACTTCGGCTTCCGGCGTCAGGCTCAGCGCCTTGGCCGCGCCGCGCGTCAGCATCAGCCCGGAGGCTCCCGTATCCAGCAGAAAACGTCGACGCTTGCCGTTCAGCAGGACGTCGACGCCGCTGCTGGTCGGCGGACGGCTGCTGACATTTGAACTGTTCGTGGCATAGAGCGGCACCTTCGCATTGGTCACCGGCGCGGCCAGCGTGCAGTCGCCCTTGCTTCGAGCCTGGATCGCTTTGATGGAATTCTCGATCGCGGTCTTCTGCTCGCCGGTCGCGTTGGGGTCGGCTTCGCGCTGCCGCAGCCGGTCGATCTGCTGGTCGGGGGTCAGCGGCACGCGCTGCGTTCTCTCCCACGCACGCTTGATCATGGGGTCCTGCGGCGCCAGCTTGTAAGCGTAGTCGAGCTGCCGCTGCGCGGAAGCATACATGCCATTCAGGTTCAGGTAGCGGCCCACATCGTAGTGCGTCCGGGCCAGGCAAGGGTCGAGCGCGCTCGACTGATTGAATGCCCTGGCCGCCTCCTCCACCTCACCGCGGCGGTACCGGACCTCCCCCAGCAGATCGAGCAGCAGTGCATTGTTGGGATGCGCTGCATTTTCCTTTTCGGCCAAGGCCAGGGCCGCATCGAGCTTGTGCTGACCCAGTTGCGCGCGCACCAGGCCGGCCGTGCGCTCATCCGAGGCCGGCAGCGCAGTGTATAGACGCTCGGCGTCGTCGAAGTGACCGTGGCCGAGCGCCTGGTCCGCGGCAGACGGAGCCGGCACCGGCGCAAGCGAGACCGCGCAGCTCTTATGCGCCGGCGTCGGCCCATTGCCCTTCTGCGCGAGGGCCGGCGCGAGCCAGAAGCCCGCGAGTGCCAGGTATCCCAACCTCATCCGGGACTTCCTCACTCCGCCTTGCCTCCGCTTCGCCGCAACGGAGTGTGTTTACTCGAACGAGGCGACCGCGGCGGCTTCATCGTCCTTCACGTCGAAGACCGTGGCCAGCTTGGTGATGACGAGCAGGTCACTGACCTTCTTGGTCAGATTGACCAGCTTCAGGTCGCCGCCGGAGTTCTTGACGGCCGTGTAGGCGGCCACGAGCTCGCCCAGCCCGGAGCTGTCGATATAGTCGACCTCAGCGAGGTTCAGCAGGATCTTCTTCGATCCCTTGGAGACCAGGTCGCGCACGGCGTCGCGCAGCGTGCCGCTTCCCTCACCCAGGGTGATGCGGCCACTCAGGTCGAGAATAGTGACGCCATCCACCTCGCGGGTCTTGAACTTCATACTCATGCTTTGCTCTCCTTATTTTGTCTGTATTTGACGAGCGTAATCTCCGTGCCTGGGCTCAACTGGCGAAAGTGTACCTCATCCATCAGCGCGCGCATGAGGAAGATGCCGCGGCCAGCGGTGCGCAGCAGGTTTTCCGGCGCCAGCGGGTCGGGCGTCTGGTCCGGATCGAGGCCTTCGCCCTGGTCGGCGACGCGCACCGTCAGGGCGTCGTCGGTCAGCTCGAAGCTGGCGGTGACGTGCTTGCGCGGGTCATAGTGATTGCCGTGCAGCACCGCGTTGACCGCCGCCTCCCGGCAGACCATGGCGATGTGCGAGGCCGTTTCCGCATGGAAGCCGGCCTGCATCGCGAGCTTTTCCGCCTCCTCTTCGACGCGTTCCACGCTGGGCAGCGCGGAGTCCAGCACGAGGTGGAAGCGGTGTGTGGCGACGTTAGCCAAGCTGCGTGTCCTCGC
>CAXSDM010000057.1:5829-6889 GCA_964235575.1 uncultured Acidobacteriaceae bacterium | reverse complement strand
GTTTCGATGGCGAAGCGCACCAGCTGCGAGCGGCTGCGGACGCCGGTCTTCTCAAAGAGCTTCTGCAGCACGGCCTTGACGGCGCTCTCGCTCAGACCGAGCTGCGCGCCAATTTCCTTGTTGCTGAGCCCTTCGAGCACGCCGCGGAGCACGGCCGACTCGCGCTCGGTGAGCGCCGCTCGGCCGGTCGGAGCCTGGGTGACCTGGCCGGAGAGCAGTTCCATCGCGGCGCCGGACGAGATCCAGCGCTCACCTCGGGCGGTGCGGCGGATGGCCAGCATCAGCTCGGCGAGCGGCTCGGTTTTAAGGAAGATGCCGGCGCCAAGCTCCTGCACGGCCCGCAGCAGATCAGCCAGCTCCAGGCCGGCGGTGACCACGAGCGAGTGGGCGTCCGGGTGCGTCTTGCGGAGCGCCGCGACCAGCTCCAGGCCGTCCGCGAAGGTCTCACCCGCGCCGGCCAGCTCATAGTCGACCAGGGCCACGTCGAAGCGCAAACCCGCGGCAAGCGCCTTTTCGGCGTCGGCGGCGGAGGCGAAGTCGCCGCAGACCTGCATGCCCGGCTCGGCGTCGAGCATGCGGTGCAGGCCTTCGCGAAACAGGGTGTGGTCATCCACCAGCAGAATGCGGACCGGAGGCTCCGAGAGCTGGCTCATGCGCTTGTCCCTCCACGGCTTCAGCGGCGAGCATCTCGACTAGAAAGGTTGCGCCCTGGGCTTCCGGCTGGAAGCGCAGGTCACCGTGGAAGCTCAGCATCATGGCCCGGGAAAGATAGAGGCCCAGGCCAGACCCGCCGTGGCCAGCTCCTGCGCGGAAGGGGTGGAACAGCTTCTCCGGGTGGCGGACGCCGGGGCCGTTGTCCGACAGCACAATCTGCACCCGCGCTCCGGTGCGGAGAACTCGCAGGCATAGCCGCGCATCCGGAGTGTGGGCGAGAGCGGTTTCGGCGTTGCGGACCAGGTTGAGGAAGACCTGCAGCAGACTCTGGTGATCGGCCAGTACGTCCGGCAGGGGAGCGCCGGCGTCCCACTCGAGCGCGATGCCAGCCTCGCGGAGCGACGGC
>CAXSDM010000057.1:0-5729 GCA_964235575.1 uncultured Acidobacteriaceae bacterium | reverse complement strand
CCGGAGGCGGCGGCAAGGTTCTGCTGCACGACCGAGATGGCCGCGCAGATATTGCGGATCTCATGCGAGACCGCGCCGATGGCCAGCCGGGAGCCGACCAGGACCTGCTCGAGATTGGCTTCTTCACGGTCGCGGGTTTCGGCCGTCGAGTCGACGATCATGGCGGTCAGGCGGCCGCCGCCCGAGGTCATGTAGGTGGAAAACCAGACGTCGGCGAGGAAGGGCTCGCGTCCGGCGCGCAGACCCTGGCACTGCATCATGGTGCGCAGCCGCTGCCACCCCTGCTCGCGCATGCGCACGGCCGCGAGCGAGGGCAAAAAGGTACTTAGGTAGGCGTTCTGGAGTGGTTCGCTGGCTCCGGATTCGGCGGCGAAGAGGGATTCGGCGGCTCTGTTGGCGGTGTGAATGCGGCCCGACTCGTCGGCACTCAGAATGGCGATGGAGGAGTTGGCGATGACGAGCTGGAGCTGCTCTTCTACTTCGCGACGGCCGGCCATCTCGGTTTCGAGCGCGGCCACATGGGCGATCTCGGCGCGGCGTCGGGAGACGACCTCAGCGACGTACAGTCCGGCGGCGGTGTAAGCAAAAAAATAGAGCGCATCGCGCGGGGTGCCGCGCTCGAGGGTCCATGGAAAGGCGTCGGCGAGCTCGGCGACGCAGGTGTAGACCATACCTAGAAGCACGATCTTCCAGCGCCGGAGCACGGTGCTCATGATCACCATGGGCAGCAGATACAGCAAGGCGAGCGGCACGTCGTTGGCCAGGGCGTGGTCGGCCAGGGCGATGAGCGCGACGGCGCAGAGTCCCGCGGCCAGGCGGAAGCGACGGCTGAGCACGATGCTGGCCGGGGAAGGCATTCGCTCCAGTATCTTCTTCGTTGCAAGCAGGAGGAGCAGGAAGATCGAAAGATAAGTAGGGCGTTATCGAAGGACGCGGCCGGCTTTACGGATTTTTTATAGCGCGTGCGATAGGCTGAAGAGACAGTGGAAGACCTCCGAGGACCACAACCCAGTCTGATGAAGCAGCGTGCCTTGACCATGTGGAGCCGAAATGGGCTGTCCGGAGTGCTTGTTCTGTTGCTCGCCGGCTGCCAGAAGAGCCAGCCGAATCCGGCGGCCGAAGCTCCGCCATCGACGCCGCCGGTGGTCGAGATTGGCGGAAGCTCGGCGGTCACGGTAGAGAATCCAGGTCGTTTTCAGCTGACCTCGGCGGTGAGCCGCAATGTGGTGGACACCATTAACGTGACCGGCTCGGTGAACCCGGACGTATCGCGTGAGATTCCGATCGTGCCGCTGGCTAACGGTCGGGTCGTCGCCCTGCATGTGACGCTGGGACAGACGGTGCACAAGGGCGAGCTGCTGATGGATGTGCAGAGTCCGGATGTGGCGACCGCGTTCGGCACGTATCTTAAAGCGGTGAGCGACGAGCACCTGGCCAAGGTGACACTGGAGCGCGACAAGCTGCTGTACAGCAAGGGCGCGATCGCGCAAACTCAGCTGGAGCAGGCGCAGAACGGCGAGGAGGACGCGCTTGCCGGGCTGACCGCGGCCGAGCAGGAATTGAAGATTTTGGGCGTGGACAAAAACCATCCCAGCGATACGCTGCATGTCTACTCGCCGGTGAACGGCATCGTTGTGGCGCAGAACGCAACGGCGGCGGCGGCGGTCGGCATCACCTACGCGGGCAATCAGGGGTCTCTGCTGATTGCGGACCTTTCGCATGTCTGGGTGATCTGCGACGTGTATGAAAATGAGCTCGCCAAGGTGCACCTGGGACAGCACGCGGACATTCGCATCAATGCCTATCCGGGCAAGGTCTTCGGCGGCACGATCTCCGATATCGGGGCGATTTTAGATCCCAATCTGCGCACCGGCAAAGTTCGGATTCAGGTCAACAATCCGGGGACCGAGCTGCGCATCGGCATGTTTGTGACCGCGACGCTTTCTTCCCAACGCGCTTCGCAGGTGGTGGCCGTGCCCTCAACCGCGATCCTGCATCTGCACGATCGCGAGTATGTGTATGTGCCCGGCGGCGCGCAAGGCAGCTTCCGGCGCGTAAATATCAAAGGTGGGACGCAGCTCGACGGCAACATGACCGAGGTCCTGGCGGGCCTGGCGGTCGGGCAGCAGGTGGTGGCGAACGCACTGGACCTGCAGAACACGGCCGACCAATGATCCGCAGGATAGTCGATTTTGCTCTGGACAACCGGTTTATAGTCCTGATCGTGGCGGTTCTGCTCTTCATCTGGGGCGGCATCTCGTTCCACAATCTGCCGGTTGAAGCGTACCCCGACGTAGCCAACAACTACGTGACGGTGATCACGCAATGGCCGGGACGCAGCGCGGAAGAGGTGGAGCAGCAGGTCACGGTGCCGCTCGAGCTGGCGGTGGCGGGTATTCCGCACATGACGCATCTGCGCTCGACCACGCTCGCCGGGCTGTCGAGCGTGACGATGATCTTCGACGACGACTCGATCGACGATGTGAATCGTGCCAAGGTGGTCGAGCGGTTGACGCAGGTGACGCTGCCGGCCGGCCTGCAGCCGCAGATCGGCACGGACTGGAGCCCGGTCGGGCAGATCTTCTGGTACACGCTGCGCAGCACCAATCCTGCCATCGACAACATGCAGCTGAAGAGCATTGAGGACTGGCAGCTCGAGAAAGCCTTCCGCAGCGTGCCGGGCGTGGTGGACGTGTCCAGCTTCGGCGGCCTGACGCGCGAGTACCAGGTCACGGTCGACCCCGACAAGCTGATCGCCTACGGCTTGACCCTGCAGCAGGTCCAGCAGCAGCTGGCGGCGAACAACGTGGACGCGGGCGGCAGCTTCATCGAGCAGGGTACGCAGCAGATCAACGTGCAGGAAGTCGGCCTGTTCAAGAACGTGCACGACATCGAGAACACCGTACTCAAGGCGGCCAACGGGACCGCGCTGCGAGTCTCGGATGTGGCGTCCGTGGCGCAGGGACCGAAGATTCGCCTGGGGCAGATCGGCAAGACCTGCGTTCCCAATCTGGGCACCTGCACCTGGCGCAATCCCCTGGACAAGGAGAAGCGCGAGGAAGAGGGCAAAGAGATTCATCGGCAGGATGGCCGGGTGCTCGATGACGACAGCGACGTGGTGGAAGGTGTGGCGCTGCTGCAGAAGGGCGATAACTCGGACAAGACCCTCGCCGCCATCCACGTCAAAGTGGATGAGCTGAACAAGCATTTCCTGCCGCCCGGGGTTACGATCGTGCCGTTCCTCGACCGCAGCGACCTGCTCGCCTTGACCACGCACACGGTGCTGCACAACCTGACCGAAGGCATCATCCTGGTCATCATTATCCTGTTCCTGTTTCTCGGCAACCTGCGCGGCGCGCTGATCGTCGCGTTTACCATCCCGTTCTCGCTGCTGTTTGCCTCCATCTGCCTCGACCTGCGCAACATCCCGGCCAACCTGCTCTCGCTGGGCGCGCTGGACTTCGGCATGGTGGTCGATGGCGCGGTGGTGATGGTTGAAAACATCGTCCGCCACCTGAGCCACGGCCGGCGCCAGGACATGACGGCGATGGAGCAGATCCGGCAGGCCGCGTACGAGGTCCAGCGGCCGGTGTTCTACGCGATCGCCATTATCATCACGACCTATCTGCCCATCTTCACGCTGCAGTCGGTGGAAGGCCGGCTGTTCAAGCCGATGGCCTGGACCGTGGCGTTCGCGCTGTTGGGCGCGCTCACGTTTTCGATGGTGCTGGCGCCGATGCTGGCCAGCTTCCTCTTCCCCAAGGGCACGACTGAGTGGGAGAACCCGGTCCTGCACTGGATCACGGAGCGCTACCGCCACGCGGCCACCTGGGCCATCGACCACCGGATCGTTCCGCTGGGCATCGCCGCGTCCCTGCTTGGGCTTGCGGCATTTCTCGCGTTCAGCGGCGCGATCGGCTCGGAGTTTCTGCCGCACCTGGATGAGGGCGCAATCTGGGTGCGCGGCTCGCTTGCCCCGTCGACCGGTCCCACCGAGAGCGGGCAGATCGCCGATCACACACGCATCGTGCTCGCCTCCTTCCCGGAGGTGACCCAGGTGGTCAGCCAGATCGGCCGGCCTGACGACGGCACCGACACGACCGGCTTCTTCAATACCGAATATTTTGTCGACCTGAAAGAGAAACGGGACTGGCGACCGATCTTCCACGAGAACAAAGATGAGCTGATTAGCGCGATGAACCGCGAGCTGGACAAGACTCCGGGAGTCGTCTGGAACTTCTCGCAGCCCATCTCGGACAACGTCGAAGAGGCGGTTTCGGGCGTCAAGGGGGAGCTGGCCATCAAGCTCTACGGCCCCGATCTTAAAACACTGGAAGCGAAAGGGACCGAGATCATCCAGGTGATGAGCAAGATCAAGGGCGTCGCGGACCTCGGTCTGCTGCACATCATCGGGCAGCCGAATCTGAACTTCGTTGTCGACCGCGACGCCGCTGCGCGCTATGGCATCAACGTTGCCGACATCCAATCCGCCATCGAGGGCGCGGTCGGCGGCACAATTGCCGGCGCTCCCGTCACCCAGGTCCTCGACGGCGAAGCTCGCTACGATGTCACGGCGCGCTACAGCCCCATGTACCGCCAGACGCCGGACGAGATCCGGGACATTCGCCTGCTCGCTTCCTCCGGCGAGCGCGTTTCGCTTGCGCAGCTCACCAAGTCGGGGATCGCCGACGGCGCGGAAGAGATTCAGCGCGAAGGCGGCAGCCGCTACATCGCGATCAAATACAGCGTTCGCGACCGTGACCTCGGCTCGACGGTTGAAGAGGCCATCGCCAAAGTGGGCCATGACGTCAAGCTGCCCTCCGGCTACACGCTCGACTGGGCAGGAGAGTACGAGAGCCAGAAGCGCAGCTCGCGCCGTCTCGCCATCGTTGTGCCCATCACACTGATGCTGATCTTCATGATTCTTTACGGCATGTTCGGGTCCTTCAAATGGGCGCTGCTGGTGCTCGGCAATGTCGCCGTCGCGCCGGTGGGCGGCCTGCTCGCGCTGTTCTTTACCGGCACGCACTTCTCGGTCTCATCGGGCGTCGGCTTCCTGGCGCTGTTCGGCGTCTCGGTGCAGACCGGCATCATCATGCTCGAATACATCAACCAGATGCGGGTAAACGGGCACTCGGTGAAGGACGCGGCGGTCGAAGGCGCGGTGCTGCGCCTGCGGCCCATCATGATGACCATGCTGGTAGCCACGCTGGGCTTGCTGCCGGCCGCGCTCTCGCACGGCATCGGGTCGGACTCGCAGCGGCCGTTTGCCATCGTGATCGTCGGCGGGCTGGTCGGCGCGTTGGTCATGGGCGTTTTCCTGCTGCCCACGCTCTACGTCTGGATTGCACGGGATACCGACGTCCTTCCCAAGCCGGAGAAGGAGTTCGAGAGTTGAGAACAAGAGAGATCGATCGGCAGAGGAGAATTGCTCCTGGATGCGCGCTTGCGCTCGTCCTGGCCGGGTGCGTGGTCCAGCCGCAGATGCTGAAGGCTCAGGCCGGCGGAGGAGGAGCCGGCGGCGCGGCAGGCACAGGAGGAGCAGGCGCCGCGGCCGGCCATGGCGGGGGCGGAACTGCGCCGGCTCCAGGCACCGGCACGGGAGCAGGACAGGCCGGCGCGGCAGCAGCTTCAGCTGCAACGGGCGCGCAGCAAAGCGGTCCTTCCGCGGCTGCGGTCTACGCCGGCAGCACCAGTGTCGGTCCGGACCCGCGCAAGCCGCCGATCTC
>CAXSDM010000056.1:13218-17334 GCA_964235575.1 uncultured Acidobacteriaceae bacterium | reverse complement strand
CGGACCATGACGGGGCTGGTGTGGAGGGTCTCGGCGAGGGCGGCGGAGGTTTGCATAGTGTCGGGGGTGAGCGCGAGCGTGGCGAGGATGCGCACACTTAGACCGAATCGACCGTTTTGCGCCATGTCGGAAACGCTACCATAAGTGGCGGTTTGGGACCCAGCACTCGGAGGATGGAAGGGTTGGATCTGCTAGGCTCGGACGGGTGAAGATTCTGTTTGTTGGGGATGTGTTTGGGTCGGCGGGACGGCATATTGTGCGGGAGCATCTGCCGCAGTTGATGGAGACGCATGCGGTCGACCTGCTGGTGATCAATGGGGAGAATGCCGCAGGTGGGTTTGGGATTACGCCTGCGCTGGCCGAGGAGCTGTTCGATCTGGGCGCGCAGGTGATTACGACCGGCAACCATATTTGGGATAAGCGAGAGATCTTTGCGTACATGGCGGTGCCGTCGGACTCGCATGAGCGCGGGCGGAGGATTCTGCGGCCGGCGAACTATGCGGTGACCACGCCGGGCTTTGGGCTGTACGAGGGGACGCTGGCCGATGGGCAGAAGTATGCGGTGATCAACCTTCAGGGGCGGGTGTTTATGTCGTCGTGCGACGACCCGTTTCGTACGGCGGATACGCTGCTGGCGGTGGTGGCGCGGCAGAGTGGGGCGAAGGTGATCCTGGTGGATGTGCATGCGGAGGCTTCAAGCGAGAAGGCGGCGCTTGGGTGGTACCTGGATGGGCGGGTGACGGCGGTGCTGGGCACGCATACGCATGTGCCGACGGCAGATGAACGGATCCTGCTCGAGGGGACGGCGTACCAGACGGACGTGGGGATGAGCGGGCCGTACGACTCGGTGATCGGGGTGGAGAAGGAGCTGGTGTTGCAGCGGTTTCTGACGGGGATGCCGGGCAAGTTTGAAGCGGCGAAGGGCAATCCGAAGCTGGCGGCGACGTTGATTGAGTGCGACGGCGGGACGGGGCGGGCGTTTGGGGTGCGGCGTTTTCTGCTGGGGGAGTAAGCGCCTCCTGGCTGGCGAACAACAAAGACCGACACAGGGGTCCTTCCGTTTGCTCAGGATGACGTGAAACCTGAGGTGCGGCAAGGCGTTCACCCGTTGGGAGGCTATTGCGGCGTGACTTTGACTACGGTGGCGCCGCAGGTCTTGACGTTGGGGCAGCTTTCGCCGGCGAGGGATTTAGTGAGGCAGACTTCGACTGCGGTCAGGTAATTGTTGCCGCAGCTAAGGACGAAGGCGTTGGCGGGTAATCTGGGGTTGGCAGAGGCGAACTGCTTGAGCAGAAGTTGCGGGGCTACGGTCTCGGGCGCCTGCACGTGGGTGAGCGAGGGCGGGATAACAATCTCGTGGAAGGCCTGGCGGATGGTATTGAAGTAGGGGTCGGCGGCGAGGCCGGAGCAGGTGCCGTGGGTTTGCCACTCGTGTTCGACGAGGGAGACGGTGGGCTGCAGGTCGGTGTCGCCCTGGGGGTTGGCGGGGCCAGGCGCGTTGCTGCAGTCTTCAGGGTAGGTGCCGTCGTTGTTCTGGGGCCAAAGGCCGTGGACGACGAAGCCGGGATGGGCGGCGCACTCGGGGCTGGAGTGGGTGGCGCAGAACTCGGGTGACCAGGAAAGGGTGAGGAGATAGTAGTCGAAGTCCCCGGGCTGGGCGGTGACGGCAGCGGCGGAGCGGTGGCGACGTGTGCGGCGGGGCGCCACAGACGGCGCGGGGGCCGTGTTGCCGGGCAGGGTGAAGTCGCCCTGGGGTCGGGAGGCGGGGGTGGAGGCCGAGGTCCCAGAAGGAGAGGCGGTTCGGCAGCCAAGTGGAAGAAGAAGCGGGAGGAGCGCTGCGGCAGTACACGGACGAATCTTCATGGCCCTCCGGCGGAATGTGGGGCTTGCCAGCAAACGAACGGCCACCTCCGGGAGAGATGGCCGTTTCAATGCAGGTGGGTTGCGGTTAGCGGCGGCGGACGGGAGCCTTCTTCACGGGTGCGGCCTTCTTGCCCGCGACTTCGCCGTCGCTCATGGTGATCATGAGCGGCTTCTGGGTGTAGGAGGCATAGGTGCCCGTGAGGGTGACCTTACTGCCAACGTCTGGGATGGTTTTGAGGGGCGTCTTCATGGCGTAGGTGAAGTCGGCGGTCTTGGACTGGACGGCGTCGTCCGAAACGGCGACCTGGAGCTGGTCGGCGGTGGCGGCGATGACGGTGGCATCGGGGATCTCGAAGCTCTTGCCCTTGACCGTGGCAAAGACCTTGTCGGCGTCATCGGAGCTGCCGTGCTGGAGGATGAACTCCTTATCAGACAGAGCTAGGGTGGCAAGGTCGGGGGTGTCGGCGATCGTCTTCTTCACGATATCCTCGTCGGTGGGGGCGGGGACGATCTTGAAGTCGGCGGGCGGGTTCAGGTTGGCCTTGGCGGCGGTGACGACGGCGTCATACCCGTCCATGCTGCCGTGGTATTTCTTGTAGCAGTAATTGGCCAACGGCTGGAGCTGCGGCTTGAACTGGTCGGGCGCGAGCGAGGCGGCGCGGGTGGTGTAGAAGGTGCAGTTGACGTAGTCGGGCGGCGTGGACTGGTAGTACGCCTGGCCGAGGTAGTAGGTTTCCTGCAGAGCGGCGGGCTGCGAGGTGGCCGCGGGAGGCTCTGCGGCGAGCTCGGCCTTGTACGCGGTAATGGCTCCGGCGGAGTCCTTCTTGGCAAGGTCGTCGGAAGCTTCTGCGCCGTAGAAGATGGGGGTGGAGTAGTCCTTCAGCTTCTGGTAGTCGGCGTCGGACATGCTGGCCGGCTTGGCGGCGGCGAGGCCCTTTTGCGCGTAGTCGGCGGCAGCGTCGAGGCCGGACTGCTTAGCGGCGGCGTCGGTCTGGGTCTGGGCGGCTTCACTGCGATAGGCGACCTCAATGACGTAGGCCTGGAGGTTGTCGGGGCTGAGTTGGAGGACCTTGTCGGCTGCGTCGATGGCCTTTGCATGATCGAAGGAGCTGTAGTCGATCATGATGCGCGACAGGACGTCGGCCTTGACTGCGCTCTTGGGATACTTGACCAGGTAGGCTTCAAGGGCGGGCGCCTGGGTCTGGGGCGTGGTCTGCTTGTTGACGGCGTTGTCGTAGTCGGTGAACTCGGCGGGGTCCATCTGAATCTGACCGCCGGCTGCTGCTGCGGGGGCCTGAGCGACCGCAAAGGCGCTGGAGGAGAGCATGCCCGGAGCAGCCGTGAAGGTCGATGCGGCCAGGAGAGATGCAATTGCTGCCTTCTTCATTAGGGAAACACCTCAGGAGAATCTTGTATTGCGGTCAGACTTGGACGCCGTTGATTGCGTTGCTTCACCGAGCCTACCGGAGCCGGGTGCGGAAAGCGAAGAGAAACTGGAGGGTCTCCCCGGGAACAAGGCCCAATTCGGGACTGAAAGAAGGCCAGTGTCTCGCGATCAAGCCGATTATAGAAACGACGTTGCTCGTGCGCAAGCGGGTGGGGATTGGGGTTCTTGCGAGACGGCGCAGGATTGGGAGCGCCTTATCCACACGGAAGGTGAGTCGAGGATTGATTCCGCCTTCCGCGAACGCTAGAGTTGGCCCATACTCTCCTCGAGGAACGTGTGCTGACACTCAAGAAAGTCCAGATTCTCGGCTTCAAATCGTTTTGCGACCGGACGGAGGTGCAGCTGGCGGGCCACGGTATTGCGGCGATTGTGGGGCCGAACGGGTGCGGGAAGTCGAACATCTCGGATGCGATTACGTGGGTGCTGGGCGAGCAGAGCGCCAAGAGCCTGCGCGGGGTAAAGATGGAAGATGTGATTTTCGCCGGGACACGGGAGCGCAAGCCGACGGGGATGGCGGAGGTGTCGCTGACGCTGGTGGACCCGGAAGTATATGACGGCGGCGCGGACGCGGGTGGGGCGGCGGATGTGACGATCGACAGCCGACAGGCGATGGATTGGAACGAGCAGGACCTGCGGGAGCAGCGGGCGGCGGAGACCGAAGAGGCGGTGGCGGAGGCTCAGCCGGGCGCGGTGGCCGAGGGTGGGGAGGACGCGGACGCCGCGGATGAGGCCGGCAATGTAGTGCTGAAGATTCGTCGGCGGAAGTTTGGGCGGACGCCGATCCGGGCCGGGGAGATTACGGTGAC
>CAXSDM010000056.1:11637-13118 GCA_964235575.1 uncultured Acidobacteriaceae bacterium | reverse complement strand
CGGGCGCAGCTGGCGACGCTGGCGGGAGAGCAGCAGCAGCAGCGGAGCTTTCTGGATTCGGCCAATGCGGAGGCGGGCGACTCGCGGGCGGCCGCGCAACGGCAGCAGCAGGCGGCGCAGGAGGCGCTGCGGGCGGTGCAGACGAGCGAGCAGCAGGCCGAGCAGGCGCGGCGGAACTCGATGCAGCTGATCCAGAGGGCGGGGCAGATTCGCAATGAGCTCACGCAGGCGGAGGCGTCGCTGGCGGGGCTGGAGCGGGAGTCCGAGCGGCTGGTGAGTGAGTCGGCCACGGCGAAAGAGGAACTGGCGGCGCTGGGCATGCAGCGAGGGCAGGTGAAGCTCTCGTTTGAGGGCGTGAACGAGCGGCTGAAGCGGCTGGAGATGGAGATTGCGGAGCTGCGGCTGGCGGTGGAAGCGCACCGGACGGAGGAGTCCGGGAGCAAGCGCCGAGGCGACCAGCTGCGGGGCGAGGTGGCCAGCCTGAATGGACGGCGCGGATCGCTTGAAGGGCTGATCCGGGACCATAGCTACTCCACCGACACGGTGAAGAATATTCTGCGGGCGAGCACGAAGCGGACGCGGGAGACGGGACAGCAAAGCAGCACGCTGGGGACGCTGGCGGACTTTCTCGAAGTGGACGGCGCGTATGAGCAGGTGGTGGATGAGTTTCTGCGCGATGAGCTGAACTACGTGGTGGTGCGGGACTGGCAGGCGGCGGAGGACGGGATCAAGCTGCTGCGGTCCGAGGTGGCGGGGCGGGCGACGTTCCTGATTGAGGGAGGCGGGCAGGAGGGTACGGCGCGGCGGACGCAACCGTCCCCGGCGGAAGGACTGCGTCCGCTGACGGAGTGCATACGGGTGCTGAACGGGTTTGGGCGATCGCTTGAGGTACTGCTGCCGAAGCTGCGCGAGGGCTTTGTAGCTCCGGATGCGGAGACTGCGCGGACGCTGGCGCTCGAGCATCCGGAGGGCTACTTTCTGGCGCCGACGGGCGAGACGTTTCACCATGTGACGGTGACGGGCGGACGGCCAAGCTCGGGTGGACCGCTGGCGCTGAAGCGTGAGCTGCGCGAGGTGGAGGCAAAGCTGAAGGCGGCGGAAGAGCAGCTGGCCGCGACGGATCTGCGGACGGCGCAGTTGGGCCGTGAGCTCTCGCAGCAGAACGCGGCCATTGAGAGCAAGAATCATGAGCGGCGGGATGCGGAGCGGGAGGCGGCGAACTCGGGCGCGGCGCTGCGGCAGATGGAATCGGAGTCTTCGCGGATCGAGCGGCGGCTGCAGGAGTGGATGCTGGCGACGGATCGGAACCGGGATGCGCGGAATGCGAAGACGGACCTGATTGCGGCGCGCCAGGAGCAGGCCGGGGCAGTCGAGACGGAACGGGCTGCGCTCGAGGCAGGCTTGACGGCGCTGACGGCGCAGGTGGCGGAGTTGCGGCACAGACGCGAGGAGTTGCAGCAGGCGGCGGCAGGCGCGGCGGC
>CAXSDM010000056.1:0-11537 GCA_964235575.1 uncultured Acidobacteriaceae bacterium | reverse complement strand
TGGAGCAGACGTGTCTGAACGATCTTGCGGTTCCGGCGGTGGAGCTGCGCGAGGACCGGACGATTCAGCACGTCGAGGGCGAGGTGCTGAATGCGCAGGAGGCCGAGGCGCGCGGGCTGAAGCAGAAGCTGGAGGCGATGGGGCCGGTGAACATGATGGCGCTCGAGGAGTATGACGAGACAGCCCAGCGGCATGGGTTTCTGGAGACGCAGCGCAAGGACCTGCTGGATTCGATCGAGAACACGCAGGCGTCGATCAAGGAGATCGACGATGTGTCCCGGGAGAAGTTCGACGAGGCGTATGCGCGGATCAACGAGAACTTTGCGGTGACGTTTACGAAGCTGTTCGGGGGCGGGCAGGCGTTTATGCGGCTGACGGAGGACGAGAATCGCGCGGAGGCGGGGATCGAGATTGTGGCATCGCCGCCGGGCAAGAAGCTGCAGAATATCCTGCTGCTGTCGGGCGGCGAGAAGGCTTTAACCGCGCTGAGTTTGCTGGTGGGGATTTTTCAGTATCAGCCGGCGCCGTTCTGCATTCTGGATGAGGTGGATGCGCCGCTCGATGAGACCAACGTGGGGCGGTATGCGAAGTTGATCGCGGAGATGAGCGAGAACACGCAGTTCATTGCGATTACGCATAGCCGGCGGACGATGCAGCAGGCGGATGTGATCTACGGAGTGACGATGCAGGAGCCGGGGGTGAGCAAGATTGTGAGCGTGAATCTTGGGCAGGGGAACCGGAGCGGAGAGCGGGAACGAGCGGACCGTGCTGCGTAGAAGAGCGGATGCGCCGGTGGAGGTTGGAGCGTGGCCCTGGAGAAGATGCCGCCGCGTTCGTGGGATGGGCCTGCCCCGCACTGCTTGCGTTTGCCCTGGGAGTGGGAAGGCGGCGGGACGAATGTGCTAGAGACTCGCCTCTGCTTGCCGGTTAGGCTCAAGGCGTCGCATCCATGCTGGGGCGGCGGAGCCTGGGCGTGGTGGTCGAAAGCCGATCGACAAAGCGGATGGTTTGTCTGGCGAGTTCGTTGAAGCGCGGCGGACTGTGTGTCGCGGGACGCGAGCTGACCGGGACTGGGCTGGGCGCCTGGACGCGACCAGTCAGTGCGCGGCCGGGTGCGGAGCTGACGTATCTGGAGTATCGGTACGAGAGTGGATTCGGGCCGAAGCTGCTCGATGTTGTGGATGTGCCAGTGCTTCAGCCGGACAGACGCGGTCACCAGGTGGAGAACTTCTTGATTGATCGTTCGCGTCGCTGGATGGCTCGCGGACGGCTGCCTTTTGCGCGTGTTGCTGGGCTGGTGGAGGAGCCAGCTTCGCTGTGGACGAACTCGGAGAGCACGTCGAGCGGACGCTTCAACTGCATGAGTTCGGCCGAGGCGGCGCAGTTCGACTGGTCGCTTTGCCTGGTTCGGGCTGGTGAGCTTTGGATCGAGTCCCGCTGTGCCGGACGAGGCGATAAAGTCTTTCGTGCCTGCTTCGACTATCAGGGCGTCCGATACAAAATGAGCGTGACGGACCCGGCGGTACGGGAACGGTTCGACGTCGAGCCGGCGGGAGTGTACCGAATTGGGAATCGGGAGATTTATTTATGCGTGAGCTTATCGGAGGTCTTCGAAGGGGATGGGCGATGTCATAAACTGGTGGCGTCTGTGATTGCGGAGGGGGAGTTCGAACTCGCATGAACACTGTTTATAGCGTTGGACACTCGAATCATGATCAGAAGTCGTTTTTCGACCTGTTGCGGGCGCATGCGGTTACGGCGGTCGCGGATGTGCGATCGAGACCGTACAGCGGCTACAACCCACAGTTCGATCGCGAGGTTTTGCAGCGAGCTTTGCTGAAGAACGGGATCAAGTATGTTTTTCTGGGTGCGGAGCTTGGGGCGCGGAGCAGCGATCCGGCTTGTTATGAGCGGGGCGTGGTTCAGTTTGAGCGCCTGGCGCGGACGCGGGAGTTCGCGCGGGGGCTGGATCGAATTGCGTCGGGAGCGCTGCGATATCGCGTGGCGATGATGTGCGCGGAAAAGGAGCCATTGGAGTGCCATCGGACGATTCTGGTGGCGCGGGAGCTGCGGCGCAGAGGGGTGGAGGTGGCTCATATTCATGCCGATGGAGGGCTTGAGCGGCATGAGGATGCGTTGAGCCGTCTGGCACGCATGCTGGGCGTGCGGGAGGAGGAGCAGCACCTGTTTCGTTCCGCGCAGGAGCTGACGGACGATCTTTACCGGATGCAGGAGGGGCGAATCGCTTACGAAGTGGATGTGCAGCTGCCGGCGGCTTAGCCCTGAGAGGTTCAGAGATTGGAGATTTTTACCATTGGGTTTACGAAGAAGCCGGCGGAGACGTTCTTTGGAGCGTTGAAGGAGGCCGGGGTTGCGCGCTTGGTGGACGTGCGGCTGAACAATGTGTCGCAGTTAGCGGGATTTGCCAAGCGGGACGATTTGCGGTTCTTTACGCAGTCCATCTGCCAGATTGGCTACGTCCATATGCCTTCGCTCGCTCCGACGCAGGAGATGCTTGATGCGTACAAAAAGCAGAAGGGGAGTTGGAGCGAGTATGAGAGCCGCTTCAACGAGCTGATCAAAACGCGCGGGGTTGAGACGCTGGCGAGCAAGGAAATTCTGGATGGCGCTTGTCTTCTGTGCAGCGAGGAGAAGCCGCATCATTGTCACAGGCGCCTGGTCGCTGAGTATTTGCAGCAACGCTGGCCGGATGTGGCGATCACGCATCTCGGTTAGTGGAAGTGTTAGCGTTTCTTTATGGCGGATGCGCTTCTCACGACGTCGCTCGGTTCTCTGCGCTTGCTGGCGCGGGGCAAGGTGCGGGATGTTTATGCCGTGTCTGATGCGGAGCTGTTGTTTCTTGCGACGGATCGGATTTCGGCGTTCGATCATGTGCTTGGTTCGGGGATCCCGGACAAAGGGAGGATCCTGACGCAGATTTCTCTGTTCTGGTTTGAGTTTCTGCGGGAGCTGGTGCCGAACCATGTGGTGACGGCGGAGATGGATCAGTTCCCTGCGGAGCTTGGAGCGTTTCGCGAGCAGCTGGACGGGCGCACGATGCTGGTGCGGCGGGCGGAGATGTTTCCGGTGGAGTGCGTGGCGCGAGGATATCTTTCGGGGTCGGGATGGAAGGACTACGAGTCCACGGGACGGGTGTGCGGGATTGCGCTGCCGGCCGGGTTGCGGGAGTCGGATCGGTTGCCGGAGCCGATCTTTACGCCGGCGGCGAAGATCCACACCGGTGGCCACGATGAGAATATTTCGTTCGACACGGTGGTTAGGACGGTGGGGGCGGAGAATGCCGGGAGGCTGCGGGCGCTGACGATGACGATCTACACGAAGGCGGCGGACTACGCGTTGAGCAAAGGCGTGATCCTGGCGGATACGAAGTTTGAGTTTGGGTTAGTGGACGGTGTGATCACGCTGGCCGATGAGGTGCTGACGCCGGACTCAAGCCGCTACTGGCCGGCGGAGGAGTACCGGCCGGGCGGACCTACGCCGAGCTTCGACAAGCAGTACGTGCGGGATTACCTGGAGTCGATTGGGTGGAATAAGCAGGCACCGGCGCCGGCGCTGCCGGAGGAGGTGGTGGCCCGTACCCGCGCGAAGTACCTGCAGGCATTTCAGCTTCTCACCGGGCGCGGCAGCTTGTAGGCTGACGAGAGCATGCCTCCTACAGCCGACGCGCAGACGATGTTTGCCTCCCTCTCCACCTTTGACTGGGTGCTGGTGGGGCTGGTTGCGGTTTCGGCGGCGCTGGCGTTCCGGCGCGGGATGATCAAGGTGGTGTTTTCGTTTGCGGGTGTGGCCGCGGGCATGGTGCTGGCGGGCTGGTACTCGCTGCAGGTGGCGGCCTGGCTGCGTGGCTGGATCGGCAGCATGATGGCGGCGCGGATGGTGGCGTTCGTGGGCATTTTGATGCTGGTGACGCTGCTGTGCTCGGCGGCGGCCGGGCTGGTGCGCCGGACAGTGAAGGCGGCGGGACTGGGGATGTTTGATCGTCTGCTGGGCGGAGTGTTTGGCGCGGCGCGCGGAGCTCTGCTGGGGGTGGCGCTGGTGCTGGCGATTGCGGCGTTTGCGCCGCGCTCGGCGTGGCTGAAAAATTCTCGGCTTGCGCCCTATTTCCTTACCGGGGCGCATGCGGTATCCTTCCTCATGCCACGGCAGGTGAAGCAGCAGGTGGACTCGGGCACGGCTTCTCTGTTGCGGCAACCCCTTCTCTCTTCCAGACCCCGTCGAGACTCGTTTTGACTTTAGCCAACCAGAGCTTTTGATTTGAGAGCGGCTCCTTGTCAGGCCGCCATGTGAGGACACCTTGAAGCGCGAACTCGACAGCCTCGTCATCCAGATGCATAGCACCGGCGTCTCCTACAGCGAGGCCGTGCGGCAGTTCAAACGGCGTTACATCCTGGAGGTCCTTGCGCAGCACAAGGGCAACCAGTGCAAGGCGGCCGAGGAGCTGGGCATGCACCGCAATACGCTGAGCCGGACACTGGCCGAGCTCGAGATGGATACGGCGCAGATCCGCAGCGGCATGCGCCGGCCGCCGATGAGTGAACGGCCGAGCGAACGTGCCCAGGGCCTGGGGACGGGAACGCACCTGGCGAAGGTTCGCTAATTCTTGTTCCTCGCTTGCGTCCAACCGGAAGCAGCATGAGCCGACTTCGCTTTGTTCGTTTCTCGATGATTGCGTGGCTGCTGTATGCCGGAGGGGCTTCGGCGCAGAGTGGGATGGCTGCGCCTGCGAAGGCCGATCCGAAGCGGGCCGCGGAGGCGTATCTGGCGGGGGCTCGGCTGCTCGACCACAAGCAGCTGGCGGAGGCCCAGGGTGAGTTTGCGCGGGCGGCGGCGCTCGATCCCGCGCATCCGGAGTACGGACTGGCGCTGGGGCTTACGCGCGAGCACCGTGTCGGGGATCTGGTGCAGCAAGCGGCGAAAGCTCGGCTGCTGGGACGCGCGGCGGATGCGGACGCGCTGCTGGCCGAGGCGGCGCGAGTGGACCCGGAGAACATTCTGCTGCTGCAGCGACAGGCCGGCCAGGTGAGCGAGCCGAGGCTGACGGTCGAGACAGCCGCGGGAAAAAAGCAGATCAAGCCGTCGGAGGTGGCGTACGCTCCGCCGATCGCGCTCGACCCGGCTCCAGGCCCCCGCAGTCTTCATCTGCGTGGCGAGACGCAGACGGTGGTGACGCAGGCGGCCCAGGCGTTTGGCATCAAGACGATCTTCGACGAGGCTATCGCGGGAGCCCCGTTGCGCTTCGACATGGACGGAAGCAGCTACGCGGAAGCCATGCCGGTTCTGCTGCGGATGGCCCATTTGTTTGCCGTGCCGCTCGATGCCAAGACGCTTTTCCTGGCGAAGGATACGGAGGAGAACCGGCAGAGGCTGGAGCGCCAGGTGGAAGAGAGTATTTACATCCCGGCGAGCACGACCGAGCAGATGAACGAGTACGTGAACATCATCAAGAATGTGTTTGACGTGAAGCAGGTGGCGGTTTCGCAGGGGAGCGGGACGCTGGCGGTGCGGGCTCCGGAGGCGACGCTGAAGGCGGTGAACTACACGCTGGCGGACATGATCGATGGCGGCAACGAGGTGACGCTCGAGGTGAAGCTGATTACGATCGACCACAGCGTGACGCGGACGACGGGCCTGTCGACGCCTACTTCGGCCAATGCGTTTTCGGTGGCGGGCGAGGCGCAAAGTATCGTTTCGGCGAACCAAACTCTGGTCAATACGGCGATCTCTTCAGGGGCGATTGTGCCTACGGGGAACACCTCGCAGGACACGTTGACGGAGGCGCTTTACTTGATTTTTAGCGGGCTGGCGACCGATGCCAAGGTGAGCAACCTGTTCGCGGTGGCGGGCAAGGGGCTGACGCTGACGGGCTTTTCGCTGGGCTCGGGCGCGACATTGAATCTTGGGCTGACGTCGTCGGAATCGCAGGCGCTGGACGACGTGACGGTGCGGGCGGGGGATGGTAAGGAGACGACCTTGCGCGTGGGAGAGAAGTATCCGATTACAGTGTCGACGTATTCGAGCGGCTTGTCGTCGACGACGACTTCGGCGTTGAATGGAGTGACGGTCAATGGGGTGAGTGCGAGCTCGCTGCTCTCGCAATACCTGGGCAACAGCAGCACGGCGACCATTCCGATCATTCAGTACGAGGACCTCGGGATTACGTTGAAGACGACCCCGACGGTGCTGAAGTCGGGCCTGGTGAACATGAAGATCGACTTGAAGATCGAGGCGCTGACGGGGGCGAGCCTGAACAATATTCCGGTGCTGACGAACAGTAATTTCGTGTCTGGAATAACGGTGCAGGACGGCATGACGGCGGTGATGATGACGGACCTGACGAGCACGCAGCTGGCGAGCATCAGCGGTCTTCCGGGGCTGGGCGATCTGCCTGGATTTCAGGATGCGCTGGCAAGCGCGAATCGCGAGACGGACCGCTCGGAGCTGGTGCTGATGATTACGCCGCGGCTGGTGCGCAAGCGCTCGTCGAGCATGGCGAGCCGGCGGATTCCGTTTACCACGTCTGTGCCGGCGGAGAACTAGCCTGGGTATGCGTGCATTGACCCGAGACCATTGAGAACGCTAGAATGGCCTAGGTATGAGCGGGAGTAGCTCAGTGGTAGAGTGCTTCCTTGCCAAGGAAGATGTCGCCGGTTCGACCCCGGTCTCCCGCTCCAGTCAAAAGCCCTTGCCCACCGGGAGACTTCTCGGATCCTTCAAGCGGCAATCGCGACATCAGCCTGAGGCGCGGTACCCAAGTGGTAAGGGAGAGGTCTGCAAAACCTTTATGCGTCGGTTCGATCCCGACCCGCGCCTCCATCGTTTTCCAAGCTCGAAGTAAGCCTATAGTTCTGCGCCAAAATTATTTCTGGCGCACAGGACAGCTACTTTGCCTGCTCACTCAGCTTCTCGAGAATACCCTTCAACGCTTCGAGCTTCTTGCCGGCTTCGCCCAGCTTTCCTGCCGCAGTCAAGCGCTCGTACTCGTTAAAATCCTGTCCGGCCTCGGCGATTAACGAGTGGACGCTGGATGCGGGGGCAGAGGACGCTTGAGCAGGAACATCGGAGGTGGAGGCTGCGAGCGGCCTGGAGGACTCACTTCCGGTAAGCGACGAGGGCTCGCCGCCAAACAGAGCCGCGAGCGCAGCCTGGAAACTGGTCCCGTAGGCGAGCTTATCCTGTACGGCGAGCACCACGAGACGAAGCTCCGGCATGGGACTTTGCTGCGCCTGGAGATAAATGGGTTCCGCGTAAAGGAGCGCGCGCCCGGAGGGAATGACGAGCAGACTGCCGCGCAGCACGTGCGAGCCCTGCTGATTCCAAAGCGTGAGCTGGCCGGAGAGTTGTGCGTTTTGATCGATGCGCGCTTCGATTTGTTGTGGGCCGTCTATGAGGCGGGTCTTGGGAAAGTCGTACACCACGGCGGTGCCATAAGCGTCGCCATCGGATCGTCCGGCGATCCAGCCGATGAGGTTGTTCCGGTTGGCTGGAGTGAACGGAAGAATGGGCACGAACTCTTCCGCTGTGCCTTCCGGCAGCTTCATCAGGACATAGTTGGGCTGCATGGGTTGCACGGTTTGCTGGCCGTTGGCATCGCTGCCCATCTCGGTGGCGACGGTCCAGAGATCTTCACGGTTGAAAAAGACCTCGGGATTCGTCATGTGATAGAGCCCGTAGACCTCGGACTGTAACTTGAATAAATTTTCCGGGTAGCGGACGTGCCGGCGAAGGTCGGCGGGCATGCGGGAAGCGTCGGTAAAGAGCGCGGGATAGATGCGGCGATACGCGGACAGGACCGGGTCGCTTGCGTCGAAGACGTAAAAGGTGACGGCGCCGCTGTATGCATCGATGACGGCCTTGACGCTGTTGCGCACGTAGTTCACGGAGTCATCGCCGAGCGTGTAGTGGGTCGAGTAGGGATAGCTGTCCGAAGTCGTATAGGCGTCGAAAATCCAGGAGAGGCGACCTTCCGCGCCGACCACGATGTACGGATCCTGATCGAACGTAAGAAAGGGCGCCAGCCTGGTGACGCGGTCCCGAATGTTGCGGTGCATCAGCAGGCGGCTCTGCGGGGTAATGTCGTCGCTGAAGGGCAGCGTGGACAGATCGCCCCGGTCGGCGGCGAGCAGGACGCGGCGGAGAAAGCCACCGAGGACGATGCCGCCGGTGCCCTGGTAGGAGGTGAGCGTGTTGCTCTGCCCCTGCGGATAGTCGAACTCCTGTTGCCGGGTTTTTACATAGACGTCGGTGTCGGTGAGCTCGCCGAAGTAGAGTTCGGGACGCGTTACCTGCAAGCCGGCAACAGTGCTCTGCACGGGCATGTTGCTCAGCAGCAGGTTAGGCAGGCCCTCCGGGGTAAAGCCGTTAACAGGATTCATCGTCACGCCGTAACCGTGGGTGTAGATCAGCTTTTCGTTGATCCAGTTGCGGCTGCTTACGGGCAGCTTCTCGACGTTCAACTCGCGCTCGGCGAGCATGACCTCGCGCGTGGTGCCGTTGAGCTGATAGCGGTCGATATCGATCTCGGGAAAGTCGTAGTAGGTGCGTATCTCCTGCACTTGGCGGAGCGTGTCCTGGAGGGCATGCCAGTCCCACAGCCGGATGTTCTGGAACGTAGGCTGATTGTGCGCAGGGTCGGTGGCGTCTACGGAGGTTTCCGCGGGAAACTCGCTTTGCGAAAAGCGGTCCAGACGATAGGCCTGCCGCGTCATGCGGATGTTGTCGGTGATGTAGGGCGTCTCTCTGACCAGCTGGTTCGGCTTGACGATAAAGCTGCTGACATACCAGCCCGCAATGCCGAGAGCGACATACGACACGACAGCCGGGGCTGCCGCGACGAGAACCCAGGAGCCGCGCGAATCGCGGGCGGCATTGAACGCGGCAGCGACCGCGCCGAGCACAAGGGCGGCACAGACGATGAGCAGGCCGGGAATCGTTACATGAGCATCGGTGTAGTTGACGCCATCGAAGAGGGTGTGATGTTCCAGCAGGAGCTCAAAGCGATCCACGTACGCGGTCATTGCCAGGACGAGCAGCAGAAACGCAATAGTGACCGAGATACCGCGCCAAGGCGAAGGGGCAAGCCGCAGGCGGCGCGAACCGAGCGTACGCGACCCGCTCGTGATGACGAGAAAGAGCACAGCAACGGCGCAGGTGGCGAGGCCTAGAGTGAGCAGCCAGCCGTCCATCAAACGCCATGCGGGCAGAGTGAAGAGGAAGAAGCGCAACGGGCGGCCGAAGAGAGTGTCCGCGGCATCTGCGTTGTGGGGCGCATACCAGAATAAGGCGAGAGTCGGCCAGTTCTCCATCATGACAAAGCCGGTCAGCAGAGCCACCGCGGCTGAGACGGCCAGAGAGATGAAGCGGAGCGCCGGAGCGACCGAGAGGCTGAAGCGCTGCCCGCCAACGACGATGGCGTGATCGGAGGGAAGGTCCGCCTCATGCGAAAGCCGGATCATGGTGAAGGCGCCGTACAGGATCAGGAACGTGATCGCCGTGGCCGCGGCGAAGATGACCAACTGGATGATTAGCGTTCTCCAGAAGACGGAGCCGTAGCCGAGCGAGTCGAACCAGAGCAGGTCGACCCATTCGGAAAGCGTAGATTGAGACGCGATCAGGAGGAGAAAAAGAACCCCGGCGAGCACCAGGATCCAGCGTCTGGATCGCCGGCTTCGGCCGTAGGATGCATCGATGTAGTCCGGCAACGATCCTCCGTGCGCTCCGCCTCTGGAGCGAGGCTCACAGTGATCTTACAGGGCCTGCGGCAGAGACAAAGCGGCGGGGATAGGGTCTGTTCGCGGTGCGAGAAAAAAGGCCTGAACGGCACCCCATGCCCGTTCAGGCCTTTACCACATTGCTTTGCACTAGAGGCTGGACTGGCTCATGATCCGGGCCAACTCATGCATACGCATTGCGTCCTCGGGCGTCTTGGCCGCGGCTGCATCCGTGTCCAGCTTCTTGCTCATCTGCTTTAGCTTCTTTGTATTTTTGCTGTCGAGTGCCGCATTCAACTCGGTTGCCTGCTGTGGCGTAACGCTTGTGTCGCGGGCAAGCTGGTCAAGATAAGCGCGGGCAGTGACTGCATTTTCCGGCCACGTGATCTTCGGCTGATCCTGCACGTTGAGCTCCGCCAGATGCACCTGGGCGGCTGCATCGATCTCGTGCTGGGTCAAGTACTTGGTCGGAACCAGCTTGAAGACATCGGTTCCGCGGGCAATTTCGGAGCCATAGATATAGCCGTTGTAGTAGTAGGTTGACCATTGGCCACCCATCGCCGGCCTGGAGTTATCGACCGGCCCGCGATCGAAGTAACCGATCTCAAACGGGTGCGAGGGATCGGTGTAATCCATGACGGACACGCCGCCCTGGTACCACGACTGCACCTCAATATTGCGGCCGGGCACAGGAATCATCGATCCGTTATGCGCAACGCAGTTCTCCTTGTCGGTCTGCGGCGCGGGCATCTTGTAATACGCTTCGAGCTTCAGCTTTTTGTCCGGCGTGATATCGAAGATGGCGTCCGCGCCCCAGTTCATCGGGTCGCTCACGCGGCAGCGTGGCTGTCCGCCGCCGCCCCACTCATCGGTGAACAGCACCGTCTTGCCATCGTTCGAGAAATTCGCCGAGTGCCAAAACGCATAGTTCGGGTCCGTCACCGCATCCAGCCGCTTCGGATGCACGGGGTCGGAGATATCGAGCAGGATGCCATTGCCGGAACACGCACCGGCAGCCAGCCCGATGGCCGAATACACAGTGATGTCATGGCAGCCGCGCGTGGCTGAGGTCGTCTGCGTGCCGTCGCCATGGTTGCCGCCGTTCCAAAGGCCATTGGCCGCGCCGGTCTTCTCATCCTGGAAGATACGCGGGCTGTTGACCACCGCAGCCTGCTCCGGATGCGCAAGCGGAACCTTGATCACCACGATCGTATAGAGCGCCGTATCGGGATCGACATTCGGGTCACCCTCCGAGCAGCCGCCGAGCTCGGCCTTCGGCCGCACGCCTGCCGACCCGGAGACATAAACGTACACGTTGTCCTTGTCCTTCGGGTCGACGACCAGCGTGTGCGTATGCGATCCGCGGCAGGTCTGTACGTCTTTCACCTGCTTGGGGTTGGTGATATCGCTGATGTCAAAAATGCGAACGCCCTTGACGCGATCCGGGCTCGGATCAGGCATCTTCCGCATCGCTGCCCGGAAAGCCGCAATCTGCTCCGGAGTCGCGTCTGCAAGCGGAGGCGTGGGCGCGGGCTCCGTCGTCGCAAAGCCCTGGGTGCCGCAGTCCATACGTCCGTTCGCCGCTTCTACCGACATGAAGAGCAGATGACCATACACCGAAACATCTCCCTGCCCGCCTGGACAAACGATCGACGTGACCAGCTTGATGTGGGCGGGATCTGCAAGGGAGTAAATATTCACACCGGAGTAGTTGCCATTGAATAGGTACTTCGTATCGAACGCAAGATCCGAGTTGGTTCCGCCGTAGTTGGCGCGAGGACCGGCCGCTGGCCGCGGCCCCCCGGTCCT
>CAXSDM010000055.1:13855-17515 GCA_964235575.1 uncultured Acidobacteriaceae bacterium | reverse complement strand
GTGGGCGAGGCGGACGAAGTTGGGGAGCTGGTCGACGGTCTCGCGCAGGCCGGTGAGCCAGAGGCTGACGCGGGGCTTGGGGGCGTTGAGCTCGCGCTGCAGGCGGGTGAAGTTGCCGACGTTTTCGACGATTTTGGCGAAGAAGTCCTTGCCGCGGACCATCTGGTAGACCTCGGACTCGGCGGCGTCGAGCGAGACGCGGAGTTCGTCGAGGCCGGCGTCGATGAGGGCCTTGCCATTGGCCGCGGTGAGGAGCGTGCCGTTGGTGTTGAAGAGGACATAGATGTTGCGGTCTTTGAGGTACTTGACGCGCTGGGCGATGTCTTTGACGAGCATGGGCTCGCCGATGCCGTGGAGGACGACGCGGGCGATGTTGGGGTACTGGTCGATGAGCGAGGTGAAGAGGTCCCAGGGCATGTCGGCCTCGGGCTCGAGCTGCTCGTAGGTGCGGGGGCAGGTGGTGCAGAGGAGGTTGCAGCGATTGGTGGTCTCGAGGTAGAGGCAGACGGGCTCGTGGTCGGCGACCGAGGTGAGCTGCTCTTCCGGTTTTTGGAAGTATCGGCGCATGCGGTTCTTTTCTTCTTCGGCGGCCTGCGCGGCGGGGCTGAGGGTGTCGGGTTGCTGGTCGAGCAGGTCGCTGGGCGGAAGGATGGGGAGCAGGGTGCTCATAGAGGCCTCGGAGAAGGGAGACGGTTGAAGAAGGTTCGGGTTTGGGGCAGGCGGCGCAAGGCTAACTCAATGATAAAAGCAATGGCGACAGAGGAGTAAAGGATCTGGTTGAGCAGATACTGCTTTGGTCCGGAGCCTACCGCGATAGATGTAGTGCAGAGATAGAACAACCCGCCGATATAGGTAAATAGCGTGAGCGACGGCATGAGGACGAGAAAGGGGACGAGCCAGGCGACGTACCAGGGGTAGTGCGGGGAAAAAAGGAGCATCAGGGCGAGGCCAAGGCCGAGCGCAGGTGGCAGGAAGGCTGCGCGCGGGGTCGTAGTCAAAGTTTGGGGTGGGCAGGCAGTGCGCCAGGCCCAAATGGTCAGTGCGAGGAGGATGACGCCGGCGAAAATTAAATAGACGTTGTTTGAGAGCGTGTGCAGGCCGGGGAGGTGTTGGACGAACTCGAGCAGGAAGTACCGTGAGCCGGTAGCCATGCCCTCTTCCTGGACATAGCCTCCAAGAAAGCCGAAGACGAGGCGTCCGGCGGAGAGGTAGAGGGAGTAGGTGAAGGCGGCGAGGGCGACCATGGTGGCAGGCATCTTCCAGTCGCCGCGCTGGTAGAGGGCTGGGAAGAGGACGAGGGGGTAGAACTTGGTGAGGACGGCGAGACCGAGGAAGAGGCCGGTGAGGACGGGCTGGCGGCGATAGCGGAAGAGGAGCGCGAAGACGAGGAAGGCCATGACTACGGAGTCGAGGTGGCCGGAACCGCCGATCTCCCAGATGAGCATGGGGAACCAGGCGTAGAGGAGGATCCACTCACGGCGGAAGCCGAGGTGGCGGAGGAGGTGCACGAGACCGACGATGGTGAGGCCTTCAAAGAGGACCATGGCCATCTTCATAAAGGTGACAGTGGGGGAGATCCAGGTAATGCAGTAGAAGAGGATTTGCGCGACGGGCGGGTAAATGGTGTGCGCGTAGTCGCGGCGATTCATGTTAGAGAAGAGGTCGTCGTTTGGCGCGCGAAGAAAGGTGAGGGCGGGGTTGCCGGGGACGTAGCGGTAGGGGTTGATGTGGGCGTGCTGGACGACGCCGTCCCAGGCGTAACGGTAGACGTCGGAAGACAGGACGGGGTCCGGGAAGAGGACGACGAGGCGGCAGGCGATGGCGACGGCGAGGATGATGGGGAAGGTGAAGCGGTCAATGTTTGAAGGCTTGAGCAGGAAGATCAGGACCGCACCGACATAGAGGATGAGGTGTGCGGCAGAGCAGCCGGAGAAGCCGATGGTGTAGTGATCGTACTCGCTGACGAGCTGGCGGGTGTAGGCGATCATGCCGAGGCCGAGCAGAAGGAGCGCGGCGTTGGTGTGCCAGGGGCGGAGCTCGCTCCAGGAGGCGGTCGGGGTGCGCACGGCGGCGAGGGTTGGGCTCGAGAGGCTCACGCCGGCCTCCCTTCCCTTGCGGTGGTCGGGTGCATGTCGAGGAGGAACTGACGGGTATGCGGGGCGGAGTAGCCGGGGAGCGAGGTGAAGAGGGGAGGCTGATGTTGCAGGAGTTCGGATTCCAAAAGCGCGAGGGTTGGGGCGTCGTCGACGTCGTACCAAAGGGGGAGCTCGTCGACTTCGAGGCCGGCTTCGGTGCAGCGCTGGCGAGTTTCGGAGAGAACCGTGGAGGTGCTCCAGGAGATGCGCTCGAAGGGCTCGGGGTGTGGCTGTTTGAGGCCGATGAGGTAGTAGCCACCGTCGTGCGAGGGGCCGAGGACGATGCGATCGCCGGGAGCGGCGAGGGCCTGGACGGCCTGGGCGTAGGCTGCGGCAGGGACGGTGGGCGAGTCGGAGTCGATGAGGCAGACGGAGCCGTAGCCGAGGGCGAGGATGTCTTGTGCGGCGAAGAGCAGGCGTTCGCCGAAGCCGTCGCCGCGCTGCGGTATGAGCGCGAAGGTCTCGGGCAGCAGGCCGGCGAAGAGAGCTTCGTCGCCGACGGGAGTGTAGGAGATCAGGCCGGCTCCGTGGGTTATGGTGGCAAGATTTTCGGTGGTGTCGCGAAGGAAGCAGATGTTGAGCGCGGCGGTCTGGTCGAGGGTAAGCGGAGGTGAAAGTCGAGTTTTGACGCGGCCGGAACGTGGTGCCTTGGCCATGACGGTCAATGCGCAGAGGTGACGCAGCGCGGGGATGGGATGCGCGGGGTCGAGGATGGGATACGGGCTGCGAGTGGAGGTGAGGACGGACATGCGCTAGAAGGCGCCTCGGAGCTCAAGCACGCGAGCCTGGTTGAAATCTTCAGCGGGAACAGACATGCTTTTCTGGCAGACCGCGTACTGGTACCAGTTGTCGGCTTCGAGCTGCATGGAACCCCAGGGCTGGGTGGCGATGAGGGCCTGGAAGTCGGTGCGGCTGAGGACATCGGCCTGTTGCGGCTCGCGGTACTTGCCGGCGGGGCTGGTCGTGAGGCGGGAGAGCAGCCAGAGGAAGGCGAGCGGGAAGCGGGTGCGGAAGCCGGAGGTAGGCTCGGCGATGAAGCAACGGCCGCCGGGGCGAAGGACGCGGAAGACCTCGCCGACGATGCCTTCCTTGTCGGGCACGATGAGGAAAAGACGTGAGACGACGATGGCGTCGATGGAGGCGGTTGGATAGGGCAGGGCGTGGGCGTCGGCGTGCTCGAAGCTGCAGTTAGGCAGTCGGAACTTGCGGGCGCGGGACTGGGCGCGCTTGATCAGATTGTGGGAAAGGTCGATACCCGTGGTGCGGATGCGGGGAAGCTCTTCCGAGAGGCGGCAGGCGTAGAAGCCGGGGCCGCAGCCGAGTTCGAGGAGGTGCGTGCCTGGCGCGGGCGGATCGTCGGGAAAGAGCGACTGCACGATCTCCGGGGTGTGATCGCGGAAGAGGTACTCGCGGCAGAGCGCGTAGAACCATGCGCATCGCTCGAAGAGACTATCCGGCTGCAGAGGGGTTCGGCCGGTCGGGTTACAGTCGCTTTGGTCCATTCGCCTTTATAAGTCCTCCTAGC
>CAXSDM010000055.1:5384-13755 GCA_964235575.1 uncultured Acidobacteriaceae bacterium | reverse complement strand
GGCGAGCGGCTGCGACGGGATGCCGAGCATGGCGATCTTGCCTCCATGGCTCATGTTTGCGAGCATGTCGCGAAAGGCGTTGGGGTTGCCGGACATCTCGAGACCGACATCAAAGCCCTCGGTCATATGCAGCTCGGACTGGACCTCGGCGAGCGAGGTGGAGGTGGGATCGACGGTACAGGAGACGCCAATCTTTTCGGCGAGCGCCCGGCGATACGGGTTGGGGTCGGAGACGACGACGTGGCGGGCTCCGGCGTGGCGCGCGACGGCGGCGGCCATGATGCCGATAGGGCCGGCCCCGGTGACGAGGACGTCCTCGCCGAGTACTGGGAAGGCGAGCGCGGTGTGGACGGCGTTGCCGAAGGGGTCGAAGATGGCGGCCACCTCGGGCGCGATGCCGGGCGCGTGATGCCAGATGTTCGACATGGGTAGGACGATGAACTCGGCGAAGGCTCCATCGCGCGCGACGCCGACGCCGCGGGTGTGTGCGCAGAGGTGACGGCGTCCGGCAAGGCAGTTGCGGCAGCGTCCGCAGACCACGTGGCCTTCTCCGCTGACGAGCTGGCCAGGGGAAACGTCGAGGACGTTGGCGCCGACCGCGACGACCTCGCCGACAAACTCATGGCCGATGACCAGGCCGATGGGGATGGTTCGGGACGCCCAGGCGTCCCAGTCAAAGATGTGGAGATCGGTGCCGCAGATGCCGGTGAAGAGGACGCGAATCTTGACGTCGTTGATGCCCATTTCGGGCTCGGGAACGTCCTCGAGCCAGAGCCCTGGGGCGGCCTCCGCCTTGACCAATGCCTTCAATAGATTGCCTTTCCGGGCGAAACGCCTGGACCTATTCTACAAGCTGGCTTTCGAACAAGACCGGAACCTGTCACGCGCGGGGAGAGTGAGACAGGCTTCCCGCAGGCACGATTTAGTATGGCGGTCAGCACCTTAAGAAGCGGGTCGAAATGGACAAAGCAGGAAATGCGGTGGTGTTTCAGAAGGTTGTGAAGATCCTGTCCCACCGTGAAGCGCTCTCGTCGGTGTCCTTCGCAGTTCCTATCGGAACGGTATTTGGACTGATCGGAGCCAATGGTGCTGGTAAGACCACGACGCTTCGTCTCATTCTTGGACTGCTTGCCACGGACGGCGGAAGTATTCAAGTGCTGGGAGGAACTCCAGCGGAGATGGGAGCAGCCAACCGGCGGCGTATCGGTGTCTTGCTGGAGACAGATGGGCTTTACAGCCGCCTGACGGCTCTCGAGAATCTGCGGTTCTACGCCGACATATGGCATATGCCCGGCGGACAAGCCAGGACCCGCATGCAGGAGCTTCTGCTTTCCTTCGATCTCTGGGACCGGCGAGACGAGAAGGTAGCGACCTGGTCACGCGGTATGCGCGTGAAGCTGGCGCTTGCCCGAGCTCTTCTGCATCGTCCAGCGCTGTTGCTTCTCGACGAACCCTTTGCAGGACTTGATCCACTCGCAGCGAACGACTTCCGATCGCGGTTGTCGCAGCTTGCCCGGGACGAACAGATTACGGCGATTATCTCCAGCCACGATCTTGCGCATGTGGAGCAGGTATGTGACCGCATTGCGGTGCTTCAGGCTGGCCGGCTTCTTTATTGCGGATCGCCGACGATGATGAGAGATGATCTGGATGGATCGACAATCCGCATTTTTGTACGAGCGCGGAACTTGCCTTTGGAACGACTGAAGGAGATGGTGCACGGAGCGATCATTACTGATTATCAGAGCGAGAACGATGGCGTGGTGCTCACCTGCTCACCGCAGCAACGCGAGGCACTTGGATCCTACTTTCTACTCAATGAAATCAGCATCGATGAAATGAGCACGATGAAAACATCGCTGGAGCGCGACGTACTTGCCTTGTTGTCAGACCAAAGGAGCTGAGCCTGTTATGCGAGACATCGCTGTCGTGTTCCGTAAAGAACTGAAAGAACTCACCGGGGACCGCAGCTCGTTCCGGGGAACACTGATTCAAGGAAGCGGCGTGATCCTGCTGTGTGGCGTCTTCCTCCCACTCCGAGATCCCCAGGTCCTCGCAAGCGTTGAAGCATGCATCATGCTTTTTGTTATTTTTCCGGTTACGCTCGCGGCCGCGGTCGCAGCCGACTCCTTTGCGGGTGAGCAGGAACGCGGCACGCTCGAGACCTTGCTGGCCTCACCACTGACTGAGTCAGATATTTTCATCGGCAAGGCGAGCATCGCGGCAGCGGTTGCAGTGGTAGTTTCCGTCCTAACTACATTGAGTGCCTTAATGGTCATGGTGACTTCTAGACATTCTCAACTTTTTGCTACCGGGACGACATTGGCCGCTCTCTTCTTCGGGGCAGTTGGAGGAGGCCTGCTGCTGGCTGCTCTGGTCGCCATGGTGTCGCTTAGGGTGAAGGTAGCTCGGTCAGCGCAACAGATTGGATCTCTTCTCAGTTTAGGGCTGGCGTTTGGGGCCAGTTTCGAGATTCATCGTTTTTGGCCGGAGGTGACCTGGCACTTAGTTCAAGTAGGTGACCTGGTCGTGCTCGTTTTTGCAGGTCTAGCTCTGCTTGTGGGACTTTATGCCTTCAAGAGAGGCCGCTTACTTACTCACCAGTGATTCCCTGAAGATTGTGCAACTGTAAGACAACTACGAATCTGACGGCGCCAGAATGACGATTTGTTGGATGGGCTGGCTGCTCCGAAGGCATCTCGCTACGTTCGCGCTTCCCTTCTCCTATTTGGCACGTCTCTTCCGGCAGCGCTACGGCGAGGGCAGAAACGACCGCCTTTCGCCAGCCGAACGGATCGCGTATTGCGCGGTCCGGACAAGAAACACCCTAGGAGAAGACCAGTGACCTTGAATCAGAAAGGAAGTTCAGCGTACGTGCGGATCGCAGGCGGCCTGCTTGCGTGCGTTTTCGCGGCAACCACCGGCACGGCGCATGGCCAGGCGCCAACCCCACCCAAACCGATGACGCGCTCAGAACGAGACGGCCTGCGTGAGGCCGCGCCGCTGACGACGTTTCATCTGAAGTATGCGGTCCAGCCTAACGACGGCAATGAGATTCTAACGGGTCTGCGCTTGATGCTCGAACCTGCCGTGAAGCTCTATTTTGTGCCCAGCGCGAATGCGATCGTCCTCAAGGGGCTTCCGGAGGAGGTTGCGGTGGCCACCAGGCTGATCGGCGAATTGGACGTGCCGCGCAAGGAGTACCGGCTGATCTACACGTTGACCGAGACCGACAACGGCAAGCGTATGCCGCCGCAGCACATCACGCTTGAAGCCACGGCCGGCCAGCGCGTGGTGCTGAAGCAGGGCAGCAAAATCCCCATCGTTACGGGCAAGTTCAACGAGTCCACCCAGGCTGCCGAGACGCAGATGACATACCTTGACGTGGGCTTGAACTTCGACGCCACACTGAGCCCGACTGCGAATGGCGCGGAGATCAAGTCGAGGATTGAGCGCTCAAGCGTGGTGGAAGATAAGCCTAGCGCGGGCGGCGTGCAGGATCCGTCGCTTCGCCAGACGCTGCTGGACAGCGTGGCCTATTTGCCGCTGGGCAAACAAGTGACGCTGGGATCGCTCGATCTGCCGGACGGCATGCATCACATCGAGGTCGAGGTGAAGCTGGAGATAGCGCCTTAAAGGAAGACCAAATAAGTCCTCCGGGAGAATCGCAACTCCGGGTGAACAGCAGATTCCCTTCGGGAATGACACAGGAAGGCCCAACAGCAAACGCCAAGGACCCGTGATCCCGCTTTGTTTGTAGCGTCGTAGCCGGGCAAAATCACTGGTCAGACAATAGTTACATCTCTGACAATGCTGAGGTAAATCCATCTTAACGACAGGGCAGTGCTGCGATTTCAGGCGCCTGCAGCGATGCCGATAAGACCCATGGCGCGGCCGGTGTGGCCGTGCTCGGCGCGGTGGGAGAAGAAGCGGGGACGGCCGTTGAGTTGCGCGCAGGCGGTGCACTGGTGCGTCAAGAAGATGCGCTCCGCAGGCAGCCCGGCGGCGAGAAGCTGGCGGCGGTTGGCTTCGGCGAGGTTAAGGTGGAGCGCGTCTCCGTGGCGCTCGAAGAGGTGCGAGGCGTAGAGGAAGGCGGCGCGGAAACGGGTCTCGACCTCCTCGCCGACCGCATAGCAGCAGATGCCGATCGCAGGGCCGATAGCGGCGGTGAGGTCTTCTGGGGCGGAGGCGAAGTCGGCGCGCAGGCGGGCGATGCCCTGCTCGACGATGCCGGCGACAGAGCCGCGCCAGCCGGCGTGGAAGACGGCGACGACGCGCAGGCGAGTGTCGGCGACGAGGACCGGCGTGCAGTCCGCGGCCTGAATGCCGAGCAGCAGGTTGGGCGCGTCCGTCATCAGGCCGTCGGCCTCCAGTGCGGTCCGACCATCTGGCGTTTCGAGCGGCCGGCTGTCTCCGGCGCGAATCAGGTCGATGTGGATGCCGTGGACTTGGCGGGCGGTGATGAGCTGCGCGGGGGCGTCCCCGGCCAGGGCTTGCACCACGGTGGCGCGGTTGCGGAGAACCAAGGCGCGGTCGTCGGCGAAGGTGAAGCCGAGGTTCAGGTCGCCGTCTTCCTCCGAAGCTGCGCCGTACACGGTGGACGCGCCGCCGCGCCGCTCGGTGAAGGCGTGCCGCAGCCAAGGATAGGCGCTCCAGGCGGGAAGCTGCATGATGGGAAACTGCTCCAAAGTTCCTCTTTTCCTGAAGAATATGCCTTCCGCCCAGGATTCTTTCCCGGAAATTAGCGTCTAAACGAGCGTGAACCGCTCCCCTGCGATCTATCTCGCTCTCGGCCTGTTTCCTGCTCTCGGTTAGGGCCGGGAATGAGTTGCGCAAAACAGTGTCTGACTCTTCGGCAAACCGCGTCGCTGCCGGTGCCTTTTCTGTGGCGAGGATTCGGCCAGAATCAGTTGCATCGCGTCGGCGTCCTTTGTAAGATACGCGCTTGCACCACGGAAAAATACCATTGACCAGCGCCAATACCCAACATCTTCGTTCCCGCATCAGCAAGGTCTGCGCCGCCGTTATCGGTGCGACCCCCGCCGAGTTGATCGAGAAGGCCTCCGGTGTCGTGAAGGAGACGCCGTTTCTTGAGTTTCGCCTGGATTACCTCGACAAGCCTCTGCAGGCGATGGCGAAGATCCAGCAGTTTCTGGAGGCAAACACCGCGGCAACGGTGATTGCCACGTGCCGGCGCGTGGAAAACGGCGGCCGGTTTGAAGGCTCGCTGGCGGCGGAAGTCGACGTGCTGTGCAAGGCCGCGCAGGCCGGCTGCCAGATGATCGATCTCGAGCTAGAGTCCGCGGAGGCGCTCAAGAAGGGCGAGCTGTCCAAGCTGCGCGAGACGGGGGCGGGGCTGATCGTGTCGCACCATGACTTTGAGCAGACCGGGGACCTCGACGCGATCCGCACGCGCATGCAGCCGTTCCAGCCGGACTTCATGAAGATCGTGCCGACGGCGAAGACGCTGGTCGACAACGTGACGCTGATGCGTTTTGTGGAGCGGGTGAGCGACCAGGCGCACATCGTGGGCCTGTGCATGGGCGACGCGGGTGTAATTTCGCGGGTGCTGGGGCTGCGGGCGGGCTCGGAGTTTACGTTTGCGGCGGCGGCCGCGGGCGAAGAGACCGGCCCAGGGCAGATCGCGGCGCGCACGCTGGTTGAGACCTACCGGGTAGAAGAGGTGGACGCGGCGACCAAGGTGTATGGCGTGGCGGGCGATCCGGTGGGCAAGTCGCTTTCCCCGGTGATGATGAATACGGCGTTCCGGCGGGAGACGGTGAACGCGGTCTACCTGGCGCTGCAGACGGCCAGCGTCGAGGACCTGGTGGAGGTGATCCGGCAGATTCCGATCCAAGGCGTGTCTATCACGATGCCGCACAAGCAGGCGATTTTGCCGCACCTGGAGCACATGGACCCGCTGTCGAAGAAGATCGGCGCGGTGAACACGATTCTGCGGGCGCAGGACGGCAAGCTGTACGGGTTCAACACGGACGTTTCGGGGATCGTGGTGCCGCTGGAAAAGCGGCTGCCACTGAAGGGCGCGAAGGTGCTGGTGCTGGGCGCGGGTGGCTCGGCGCGGGCGGCGGTGTTTGGTCTGCGCGACAAGGGCGCCGACGTGTTCCTGCTGAACCGGACGCCGGAGACGGCTGCCAAGCTGGCTAAGCAGGCTGGCGCGAAGGCAATCAAGCGCGAGGCGGTGGCGAAGACGTCGTTCGACGTGATTCTGAACGCGACGCCGGTGGGGATGGCCGGGCAGAACGGCGCGCCGATTCTGAGAGCGGAGGATCTGAAGACGAAGTACGTGTTCGACCTGGTGTATAACCCGGTCGATACGCCGCTGATCCGGCTGGCGCGGCAGCAGAATATTCCGGTGATCACGGGCATCGAGATGTTTGTGCAGCAGGGCGCGCGGCAGTTCGAGATCTGGACCGGCAAGCCGGCGCCCGAGGAAGAGATGCTGCGGGTGGTGGTGCATGCGCTGCGCCAGCAGGTGGAGGCGGCGAGCACGACGGCGGCTGCCGCGATGGAGACGCCTGCCCAGCCGGAGGTCCTGCCGGTGAAGAAGACAAAGGCTGCCAAGGCCTGAAGGTTGCCGGGGGCAGTCGAATGGAGTCAGCGGGTTTCACGCTGGAACTGGGCGACCAGCTCCTGAATCCTGGGCGTGAGCGCTGCCATCCGCTGTTGCGAGATGACGATCGATTGCTCCGTCCGCTGCGGCGTCTTGGCGAGCATCGTGCGTTGGGCCGGCGAGTGATAGAAGGCCAGGATGCCATCGAGCTCTTCTTCGGTGTAAGCGTCGGAGTAGAGCTTGACGAAGTCCGGCTCGAGCGCCTTCCAGGTCGCCGAAGAGCGCAGCAGAAGCACGGCTTTCTGCCGAAACTCGTCATAGCTTTTCTGCTGATCGGCCTCGAGCGTGACCCCCGCAAGCTGTTGCCGGCTCATGGCGTCCATCCGAGCCTCTTCAGCCTGCTCCAGGCGATTGGTTGTCTCTTCCATATGCATAGCCGCGAGTAACTCGTGCACCTTGCGCGCTTTCGAGACGGCATCGGCACGAACGGATTGCAGGTCCATGAGACAGAGAGGGATCACCCACAAGGCACGCCTCATCGCGTCGTCTCCGCTGGATGGACCGGCGGCATATCGGGTGCAATGCGCACCACCTGCGCGTGGCAGGCGTGGACCTCGCCGCATGCGATTGGCTTCAGGCTGTCCTTGCTCAGGCAGGCCTCGATGGCCGTCAACCGATTGTTGCCGCAGCTGACGACGAAGCTGTTCGGAGGAAAGCTGGGGTTCGCCTCTGCGAACAGTTGCACGATCGCCTCAGGTTTGAGCAGCACCTCGTGGTCCAGGTCGACGAACAGCCTGGGAAGGGCGATCGAGTGAAACGCCTGGTGTTCGAGCGCGAAGAAACGCTCCGGGGAGAGCGTCGTGCAGGTGCCGTGCTTGGCCCACTCATGCGCCAGCAGGGCGGCGTCCGGCGTGATGTCGAGATTGGCTTCCGGGTGCGCCGGGCCGGGCCGTTCCGCGCAGAAGGCGGGCCAGGTGCCATCGTTATTCTCCGGCCAGAGCCCGTGAACGATGAAGCCGGGGCGGGTCGCGCACTGCGGGTTGGTGTCGTGCAGCGAGCAGAACTCCGGAGACCAGGAAAGGTTGAGCAGATAGTAGTCGAAGTGCCCGGGCTCGACCTTGCTGAGCTCCTGTGCCCTTCCCTCGGGGGCCGTGGTGAAAAGCAGCAGAATTGCGGCTGCGGCCAAGAGTGCCCAACGGAGCAGTCCGGCAGGAAGTTGCCGCTCGAGCCGGCCGAAGACGCCGTTGCGTAGGAGAGATTGCGTTTGCTTCACCAGAGTCTCCGTCTCGCGAATGTCTTACCAGTGTATGCAGTGTAGACCCTTCTGCTGGGCTGCTTTGCCAGTCGCAGCTCTACCGTGAAGGTCGTCTTCAGCGACAAAAGAATCAGTCTTGGCGCAGCTGCGGTTTAGGTGTGGCCTGGCCTTCACGCAGCCTGGGCAGCACATCCATCAGGTTGCATGGCCTGTGGGTGCTGTCGAGCTGCTCCTTCAGGATGCCGTCCCAGCAGTCCGAGACCGCACCCGGCGATCCGGGAAGGGCGAACAGGTAGGTGCCGGCGGCGACTCCGCCCACGGCGCGCGATTGCATGGTGCTGGTGCCGATCTTCGCGTAACTGGGTATGCGGAACAGCTCCCCAAAGCCGGGGATCTCCTTTTCGATCACACGGTTAAACGCCTCCGGAGTCACATCGCGTCCGGTAAGCCCGGTGCCTCCCGTGCTGATGACCACATCGATCTTGGGGTCCGCGACCCAGGTACGCACTTGTCGCTCGATCCGGTCGGCCTCGTCCGGCAGCAGC
>CAXSDM010000055.1:0-5284 GCA_964235575.1 uncultured Acidobacteriaceae bacterium | reverse complement strand
TCCCGCTCTCCGCGGCCGCGGCCAGTAGCTTCTTGTTGGGGCACCAGGCAAGATCGGTGATGGGAGACTTGAGAGTGGAAACGGCGAGCGGAGACTTGCTGCGGCCCACAAGCCACACAGCGACATCCCCACGCGCACAACCGGAGGCCAGCAACGGTCCCTCCTGCTGAAAGCGCAAGGAGCGAAGCGGCATGATGTGCTGCGCCAGAGTGATGGGCGTCGTGTCCCTGGGGCCCTTGCCAGAGCAATCCCACACCGTGATGTGCGGACTGCCACCAGTGGCGAGATACTTCGACTTGCGATCCCAGCACAGCTGCGCCACCTTCGACGGGTAGCCGGTCATCTGGAGCTCGCGTCCGGTGGCGACAATCCAGAAGTGGACGGTGGCATCCTGGTTGCCGTGGCTGAGATAGCGGCCGTCCGGACTCCATGCCATGGCAACCATCGATCCTTTCCAGTAGCTTCAGCTTGCCGGCGAAAGCCTGATCTTCCCAATCGAGATTGCGGAGAAGGGCCAGTACGCGCTCTTCACGGAGCATCACCCGGAGGAGTTTGGCGCCGTTCTTGCAGGTTCGGAAGGGGATAAGAACCCGGTGCTGCAGAAGATCTACAAGCCAGACCACGAGCATGACGAAGAGGTCACCTCGGTAGGCATCGACGTGGTCGGCGATCTGGATAAAAAGCGGCTCAATCGGTTTGCGCCACGGGTCCTGGGTCGGCCATGCCCGTCGTCTCGACCAGAATGTAGTCGAACTTCTCGCGCCGCTTCATCAGGTTGCCCAGGATGCGGATCAAGTCGCCGCGCACCGTGCAGCAAATGCAGCCGTTGTTCAACTCGAAGATCTCTTCTTCGGCGCCAATGACGAGCTCCTGGTCGACGCCGACCTCGCCAAATTCGTTTTCGATGACGGCAATGCGCTTGCCGTGATTTTCGGTCAGAATCCGGTTCAACAGCGTGGTCTTGCCGGAGCCCAGAAAGCCCGTGAGTACCGTGACCGGAACACGTACTTCCGGCGTCTGCGATTGCGTTGCCATAGGCTAACTCCTTCGTTGTTGCAGGATAGGTTTGAGTTGGTGAAGAACCTGTTCGAGATCGTTCCTGTCGATCGCGGAGGCCGGTTTGGGAAGCCGCACACGATCCACACGGCACGCCTTGTGCACCGCGATCACGGTCTCTTGCGAGGGCTTGGACTGCTCTCTCGAAGGAAGCCGCCGAACCCCCAGTAGAGTGGCTCAAGAAAGAGTGGAAGCTGCGCGGCTTGCTGAAGCGAGTCCATCTCACCATCACGGGGTGCCTGGGGCCGTGTGACGTTCCGAATGTTGTTGCGATCACCAGCTTTGAGGGCACGCAATGGCTCGCGCACATGCGCAGCCGGCGCGACTACGAGATGCTGGCGGATTAGGCCGAGCAGTGCAAGCTGGCGGACGGGCTGCTGCCATTGCCGAAGGAGTTCTCCGGACAGACGCTCCAGCCGTATCTCGAGCAGCCAGAGCTTTGCTTCGCGGGGCGGTCATGACGGGTGTTGGTCTGCTGCCCATGATTGCAGCCATGGGTCTGCGTCACGGTCTCGACCCGGACCATCTTGCGGCCATCGATGGGCTTTCCCGCTTTCATCCTTCGCGTTGGAATGGGTTTCTGTTTGCGCTCGGCCACGGCGTGCTGGTGACCCTGCTTGCGGTAGGCTTCGGCCATCTGCTGGCGAGGGTGCTTGAGCCCTACACGGTCTATCTTCTGCTGACGATCGGCGTGGTTAATCTTTGGCGGCTGGTGCATCCGGCGCACGACCACGCGATGCATCTCAGGCTTCCCCACTTTGTGCAGGCCAGCCCCCTGATGCTCGGCGTGATCTTAGGCATGGGCTTTGAGACAGCGAGTCAGTTATCGGTGCTGCTGTTGGCCGGCAGGTTCAATCCGTGGCTGCTGGGAGCAAGTTTCTGTGCCGGCATGATGGTTGTCGATGGAACGGACGGTGTGCTGGCCGCGCGCACACAACGTCTGGCCCGCGCCGGCAGCTTCCGCGCAAAGCGGGCGAGCAGCATCCTCGGCTTCCTGGTCGTTTCGTTTTCCTTTCTTCTGGTTGCAGCCGAGATCACCAAGTACGACGTCAACCGGGCGGCGCTTCCCCTTGGGCTGGTTCTGTTCCTGGCTCTCATCGGTCTGCGCGTGTGGAGTGCGACCTCCAATGAGTCTTCGGATGGGCTCTCGGCATGAACGCCATGGCAGGGACGCCCTCCATCTGGGGCGGTTCGTCATGGAGACAGCCGTCATGAACTCGACGGCGACCGGGGATGTGGGGGAGGAAGAGCTGCGGGAGGAAGTGGAGACCGGGCGGGTGAATCGTCGAGGATAAGTAACTTTCCGAAATATTTTCTAAAGAAAAGACGTCATTCGCCGATAAGGAGGAGAGAAGGGGTTATACACACTCCGACGGAGAGAGCGATGATGACGCACGCTGAAGAGCAACATGGACCCGGTCGGTTGAGTTCGGACCGGTCCTTGTCGGTTCCGGTGGACTTTCAGGCGTTAGTGGAACAGAGCGTTGACATGATCTGCCAGGTGAAGCAAATGGCGGACGGCTTGATGCAGTACATCTACGTGTCACCGTCGTCGGCGGAGATCGTCGGTTGGACTGCGGAAGAAATGCATGCCGTGACGCACAACATGCTTTACCCACCCGCTTCGCTGGGCATCATTCGGGAGGCGGGAAGGCGTTTGGACGCGGGCGCAGCGTCGACCGTAGTCACGGTGGAAGCCATTCGGAAAGACGGCCGCCACATCTGGTTGGAGAACCGGGTGAGAACTCTGCAGGTAGACGGCTTTGGACAACGTACGGTCGTGGTGTGCATGCGCGACGTTACTGATCGGAAGCTGCTGCAGGATCAGCTGGCTAACCTGGTGCTGGTGGATGCACTCACAGGCGTGGGCAATCGCCGGGCCTTTGACGCGGCGCTGGACCGCGAGTGGAAATACGCTCTGGAACGGCAGAGTGCACTGTCACTGCTGCTGATTGATGTGGACTTCTTCAAGCAGATCAACGACACGCACGGGCATCAGGTAGGTGACGAATGCATTCGGCTTGTGGCGCAGAAGGTAGGTCAGCTTTTGAACCGGCCGGAGGCCTTTGTAGCGCGATATGGCGGGGATGAGTTGGCAGTGTTGCTCCCAGGGATTGATGCGGCGGAGGCACATGACCTGGGAAATGGGCTGTGCAGCGGGATCGCGACGGCTGCGCTGTTACCAGCGGTCAACACGCTGAAGACAAAACCCTTAACGATCAGTTGCGGCGCATCCACGGCTATCGTTCAGAAGAATGGCATCCCCGTGCGCTCGATGGCGCAGATGCCGGCTGGACTCGTTGCCGCGGCAGATCGTGCGTTGTATACCGCAAAGTACTTGGGTCGAAATCGAGCGGCGGTGGCCGAGTTGGCCTGATTGCTGTGCGCATCAGCCGAAAGCTCATTCTTCGCGGAGGACTTCGAGCGGTTTCTGGCCAAGAATGCGGTAGCTGGCCAGCCAGCCGGTCGCGACCGTAAGGAAGGCGGTGGCGAGGAGGCCGAGGAGGCTGAAGCCCCACTCGATGTGGTGAGGGAGGGTGAGGGTGCGGAGGAGGTACTTGACGATGACGTTAGCGAAGAAGACGCCGACGGCCCCGGCGACCAGGCCGAGAACGGCGAACTCGACCGAGAAAATACCGGCGATGCGGGCGCGGGTGGCTCCGAGAGTTTTGAGGACGACGACCTCTCGGATGCGGCGATACCGGGTGCCAGCGATGGAGGAGGCCAGGATGATGATGCCGGCGAAAATGGAGAAGGCGGCGAGGAACTGGACGACGTAGATGATCTGGATGACGACGGAGCGGATGGTTTCGAGGGCCTCGGCGACGTTGATGACGGTGACGGTGGGGAAGTTGGCGTAGAGGGCTCGCTGGAGGAGGCCGACCTTGGAGGGTTCGGCGTGGACGCCGCCGTACCAGATGACGGGGAGGCCGGCGAGGGCGCGCTGGGGCAGGATAAACTCGGCGCGGCTGTAGGCGTGCTGGCCGTCGGATTTGGTGAAGGCGGCGACGGTGGCGTCGAACTGCTGGTCCTGCGCTGCGAAGCGGATGACGGAGCCGAGATGGAGGTTGAGGCGCTGGGCGGGACGCTCGGCGACGGAGACGAGGGGGTGGTCGGCGGCGGCCGCGGACTGGGCAGGTGTCCACCAGTGGCCGGAGGTGAGCGTGGTGCCGGGGGGTGGGGCCTCCGCGTAAGTCAGGTTGATGGACTGGAGCATGCGGTGGGGGAAGTTGCGGGTCTTGATCTCCGAGGTGGGCACGCCGTCGATGGCGAGGACACGGGAGGTGATGACGGGGAGGAGCTCGGGCGGGGCGGTGACGGCGGGCGAGTGCTCGAGGAGGTTGCGAATGCCGGCGATCTCGCTGTCGGCCACATCGACGAGGAAGATGTTGGGCAGGTTAGGCGTGGAGGAGAGCTGGAGCTCATGGACGACGGCGTGCTGCATGAGGAAGACGAGCATGATCTGCATGACGCCAAGGCCGAGGGCGGCGAGCAGCGCGGAGGACGGATTGCCGGGGCGGTATAAATTGGCGAGGCCGTGGCGGAGGATCGAGGGCAGATGCAGGCGGGTGCGACTGAGGAAGTAACGGAGCGCGGAAAGGACGAGCGAGGAGGCGAGGAGCAGGACGAGCAGGGCGCCGACGAGCCCGAGCGAAAACCACTTGCCTACCTGGGGGGAGTCTGAGACGCGGGCCGCGATGAGGGAGAGGCCGGCGAGGATGAGGACGAAGGCGAGGATCTGGATGAGGTTTTTGGCGAGGTAAGTGCGCAGGCGAAGGAGGGAGCGGGTGAGGGGCGGGGCGGAGGAGTCTTGGGGGTCGTCGACGGCGCGGCGGAGGATGAGGATCGGGCGGACGCCGCGGATGTCGAGGAGGGGAGGCAGGGTGAAGAGGAGGGTGGTAAGGATGCCGGCGCCGAAGCCGGCGGCGATGGCGCGGGGGTCGAGGTGGAGCTCGGGGCGGACGTTGATCAGCGAGGCGAGGAGATAGGGGAAGGCGAGCTGGACGCCGAGGCCGAGGAGGACACCGAGGAGGCCTCCGGCGGCACCGAGCAGGAGCGTCTGGAGGAGGTAAATCTTGATGACCTGGGCGGAGGTGGCGCCGAGGGACTTCATGATGGCGATGGTGTCCAGGCGCTGGGCTAAATGCGCCCTCATCGCCATTGCCACTCCAACGGCTCCGAGGACGAGGGCGACGAGGGACATGAGGGAGAGCAGGCTGGTGGCCTG
>CAXSDM010000054.1:15986-17678 GCA_964235575.1 uncultured Acidobacteriaceae bacterium | reverse complement strand
AGGGTCGACTCGTCGACCTCGCGGGTGAGGGCAATGATGCCGCCGATAGAGTCGGAGAGATTTTCGCGGGTGCGGCTGACGGCCTCCCGCATGCGGTCGAAAAAACCGCGGCGGGGCTGCTCTGGAGGCTGTGCCGCAGGTGGAGTTGCAGCGCCCTCTTCAGCCTTTTGTTCTTCGAGGTCGGGGGGAGCTTCGTCGGGCTGGGGGTTTTTGCGTCCGAAAAACGAGAAGGCCATGGTTCTGGCCAGTCTACCAACCGGTTACGCGGCGTGCAGGGTAGAGGAGGGCAGAAGCGGCTGGACGAGCGAGTTGGGCTCACCGGCGTGGGCGTGTGGGATCACCTTGCTGGCGTCATGCTTGAGGAAGATCAGCGTGGCGATAATGATGATGACGATGACCACGGCAGAGCCGATGACAATGCCCAGGAAGTTCGGGCCTTTGGGATACTTGCGGTAGTCCGCGGTGGGGTCCTGTGCGCTCATGCAGAAGTTGGATGCAGAAGCGTCGTCGAGGGCGACGGATGTGGATTAGGATTTGTGCAGGTGGGTGACGCGATGGCGACTTCGACGATGGTGGCGTTGAGTGAATACCTCAGGACGAGTTACAGCCCGGATTGCGAGTGGGTGGATGGGGAGGTAAAAGAACGAAATATGGGCGAGGGTTCGCACTCGGTGGTTCAGTCTTTTTTCATCAAGTACTTTGGCCGGAGGGAGGAGGAGTGGGGTATCCGGGTGCTGCCAGAGCTAAGAACACAGGTTTCGGCGACGCATTTTCGAGTGCCGGATGTGTTGTTGATGAGGAGCAGCGATCCATTCGAAGAAATTGTGCGAACGCCGCCGCTGCTCTGCATCGAGGTGTTGTCTCCGGAGGACCGGATGACGGAGATGCAGGACAAAATCGACGACTACCTGCAGATGGGCGTGGAGGCGATCTGGGTGGTAGATCCGGTGCGCCGCAAGGCCTTTGCCGTCGAGCGAGGAGCACTTACGCCGGCGACTGAGTTGACGGTTCCGGGTACGCCGATCCGGGTAGCGGTGCAAGAGGTATTTGTGGAACTGGACCGGTTGATCGGTGGACGAAGCTGATCCCGGTTTATTCTCCTTGGATTTCACAGATCAATTACGATGAGGCAGGCAGGTGACGCGATGGCAACTTCTACGCTTGTTCCTCTCAGTGAATATTTGCAGGCGAGCTACCGGCCGGACTGCGACTGGATGGATGGGGAGTTACGAGAGCGCAACATGGGCGATATACCGCACTCCTATGTCCAGAGTTTCTTTATGAAGCATCTTGGAGCGCGTGAAAAAGAGCTGCAGATAGAGCTTTTTTGCGAATGCCGGATGCAGGTCTCTCCTACGCGGTTTCGCGTTCCTGACGTGCTGATTATGCGCGAGGGCGACTTAGACGGATCGGAGCGCATCGTGCGCACACCGCCTCTTCTCTGTATCGAGGTGCTTTCCTCAGACGACACGCTGGACTCCATGCAGGACCGGATCGACGATTACCTCGCCATGGGTGTCGAGCACATCTGGATTCTCAACCCTCGCAATCGCAGGGCGTATGTGGCCGACGCACAAGGCTTCCATGCGGTTGATGAGCTGGCCGTACCGGGCACCGCCATCAGGGTGCCGACGCGGGAAGTCTTCGCCGGGCTGGACCGCGGCTAGGTGTTCCGGACGGGAGTTCGGGAGG
>CAXSDM010000054.1:2011-15886 GCA_964235575.1 uncultured Acidobacteriaceae bacterium | reverse complement strand
CGGGTGACGAGGGCGGCAGAGGCGTTGGTGCCAAGGCCGAGGCCCTGGCTGACGCCGCAGGCCAGGGCGATGACGTTCTTAAGCGCTCCGCCGAGCTCGACGCCGGGGACGTCGTCGTTGGTGTAAAGACGCAGCGTGGGTGAGGCGAAGTCGCGCTGGATAGCCTGCGCGATCTCGGACCGCGCGGACGCGATGACGACGGCGGTCGGCAGGCCGGCGGCGACCTCGTGCGCGAAGGAGGGTCCACTGAGTACGCCGCAGGGGTTGCCGGTGATGGAGGCGAAGACCTGCGTCATGCGCAGAAAGCTGGTGTGCTCGAGACCTTTGCTGGCGGAGAGCAGGATCTGGTTGCGGGTGAGCAGGGGCGCGATCTCGGCGATGGTTTCGCGCAGATGCCGGGAGGGCGTGACGCAGAGCAGGATGTCGGCTTCGAAGATGGCAGCGGGCAGGTCGTGGGTGATGGCGACGTCGGCGGGCAGGGTGAATCCGGGCAGATAGGGCAGGTTCTCGCCGGTCTCGGAGAGCTGGTCGGCCAGCGGAGCGGAGTGCGCCCAAAGGGTAAGCTGGTGGCCTCCGCGGCGAGCAAGCGAGATGGTCAGGGCGGTGCCCCAGGCACCCGCGCCAAGGACGGCGATGCGGCTCATGCGGTCACCTTGCGGGCGCGCTCGCGGCCGAAACGGCTTTCCGTGCCCAGGCGGAGGCGCTCAATGTTCTTGCGGTGGCGGACACAGATGAGCAGCGGAATGAAGACAAGGCCGGCAACGGTTAAGGGGCTCGGATGGCGCAGGAAGAGCAGGGCAAATAAGGGCATGGACACAGAGGCGGCGATCGAGGCAAGCGAGACGTAGCGGCTGGTGGTGACAACGAGGAGAAAGACTCCGAGCGAACAAAGGGCAATCCAGGGGACAAGCGCGAGAAAGACGCCAAGGCCGCCCGCGACTCCCTTGCCGCCGCGAAAGCCAAGCCAGACCGGAAAAACATAGCCCAGCATAGCGGCGATGGCGGCGACGACCGCAAAGTCGAAGTCGCCGGGCACGAGATGGCGGGCGAGCAGCACGGCGACGAGTGTTTTGGCCACGTCCAGTAGCAGCGTGAGCATGGCGAGGCCTTTAGCTCCGGAGCGCGCAACGTTAGTGGCGCCGATGTTGCCGCTGCCGGAGGCGCGAATGTCCTCTCTGCGGACGAAGCGGACAAGCAGATACCCAAAGGGGATGGAGCCAAGCAGATACGCGAGCGGAATGGAGACGAGCCAGGGGTTCATGGGTGTGCCTGTTTGAGTCTACCAACCGGAGTTGTGGAGGGCGTGGCTTTCCGGCTGAACAAACGAAGCTCTTGCTCCGCAGCGGACGCCGCGCTGTCTCCCATTTGTGGGATGCCCGTTTCCGCGTTGGCTCGGTAGACTTTCGGATGTTCTCTCAACGGGGCTTCATAGATGTGCGCTTGGTTCAGCAGGGGCGAAAAACCGAGGTTGCTAAACGCAACAACGGCCCTGCGTCAACAGGGCCGTCATCTCTCGTTGAAAGGAGGAAGAAGCTATGCTACGGATCAGCGTTCGCTTCAACCTTGCGATCCATCTGCCTTTGCGGTGGATTGCAGCCCTGCTTTACCTCGTCAGGTAAGGCAGGAATTAACCTTCTGGCGGTGTGAAGCCCGCCGGAAGCTAACAAAAACATACACCTGTTTCGTTTTCCTTTCCACATCTTTTTACGCCCATACGCTACCGCGCAGCTTCCCCGCGGCGAGCTCCGGGCGACCGATGGGCCAGTGCAGCCACCCGTCCAGCCGCTGCATAGAGATTAAGGCGCGAATAGACCCCTAAGGCCGACCCATCGTCCAAAAAACCGCCGCCCGGCCCCTCCGTCTCGGTCAAGATCTGGTCGGCCTGCTCCAGCGTCAACGAGGGAAACGCAGCGGTCAAAAGATAGCCCGCCTCCGGAGCAAGCGCGCCCACGTCTTCCAAGCCATGGGCGCTGGCGGGGTAGACCACCGGCAAACCATACGTCTGCGTGCCGGCATAAAACGCCTCGTTGGCTGCCGGGTCGCTCAGCCGGCTGGTGTCCTCGCGAGCGCACTCGCGGATCGTCTTTCCGCAAGCCGCCTGGAGGGCGGAGGTCATGTCCGCCCGCGCCGCCTTGACCGCTGCCTGAAAATCCTGGATCGCCGGCCCACCGCGCACCGAACGCCCCAGGTACGCAGGATCATTCGCGAGCAGATGAGCCATATCGTAGAGCGCGAGAGTCCGTCCGCCCAGCACGTCCATCGCGTAATGGGCCCCCACCAGAATGCGGTCGTTGCCATATTCGGCGCCGCGCGCAACCATCTCCTGGTAGCGCTCCGGCACCAGAATCGCCAGGATCAGCGATCCCGTGTAGCCGTACGTCGTGTGGCCGCTCGGGTAGGATGGGCTGTCGATCAGGTTCGCGAGGGGTCCCCGGTTGTACACCGTGTTGCTCGCGGGAACGTTGAAGTAATCGGGGCCGACGATCGGCAGGACGCTCGGTTCAGTTTGAAATGGACGCGAATCGCCAAAGGCATCTGCGCCGGAGCTCCCAGCCGCAAGCCCGTAAGCCTTCCCGAACACGTCGGTGTTCCCCTTTTCCTTCAAGATCGCCATGGCCTCGGCCGAGACCGGAGCCTTCCCGTCTGTTGTCCCGTTCGCGAAAAAGTATTTGCCCGCGTTAGAGTTTGCCTGGGCGGTCCCGTTCGCATAGGCAATCAGGTCCGCAACTGGCTTGGACAGGCTCGTGAAGTGGTTCTGGTCGATGTAATGGGCCCGCGCTCTGTAGGCTGAGCCGAGGGCCGTGCCCAGTCCATCCGCCAACTGTTCATCGTTGCCAGACGTAATGGCAGCGTCGCGCAGAGCTTGCTGTTGCTGCTCTGCGAATGGAAGCAGCGTCGCTTGCCGGATTGCGCCAGTCTGAATGCCGCCGGTGACGGTGTAGTTTGCCGCGAGCGCCGCTCTGCCCTCTGGTGTATGCGATAGAAGGGTTACCGGAGCCAGCAACCGGCATGCCGCAAGATCCGTGGTGGATTGCGCGCCAACGGAAAAGGGCAGCAGCGCCCAGAAAGCGCCTAGAACCACAAATAATGTGCGTGACATTCCTACTCCCTATGCGAACAGCTTACGACGGGAACGGGCGTACACGGCAGCAGGGACGGCTCGTACGCTAAGGCTGGTGGGTAATGTCGTACTTTTCCTTCTTTTTCAGCTCGAAGAGCTTCAGGTCGACGGAGTCGGCCATGGCTTTCATCCCGGCATCATTCGGATGGAGGTGGTCGCCATGGTCGTAGGCGGGAAGATAGGCGGCAGGATTGGCTTTGTCCTGGGTGGCCCGGTCGAAGTCGATGACGCCGTCGAAGACCTTCGAGGTGCGGATGAAGCTGTTGACGGTTTGGCGCATCTGCTCGCCGGCGGGGGACATGTAGCCGGCTCCAGCGTAGGGGGTCAGGGTGGCGCCGAAAACCTTGATCTGATGGAGGTGGGCGCGCTCGGCAAGCTGGGTAAGGCCGGCGATCAGGTCGTCGGCGGAGACCGGATCGGAAGGGTGTTGGGGGTTGGCGGCGTGGCCGATGTCGTTGATGGACTCTAGGACGATCAGGTAGCGGACGCCGGCCTGGGCGAGCACGTCGATGTCGAAGCGGGCCAGGGCGCTGGGGCCGGCGCCGTCGTGGAGGACGCGGTTGCCGCTGATGCCGGCGTTGAGAACGCCCAGGCCGGCAGTCGACTTATTGCGGTGGAGGCGGCGGGCGAGCAGGTCGGGCCAGCGCTGGTTCGTGTCGGACGTAGAGGCGATACCGTCGGTGATACTATCGCCGAGCGCGACAATCGAGGCATCGGCGGCGGGCACCTGGACGTCGACGGACTTGAGGAAGTACCAGTGGGTGAAGGTCTGGGCGCCGGCGGGAAGGCCTTTGGCGCTCACCACGTTGCCGGGGGCCATGTAGTTGGTCTGCTCAGCGGCGTCGTGGGCGGTGATGTGGGAGATCGTCTGGGCGGGAAGGAACAGGCTGATGGTCAGGTCGGTATCGGCCGGCAGAGCCAAGGCGACGGGGTCGCTCAGGACGACGGCGCCGGCGGGAAGCGTGACCGAGGGCCGGCCGGAGAAGGTCAGGGCGTTGGCCGAAAGCAGGGAGATGTCACTCTTGGAGTCGGTACGGGCAAGGTGGACGGCGCCGACGACGAGGGGCTCGGTGCCGAACTCGTTTGAGAGCTCAATGCGGACCAGCGGGCCGCCGAGCGAGACATGGACGATCTGGCGGAGGGTCGTGTCGGCCGAGCCGAGGAGTGGAGACGTGGGAGCCGGTGCGTTCGGACGAGGGACGTTGGGACGGTCCAGGCTGGCAGTCGCCCAAGTGCCGACCCAGTGGTCGGGCGCGGGCGTGGGGGCGGCAGGGGCGGCGGGCACAACGAAGGTAAGCAGGGCCAGCAGAAGCAGAGCAAGGGCAGGACGGGTCGCGCGCGCGTTCGGCATGGTGTGATCATCTTCCGCCAGGGGCAGCGTTCGCGCAAGATCGCCAAGCCGAACGACACGTTACCAAAGTTCACGGTATGCTGGCAGGCATGTCTGACGCGGGTAGGGCAAGAGCGGGTTTGGTTTCCACCAGGTTGTTCGGCACGCTGCCGAATGAAACGCCGGTGACGCTCTACACGGTCCAAAACGGCGAGCTGGCGGCGAGCTTCCTCGATTACGGAGCTCGGCTGGTCTCCCTATGGGTGCCGGACCGCGCGGGGAAGATCGGCAACATCGTGCTGGGGTACGAGACCCTGGACGCCTACCTGCGCGACAAGGGCTACTTGGGTGCGGTGGTGGGGCGGGTGGGCAACCGCCTGGCGAAGGGCAGGTTTTCGCTCGACGGGCACGAGTACCATGTGCCACTCAACGATGGTCCGAACGCGCTGCATGGCGGGGTGGAGGGCTTCGACAAGAAGGTGTGGAGCGCGCGTCCGGACGAAGATGGGGTCACCTTCGGGCTGGTCAGTCCGGCGGGGGATCAGGGCTTTCCAGGGCGGCTGTCGCTTCAGGCGCGCTACCGTCTGACACCGAACGCGCTGCATATCGACTACGTGGGTATGACGGATGCGCCGACGGTCGTAAACGTGACCAGCCACGCGTACTTCAACCTGGCAGGCGAGAGCAGTGGGACGATTCTGGACCACATGGTGCGCATCCCGGCCGCGGCGTACACGCCGGTCGATGCCACGCTGATTCCGACCGGAGAACTGGCGAGCGTAGAAGGAACTCCGTTCGATTTCCGGACGGCAACGCGGATCGGGAAGCGGATCGAGGCGCCCGACGAGCAGCTGCGCCGTGCGGGCGGCTATGACCACAACTGGGCCATGGGCGATGTAGGCACGTTGAAAGCCATCGCCGAGGTGAAGGATCCGGCCAGCGGACGAATGCTGACGGTGAAGACGACGCAGCCGGGTGTGCAGTTCTACACCGGCAACTTTCTCGATGGAACCATGCCGAACCAGGCAGGCGGCGTGTACATGCGGCGCTCGGGCCTGTGCCTCGAGACACAGCACTACCCGGATTCGCCGAACCAGCCAAACTTTCCTTCGATTGAGCTGCGCCCCGGCGAGGAGCTGCGAAGTACGACAGTGCTGCAGTTTTCTACCGAGGGCTGAGTTAATTTAGCATTCACCTCGTCGAAATTTCCGGCAGGAAGACAACTTAGTCTGCGTACTTTCCCGTCACACGACTTGTTGCCGATAATCGTCAGCGAAGATTTTGGCGTCGAGCCGAGAAAGTTCTACAGGAGATACAAGACCTTATGCGTACACTCATTGCGACCGCCCTTGTTGCGGCAAGCCTCACCGGAGCAGGCGCCGCGCAGTCTGACCCTAAGCTGCAAGGTCGGATCGATTCGGCCCACGAAATTCTTCATCAGCTGATGGGCACCAAGGATAAGGGCATTCCTTTGGACATTGCCGCCAAAGCGCAGTGCGTTGCGGTCGTCCCGTCCTTCAAAAAGGCCGCGTTCCTGGTGGGTGGCCAGTATGGCCAGGGAGTGGCGACCTGCCGTACCGGCAAGGGCTGGAGCGCGCCGGTGTTCATCCAGATGGCGGGAGCCAGCTTTGGTTTCCAGATTGGCGGCCAGTCGACGGATTTGGTATTGATTGGATTGAACCGCCGCAGCATGGATGACCTCTTGAAGGATAAGGTCAAACTCGGCGGAGACATCGCCGTGGCGGCCGGTCCGGTCGGGCGCAACTCCACTGCAGGGACGACCGAGCTGGCGAACTCTGAGTTCCTGTCCTACTCGCGGAGCAAGGGCCTTTTTGCCGGAATCGACGTTACGGGCGATGAGGTGAACCAGAATCAGAAAGATACGGCAGACTATTACGGCAAGGACATCTCTTTTGAGAAGGTCCTGAGCGGCTCCGTGCCCACGCCTCCTGGCGCTGCTCATTTCGTAAGCACGGTCAATGAGCTGTTCAAGCGTGGCAAAGCGAACGCAGCACAGTAAACTCGCAAGAAAGCAGTTCCGGGCAGCAGCTGAGGAATCAGCTGCTGCTTTCGCTTGTGAGTAAAGAATTAAGGAGGATCTGTGGAGCTAAGTTCATCGGACCGCCCGCATCGCAGATTCAACGCTTTGCGACGGTCGTGGGTGCTGGTTTCCCCGCAGCGGACCGAGCGCCCATGGCAAGGGCAGACGACCAAGCCGGCACAGTCGGAGCGCGTGACATACGATCCCAAGTGCTATCTTTGTCCAGGCAATCCGCGGGCCGGCGGCAAGCAAACTCCGAAATACACGGGCGTCTATGCGTTCGATAATGACTATCCGGCGCTGCTTCCGGGCGATCCGAATGCGGCGCCGATACCGTCCAAAGGCAGCTTGCTGGTAAGCGAGCCGGAGGTGGGGCGCTGCCGGGTGGTGTGCTTCGACCCCGATCACAGTCTGACGCTGGCGCAGATGCCGGTCGCCTCTATCGAGAAGGTCGTGGCGCAGTGGAAGGAAGAGACGGCCACGCTGGGCAGCTCGGATGACATTGGCTATGTGCAGATCTTTGAGAATCGCGGAGCCATGATGGGTTCGAGCAATCCGCACCCTCACTGTCAGATTTGGGCGACCGGCCATGTGCCTGACGAGCCGTTGCTCGAAGGACAGGCGCAGCTCGCCTATTTGCAGGAGCACGGGACGACGCTGCTGGCCGACTACCTGGCGCAAGAACTGGCTGCGGGCGAGCGGATTGTGTGCAGCAACGATGCGTTTGTGGCAGTTGTTCCGTTCTGGGCAGTGTGGCCGTTTGAGACACTGATTCTTTCTAGGACACAAATCGGGAGCTTTGTGGATTTTGCCGATAAGGAGAGCAAGGGTCTCGCAGAGATCCTGCACGAGGTGACGGCGACGTACGACAAGGTGTTCAACACGAGCTTTCCGTATACGATGGGATTTCACCAGCGGCCAACTGATGGCGAGCCGCACCCGGAGTGGACGTTTCACGGCCATTTTTATCCGCCGTTGCTGCGTTCGGCGGAGATCCGTAAATTTATGGTGGGATTCGAGATGCTGGGCATGCCGCAGCGCGACATCACCGCCGAAAAGGCGGCCGAGATGTTACGCGAGGCGGCAGGGCGAGAGGGATGAGTCAGGTGGAGGAACAGAGCTTCGAACAGAGAGTGTCGGCGCTGTCGGACGAGCACCGGAAGCGAACGGGAGCGCAGGATTTCCAGATCTTCCAGGCACCGGGCCGCGTGAACCTGTTGGGCGAACATACCGACTATAGCGGTGGCTTCTGCATGCCGGCCGCGCTCGATTACAACACCCTGGTCGCGGCGAGTCCACGCAGCGATACGCTCCTGCGGCTGTATTCCCTGGACTTCCAGAACGCAGCGGAGTTCCATCTGGACGATCTGCAGCGGAAGGGTAAGGAGGAGTGGAGCTCCTATCCGGCCGGGGTGGCGTGGAGCCTTGGGTTGCGCGGCATTAAGGTAGCGGGGGCGGACCTGACGTTTTCCGGCAATGTGCCGCTGGGGGCAGGCCTGAGCTCATCGGCCTCAATCGAGGTGGCGACGGCGACGGCGCTGCTGGCGCTGGCTGGCGCGGAGTTGCCGCGGCCGCAAGTAGCGCTCGCCTGCCAGAAGGCGGAAAACGACTTTGTGGGCGCGCCGTGCGGGATCATGGACCAGTACATCGCGGCGTGCGGCGTCAAAGGCAACGCGCTGGCGATCGACACGCGTGCGCTGACCTCCGAGCTTGCGCCCATTCCTGCCCATCTGCGGCTGGTGGTGTGCAACTCCATGGTGCAGCACTCGGTGGGCGATGGAAAATACGGCGCGCGGCGGCACGAGGTGGAGGAGGCGGCGCGCGCGATCGCGCGCAAGCTGGGCCGGGATGAAGCTACTTTCCAGCTTCGGGATGCGACGCTGCAGGATCTGTTCGCGGCCAAGGACACGATGTCGCATGAGGCTTTTTTACGCGGGCGGCATGTAATCACGGACAGTGAGCGCGTGCATTTGGGGGTGGCGGGCCTGCAAGCGGGCGATGCGCGGGTTTTCGGTGCCCTGATGACGGATGCGCATGCCAGCTTCCGCGACGATTTTCAGGCGAGTTGCGATCGCTGCGACCTGCTGGTGCGGCTGGCGATGTCGCTTGAGGGATGCCTCGGTTCGCGGCTGACGGGCGGAGGCTTTGGCGGGTGTACGGTGTCGCTGGTCGAGACGGCGCAGGCGGAGCCGTTTGCGAAGAGTTTGGCGGACCGCTACCGGGAGGCGACCGGCGTCGAGGCGCCCGTGTTCGTGTGCAAGATCGCCGATGGGGCGGGGCCGGTAAAGCTGGGTTGAGGAACGGGATGCGGATCGGGATCGACCTGGGCGGAACGAAGATCGAGGCGTTGGCGATGGACGACTCCGGAGCGGAGCTGGCGCGGCGGCGCGTGGACACTCCGCGGGGCGATTACGATGGAACCATCAACGCCATCGTGGACCTGGTCGGGCATCTGGAAGGCGAGCTCGGCCGCGTGGGAACGGTGGGGGTGGGGATGCCGGGCAGTGTCCGCGCGGCTACGGGCGTCATCAAGAACGCCAATTCAACCTGGCTCAACGGGCGCGCGTTTGAAAAGGACCTGAGCGCGGCCATAGGTCGCGAGGTGCGGCTGGCCAACGATGCCAACTGCCTGGCTGTTTCTGAGGCAACGGATGGAGCCGCGGCTGGAGCGCATATGGTTTTTGCTGTAATCCTTGGAACGGGTTGCGGCGGCGGCCTCGCGTTCGATGGCCGGGTGCATGCGGGTCCGAACGGGGTGGCAGGGGAGTGGGGACACACCACGCTCCCGTGGGCTCGGCCGGAGGAGTGGCCGGGGCCGGCCTGCTACTGCGGGCGGCATGGCTGCATGGAGACATGGGTTTCGGGAACCGCGATCGCCGCCGATTTCCTTCGTGTGACCGGGCGGCGGATGACGACCCGGGAGATCGCCCAAGAGATGGACCGGGGAGAGGCCGAAGCTGTGGCGGCGTTTGAGCGATTTGAAAGCCGGCTGGCGCGTGGACTGGCCAACGTCGTCAATGTGCTCGACCCGGATGTGATCGTGGTGGGGGGCGGGGTGTCGCGGGTGGAGCGGCTCTACCGGAACGTGCCGGAGCTGGCGCGCGAGTATGTTTTCGGCGGGGACTTCGATACACCGATCGTGCCAGCCAAGTTCGGAGACTCGAGCGGCGTGCGGGGAGCGGCCTGGTTATGGCCGAACATTGGCTCCACCCCGCGAGCGACGAGTTGAACCTTTCCTTCACGCTCGGAATCAAACGGGATAGAATGAAGGTTGAATCTATGCCGAATCAGCCCAAATATCGCTCGATCCCGGTCCATTCCAAGGCCTGCACTGATCCGATCGTCGGAGCCATTCTCTCCGGATGGCGGTATGACATCTCGAATATCTCCCCGGAGATGCGGACCGATTACGAACAGCACCTGACCGAGTGCCCGCACTGCCGCCGCCGCCAGCACGTTGCGCGCACCATTGACGTGCTGCTGATCAGCATCAGCGCGCTTTCGATGGTGGCCTTTCTCCTGGCCGCCATGGTCATGCGCCGGATCGAAGCGCTCACGCACATTGCCGGCAGCCTCACGCTGCATCTCCGCCAGGAGCCGGTGACGATCTCGCTGCAGGCGGTCGCAGTCGCCGGCCTGATTCTGTCCCTGATCTTGTGCGTGCTGGTCGCCATCGCCACGCCTCTGCCTGCGCTGCTGAACAGCCTGGTGGAACAGCGTATCCCGTCCGAGCTTCGCCAGCGCATTACACGCCGTCACGCCTGACGCACGTTCTCGATGCCTCCTGAACCGCAAAGCGAGATCTTCCCGACCACCGCGTCGCCGCTCGCTGAAAGTCAGCATGCGCCCACGCGTCCACAGGATGTGCGCGAGTACAGCGAGTGGGATCCGCGCTCCGCACCCGGAACCTACTTTCTGCTGGCGATCAACATCGGCGTGTTCCTGTGGATGATCACGCATGGCGTCTCGGTCAACTCGCCGACGCCGGCCCAGCTGCGGCACTTCGGCGCCAACAACGCGCTACTGGTGTTGACCGGCCAGTGGTACCGGCTGGTCACAGCGATGTTTGTTCACATCGGCATCATTCACATTGCCACCAACATGTGGTGTCTTTGGAACCTGGGCCTGCTGGGCGAGCCTCTGCTGGGTCCCATGGGGCTGATCGCGGTCTACCTGCTGACCGGTGTCGCGGGCAATCTGCTCTCCGTAGCCTGGGACGTAATCGCAGCTATCTTTTTTCGGCAGCCACTTGAACTTATCGCCGGGGTAGGCGCGGGAGCTTCTGGAGCTGTCTTCGGAATCGCCGGCATCCTGATCGTGCTCTTGACCAACCGCAAGCTGCCGATTCCGTGGACTGAGCTGAAGCGGTTGCGTACCTCGGTGGTGCGCTTCTCGGTCATCAACCTTATTATCGGCCTGGGCACGGCGCTGCCAATCCCAGGCATCTCGGTGCGCATTGATAACTCGGCGCACCTGGGCGGGTTCGTCTGCGGCCTCCTGCTTGGGCCGGGGCTGGTTCCGGCCATGACAATGGGCCGGGCTCGCTATCTCGGACGGCAGAAAGTCGTGTTCCTGGCTGCGGCGTTTGCGCTCAGCTTGTTCGGCTACTGGATCTCCAACCTCAAGTGACCCGGCTGCCCGGCTCTACGAGGTCGGCTTCTTCGGCCGCGAGACCAGCAGGTTGGGGGTAGCCACGCCCGTGGCTCCGCTCGCCAACGGAAGCAGCGGTACGATGGGAGTAAGGGTATCGGCGAAGCCGGTCACTCCGCGGCTCAGGCGATGCACAATGTTGTCGCCCGTCGTACCCAGGTAGAGCACCTGATTGTCCGCGCTCAGTGTGGAAGAGACCGGCGCGACCGGGGTGCCGTTTGAGGTTCTCTGCAGCGCAACCTGGGTGATCGTCCCATGCCCGCCCGGAACGGACTGCGTGTACTCGGGCAAAGTGCCGCCGGTACCCTGATACGTGACGAAGGCGTACGCGGAGTCGGTCGTTGCCAGCACATTGTTGACGTCGGTAGCCGCCACGCCGAGCGGCAGTGGAGTACCCGGAGTGCTGGTGAACGTGACCGGGCAGCTTCCCCGCTTGGCGTTGGTCGTCACGTCTACGAAGTTGGTCACGTTGGCGCCGAGGATGTGGACGCCATCGTTGGTCGCCGCAAGACGCTCGGGCGTGGCGGCGACTGAACCAGCGTCGGGGTAGAAGACATTGCTGGTGACGGTCTGGATGCCGGTTCCGGAGAGGGTGGTCGCTGGACAATTGGTGCGCACGTCGAGCAGGCCGCCCGCGCTTCCCTCGGCCAGATAGGCGCCAGCGCTGGGAACGGTCACGGCGACGTCGGTGGCCGTATTGGCGAGCGCGATCGCGCTCCAGCCGGTAAAGGTGGAGTAGACCAGCAGGCGGCCATCGTTGGTGGTGATGTAGACGGTCTGCGAGTCGGGACTCCAGGAGGCACGCGTCGCGACCGCTCCGTACTCAGAGGTAATGGCGCCGGTCGAGGTATAAAGATAGGTCAGTTTGCGGACGGGATCGGTAACCACCACCGTGCCGTTATCCGGCGAGACGGTCAGCACGTTCCCGGAGATGGTCGTGTCTTCCTTGGTCAAGGAGTTGGTACTGGTGGCAAAGATCATGATCTCGTTCGGCGTGCCCATGTAGATCGTGCTCTGGTCTTCGGACAGGGCGAGCGAGTTCGGCACATAAGGCAGGCGGATGGGCGCGCCCTGGGTGGACAGGGTGAAGTCGAAGGGCTGCAGGTATTGCGACTGCGTTGACCCGATGTAGAGCACGGTATTAACACCGCTTCCGACGGCGTTTACCAGGACCGGGTTCGAAGTAATCGTCGTACCGTTGCCGACGGGCGCGCCGACGGTTCCGGTGCTGGCCGGCAGGGCGAGCCCGATCTCATTGAGCGGCGCGGGGTTGCAGGCAGGCGGCTGGCAGATGGCCGTGATGGTGGCGGCGCCGGGAAAGAGCGGCGTGATGGTAGCGCTGCCGGACGGAATAGTCTGGGGCGTAGTCGACTCATACTCAAGCGTGATGTTGGTGATCGGATTGCCCGCCGTGTCGATGACCGTGGCCGAGAGCGCCTGGGCGACATTCTGATCGACCGTAATTGGGCCGGTCGGCGCGGTGCTGTTTCCCACCTGCGCAAGCGTAATGGACGCCGGGGCACAGGTAGAGAAGAAGCCCGCGGTACTCGAAGCCTGGGACGTGGCGGCGTTGATGGTAGTCGTGCCGGGCTGGGCCGCGGTGGCCTGGCCGTTGGTGAGCGTTGAGATCGTCACGACCAGCGGATTGGTCGCGGTAAAAGCGATCGGTCCCACTTGGCAGCTGACATTCGTCGTCCCGCCTACCCCGGCATAACTCCGCGCCACAAGATTCGTCATCATCCCTTGCGAAACGCAGGACGTACCGTTGAAGACGCTGCCCGTGAGGACAGCCGGCGTTGCCTGGCAGGCTCCGGCCGAGGTCTGGTTGTAGCAGTTGCTGGCAGGGTCCAGGGTACAATCCGTCGAGCCTGAGCCGAGCACAATGCGGGTGACAATCGGGTGCACGTACACAGGAATAGAGTTGGAGGACACGCCCTCCGCGCTGGCGGTGACGTAAGCGATGCCGCTGACCGGGCTGGCCGTGCAGTAAGTGAAGTCCGCAATGCCGCCGCCGCTGTTGCGATTCCAGGTGCCGGCGCAGAGACGGCCGGTCGTTGGCGCGATATCTACCAGGCTGAGATTCGACGAGCCGTACACGGTTCCGCTCGCGGAGGCGGAACTGCCTTTGCAATCCGTTCCTGTGGGCGCGTTCACCTGGCCGATCTCTCCCTCGTTCAGCGAGATGCCGGTCAACTGCGGCTGAAGCAGCAGCGTCGTGAGCTGGCCGACGACGACGCCGGAGTTCTGACCGTTGCAATACACGGGGGGAGCCGCGTGGTGGCAGCCGGAGATCGAGACGCCAAAGGGAAGGGAACAGAAGATAAGGACGGCGAGAGTAACAAAACGACGCATTGAACCTTTCAAACCTCTCCGTTGGCTCGGCGGCAGGGCCTCGCGCGCGAACGGACTTTCTGGTGCGGCAGTACCGATGGCTGCTGGTTTTCAACCTTCAGTTTAGAAGTATGCCCGGGTAGAAGCAAATAAACGCAGTCCGTTGCGAAGCCTGGGATGTGAGATTAGACGGGCGGTGGCGCCGGGCGTCAACGCGCCGGGCTCAGGCTTCCACCAGCCCGTAGCGGCGCTGCCATTGGTTCTTCAGCCGATCCCACACCCCGGCGATCTCCTCCGGAGTCATGGCTACGTCGGGAGTCCGGGCAAACCGGGCAGCCTCGCGTTTGGCAAGCTCCAGCAGGTCGCGGTCGCGGACCAGATTGGCGACGCGGAACTCGGGCA
>CAXSDM010000054.1:0-1911 GCA_964235575.1 uncultured Acidobacteriaceae bacterium | reverse complement strand
GGAACGTCGACGCCCACCTCGATGACGGTGGTGGCGACGAGCACGTCCGTCTCTCCGCGCTGGAAGCGGCGCATGGCCACCTCTTTGTCGTCGGCGGACATGCGCCCATGCAGCAGGCCCAGGCGCAGGCCGGCGAGCGGCCCGGCGCGGAGCTCGTCGTACATCTGCGTGGCGGCGCGGAGCTTGGGTGCGGGGAAGAGGCGTTCCGGTTTGGCGCGGGACTTGGGCGTCGGCTCGGGCTCGGGCTCGGCGGTGTCCTGCGCGAAGTCGAGCTCGGGCTGATCGTCCTTGGCTCCTTCGATGACGGGGTAGACCAGGTAGGCCTGGCGGCCGAGCGCGACCTGCTTGCGGACGAAAGCCCAGACCTCGGCGGCCTTCTCTTCGGTCGTCCTCCGGGTTAGGATCGGTGTGCGCCCCGGCGGAAGCTCGTCGATCACGCTCAAATCCATGTCGCCGTAGATCGTCAGGGCCAGGGTGCGGGGAATCGGCGTCGCGGTCATCACCAGCACGTCGGGGTCGGCGTGGCCGGCGCGCATCAGCTTGAAGCGCTGCTGAACGCCGAAGCGGTGCTGCTCGTCGACGATGACGAGGCCGAGGTGGGCGAACTCGACTTTTTCTTCGATGAGCGAGTGGGTGCCGATGGCAAGCTGCGTTTCGCCTGAAAAGATGCGGCTTCGCCCTTCGCGTTTGCGGTCTTCGTCGAGTGAGCCGGTGAGCAGGGAAACGCGATAGGGCTTGCCGGTGGAGGGGGAGGTGCGGTCGGCCAGCAGCTTGCGCGCGCTGAGAAAGTGCTGCGTGGCCAGGATCTCGGTCGGAGCCATGAGCGCGGCCTGGAAGCCGTTTTCAATCGCGACCAGCGCGGCCTGCAGCGCGACAATGGTCTTGCCTGAGCCAACATCGCCCTGCAGCAGCCGGCGCATCGGCTGGGGGCGGCGCATATCGCCGACAATCTCGCCCAGCACGCGCTTCTGCGCAGCCGTCGGATGAAAGGGCAGCACCTGCTTGAGTGCCTCGCGGACCTCGGAGCCGGTGGCGAACTGCGTGCCGAGGCGCTCGCGCAGGCGTTTGCGCTTGAGCTCCAGGCCGAGCTCGAGATACCAGAGCTCCTCAAAGATAAGGCGCCGGTGGGCCGGGGTGCGGGCGGCCTGGAGTTCGCCCATCGGGGTGCCGGCCTCGGGAAAATGCAGCGCGCGCAGGGCGGCCATGCGCCCGGGAAGCTGGAGCCGCGCGCGGAGGGCTGGGGGCAGGGTCTCTTCGGCCTCCGTGCCGGTCTCGGTCAGCTCTTCAAAGATGCTCCACAGGACGCGGCGGGTCCACTTCGAGGTGAGCTTTGCGCCCCAGGGCGTTGTGCCGCCGAGGCTCTCGTAGACGGGAACGATGCGGCCCATCTCGAGCATGGCGAACTCGGCGTCCGGGCCGGTGGCGTTGGGCTCAGGCAGAATCTCGAACTGCGGCTGCACGAGCTTGAAGCGGCCTGCGCCGCCGGAGCGCGAGCCCTCGAGCTTGCCATAGACCGCGATCCGCTGACCGAGGCGGAACTTGTCGCGTAGGTAAGCGGCGTTGAACCAGGTGCACTGGATGGTCGTCTGCCCGGCGCGCGGCGAAGGGCCGGAGAGGTCGACCGCCGGAGCCGACAGGCCGAGCGTCAGCTCCAGCAGCGTGCGGCCAGCCTTGGTGCGCAGCAGCGAGGAGCCTCGCACATCGCCGAGCAGCGAAACCATGTCGCCGGCTTTCTTCTCGGCGATCGGCTGCGGATGGAGCCGGTCCTCGTAGCGGAAAGGCAGATGGTAGAGCAGATCCTCGACCGTCTCGACGCCGCGTTTCGCCAGGTTTTCGGCGACGCGCTCGCCCACGCGCTTGACGAACTTAATGGGTGTCGAAAGTTCGAGGGGCACAGAGAGATGCTACCAA
>CAXSDM010000053.1:9487-17681 GCA_964235575.1 uncultured Acidobacteriaceae bacterium | reverse complement strand
TTTGGTGGGGAGTCATGGCGACTGAAGTAAGCGGCGCGGCCGTTACCCCGATGACCTCGGCGCCTCCTCGCACGCGGGGGGAGGGCGGGGGCTCGGGGTCCGCGCCGCCGCCGGTTGCGGCCGGGAAAGTCCGGCTGGCCTGGGCTATCGCCCTGCTGACGCTTTTGCTGGGAGCGGCCATCCTGGTGTCCGTGTCGCTGGGAGCGTACCGGCTGCCGGTCGCGAAGATGCTGGCCGCGATGGTTCGCAGCCGGCCCCTCAGCCCGATGCAGCACGCCATTCTCTTCCAGGTGCGGCTGCCGCGCGTGCTGGCGTCGGCGCTGGTCGGCGCGGCGCTGTCGGTCTCGGGGCTGATGTTTCAGGGGCTGTTTCGCAATCCCATGGCTGACCCGTACATCATCGGAGCCTCGGGCGGCGCGGCCGTGGGAGCCTGCATCGGCATTGTTTTTCTAGCGCAGTGGTCGCTGCTCGGCTTCAGCGCGACGGCGCTCCTGGCCTTTGCGGGCGCGGTGCTCACCATGTTCATCGTCTACGGCCTGGCGCGCACCCGCGGACGCAGCAGCGGCGTGACGCTGCTGCTGGCGGGCTTCGCCGTCGGCATGATGCTGTATAACTCCACCTACCTGTTTGAGATCTTCGACCCCAACCCCGCCAGCGGCACGAAAGTCGTCGCCGCCTGGCTGCATGGGGTCATCGGCGTGCCAGAGTGGCGCCAACTGATGGTCGCCGCCGCCATGCTCGCCGCCGCGTTCCTCCTCGCCTACCCCCTCATGCGCCGCCTGAACACGCTCGCCCTGGGCGACGAGTACGCCGAACAGCTTGGCATCCGGGTGGAGCTTGCACGCGTTGGCATCGTGCTTGTCGGCTCGCTGCTGACTGCCATTGCCGTTTCTCTCGGCGGCCTCATCGGCTTCGCCGGGCTGATCGTTCCGCACGTCACGCGGCTGTGGCTCGGCCCGGATCACGTTCGCCTGCTGCCCGCCACCGCGCTGGCCGGCGCCTTCTTCCTCGTGGTCACGGATACCGCCGCGCGCACGCTGTTCGCGCCCTCGGAAGTCCCCGTGGGTATCGTCATGGTCTTCGTGGGCGGCCCGTTCTTCCTCTACCTGCTGCGCAAGAGCAAGCGGGAGTACACCCTGTGATGCCGATGCTCGAGATTCGTGGGATCGGTTACCGCTACGGCGAACGCCCGGTGCTCGCCGACATCGGCTTGCGGGTGGAGTGCGGCGAGGCAGCGGCGTTGATCGGGCCGAACGGCGTTGGCAAGACGACGCTGCTGCGCGTGCTCTCCGGCAGCCTTGCGCCGAGCCACGGCCAGGTCCTGCTCGAAGGCAAGCCGCTCCACAGCCTGCCGCGCAGGGAGCGCGCCCGCCATGTCGCGCTGGTGCCGCAGGGGTTCGACGTTCCCTTTGAGTTCACCGTCGAGCAGATCGTCGAGCAGGGCCGCAGCCCATACCTTGGCCTGCTGCGCGGCATCCAGCGCGAGGATCGCCTGGCCGTTGACCATGCGCTCGCACTCACGGATGCGAGCAGCCTGCGCCACCGCATCTTCAACGAGCTCAGCGGCGGCGAGCGGCAGCGGGTGAAGATCGCGCTGGGTTTGGCGCAGGAGCCGAAGCTGCTGCTGCTCGATGAGCCTACGCAGAACCTGGACATCGGCCGTCAGGTCGAGCTCCTCGACCTGCTCGAGCATCTCCGGCATGAGGGCCTCACCATCCTCGCCTCCATCCACGATCTGCACCTGGTGGAGGGGAACTTCAGCGCCGTGCATCTGCTCTCGCCGGGCGGCGCGCTGGTCAGCGGCCTGCCGGACGAGGTGATGACGCCGCGGCGGCTGGCGGAGGCCTTTCACTGCCCGCCCGGACGTCATCCTTTGTTGATGCGATGACAGGGCTTCTTCTGTTGTCCTTCCCGCAGGGAATCTGCGTCTGTTGTTGCCTGTTCTTACAGCGCCGGCCCGGCTCGCCGCACCTCCACCAGGGTCGAGTAAAACGTCGGCCCGCCGCCCATGTCGGTTAGCCGCTCGGAGGTCAGCGCGTTCACGTTCGCGCCTTGCCCGGAGAGGTCGCCGTGCAGCTTCGACCAGTCCAGCCGCGCCGCCACCACGCCCCGCCCTACCTTTCCGCTCAGGTTCGCCCGCAACGTAACCGCACCCCGACCGTTGAAGACTTCTACCTGGTCGTTCTGCGCCACGCCGCGAGCCGCCGCGTCTTCCGTATGCATTTCGAGCGTTCCGGCGGTGGCCGCCTCCATGCGCTGGTGCGTGGCCTGGTTCGAGAAGGTGGAGTTCATGTAGTGGTCGGCCTTGCGGGGCAGAAACTCGAGCGGATACGTTTCTCCGGCATGTGCCCGCGACTCCTCCGGCGCGACAAAGCACGGCACCGGCAGCAGCTCCGCCTTGCCGCTCGCCGTGCCGAACCACTCCGGCGTCGAGAACGGCAGCACCTGACCAGTCGCATCGGCCGGAAGCGCGAGCGGCAGATGGCCTTCGCGCTCCAGTCGTTCGCGGGTGATCCCGGCGAACCACGGGTGAGCGGTGTCGAGCGCTGCGTCGATCAACTCGTCATCCGTGTCCTGGAAGCAGGCCTCGTCAAAGCCCATTGTTTGCGCCAGCCCGCGGAACAACTCCGTGTTGCTGCGGGCTTCGCCGAGCGGTGCAATCGCCTGGTGACTGAGCTGCGCGAACAGGTGTCCGTAAGCGCCCTGCACGTCCTTGGTCTCGAGAAAGGTCGGCGCGGGCAGCAGAACGTCCGCGTAATCGGCCGTGTCGGTAAAAAACTGCTCGTGGACCACCGTGAACAGGTCCGGGCGCCGCAGGCCTGCGAGCACCGCATTCTGGTTCGGCGCAATCGCCGCGGGGTTGGAGTTGTAGACGAACAAAGCCTTGACCGGCGGCCCGCCTTCTCCGCTTCCATCCATGCTTAGCGCCTGGCCCAGCAGGCTCATGTTGACGACCCGCGACGGCCGCCCCAGCGGGCTTTTGAGCATTAGCTCGGGCATCTGCAGCGCCGATGCGTTGAACGGAAACGCTCCGCTGGTCGAAAGCTGTAAGCCTCCGCCGCGCCGCTTCCAGGCGCCCGTGATCAGCGGCAGCATCGCGATGGCCCGTACCGCCGTGCCTCCGCCTTCTGACCGCTGCACGCCGTAATTCAGCCGGATCACCGCGGGCCGGCTCCCTCGCGCCGCCTCCCCGTACGCGCGTGCAAGCCGCTCGATCGTCGCCGCGTCGATCCCGGTCACGGCGGCTGCCTGCTCCGGACTGTGCTTCGGCCGCAGCGCGTGCGCGCACAACTCGTCCGCGCCGTGCGTGCAGGCGGCGAGATATTCCCGGTCCGCGAAGCCCTCGCGGAAGAGCACATGCATCATGGCCAGGGCCAGCAGCCCATCCGTTCCGGGATGGATGGCCAGATGCTCGTCTGCGAGGGCTGCCGTGCGGGTCCGGTACGGGTCGATCACCACAAGCCGCGCACCCTGCCGCCGAGCCTCCTCGATGAAGGGCCACAGATGAATGTTGTTGCCGTGAATGTTCGCGCCCCAGGCGAGGATCAGGCCCGCATGCGCGAAGTCCTGCGGCGGCGTGCCGAGCTTGACGCCGTAGACGCTCGCGAGCGCCGTCCCGCCGGCCGAGGCGCATATGGTGCGGTCGAGCTGCGATGCGCCGAGCCGGTGGAAGAACCGTCGATCCATTGAGCCATATCCCAGCTGCCCAATCGTCCCCGCATAGCTGTACGGCAGGATCGACTCCGGGCCGTGCTCGCGGGCGGTTGCCGTCAGCCGCGCCGCGATCTCATCCAGAGCCTGGTCCCAGGAGATACGTTCGAACGCCTCGGCCTCGCGCCCATGGGCCAGCGGTCCCTTGGAAACGTCCGGGCGCCGCCGCATCGGATGCAGCAGCCGGTCCTGGGCGTAGACGCGATCCAAAAATTTGGTCACCTTGCCGCACAAAAATCCGCGCGTGACCGGGTGCGTGGGATCGCCCTGCAGCTTTACCGCGCGCTCCGCGCCATTGGCCGCCGTCTCGACCGTGACCAGCGCTCCGCAGGAGTCGGGGCAGTCGAGCGAGCAGACGGCGTGGACGGTTCGGGTCGAGCTCATACATCATTCTATCGGCCGACGAACGCGCGACTTTAGCGCTCGCCGGCATTTTTTTGGGCCGTTCCTGCGTTCGGACTGCGGCATCACAGAGAGGAGTAATGCCGAGCCTCCGGCCGGTCCTGTACGTTCAGAGAAGATGCAGAAAGGTATGGTGGATCGATCATGCTGCGCAGACTCTCTCTTTTGCTTCTCCCGGCGGCTTGCCTGCTGCTTCCGCCGGCCACGCTGACCGCCCAGAACCCGGACAAGGGCCCGGACCAACTGCGCACCCTTTCGCGCGAAGAGCTCGACGTCATCAAGGTGCTGACGGCGCAAGAGCGCGACTGGAATCGCGGCGACCTGGACGGCTATGCAAAGGGCTATAAGGATTCGCCCGACATTCTGTTTGTAGGCCGCCAGATCAGCCGCGGCTACCAGCAGATGCTGCTCGACTACCATGGCAACTACCCGACGCGCGAGGCCATGGGCACGCTGTCTTTCTCCGAGCTTGAGCCGCACGTGCTCGACGAGCACTTCGTCGTGGTTCTCGGCAAGTATCACCTGGACCGCAGCAAGAAGGTTGGCGGCCCGGCCGATGGCGTCTTTTCACTGGTGATGGAGAAGACGGACAAGGGCTGGAAGATCATCGTCGATCACACCACCTGAGCCGGGTACACTGCGTGCATGCTGTGTTCCGGATTGCGCGCTTTGCTTGTCCTGTTTTGCGTGGCTTTGCCTGGGGCCGCGCAGATGTCGTTTTGCGACCAGGTCCGCGCGTTGACGGTAAGCCCCGAAGTGGCGGGCGCGCACTGGGGCGTGATGGTGACGACGCTCGAGGGCGGCCAGCTTTGCGGGATCAACGAAGCACAGCTGTTTCGGCCGGCCTCGAACAATAAGCTGTTCACCGGGGCCGCGGCGCTCGCGCTGCTCGGCGCGGACAAGCACTTTGCAACGCGGGTGGAGGCGGTCGGCGAGATGTCGGGCGGCGTGCTGCATGGGTCGCTTGAGCTGGTGGGCGGCGGCGACGCCAACTTCGGCGCGCACGACATCCCCTACCTCTCGCCCGGGCAAAGACCGAAGAACCCGCCGTCGGAGCCGGCAACGATCGCCGACATTGAGGAACTCGCGGACAAGGTTGCCGCGAGTGGTCTCCGCCGGATCGAGGGCGATGTGGTCGGCAACGATGGGTACTTTGCCTGGGAGCCGTACCCGCCGGACTGGGCCGCCGATGACCTGCTGTGGGGGTATGGCGCGCCGGTTTCCGCCTTGACCGTGCATGACAACGAGGTGGTCTATAGCGTAAGTCCCGGAGCGAAACCAGGCGGCAAGGCTACGGTTTCGGCGGTTCCGGACTTGCCTTACTACACCCTGAACGCAAACGTTTTCGTGGGGAGCTTTAACGGCGGATGCGACGACCGGCTCGGCTACCAGCGCGCTGCCGGGTCCAGGCTGCTGCAGGTGTTCGGAGACCTTCTGCCCCAGGCGCAGCCTTGCCGGCAGGCGATCGCCATCGAGGATCCGGCGGAGTACGCGGCGCTTGCGCTGAAGCAGGCTCTCGAGAGGCGCGGCGTAACGATCGGCGGAACCGCGAAGGCGAAACATGCCGAGATGCGCAGGCTTGGCCCGGCGATCCGCGACGAACCCTCGGTCAAGTTCATGCTCCAGCGCACCCTCAATGAGCCGTATACGCCGGATCGTCAGGGCTTCGAGTGCCAAGCGCAGGCCTTCGCAACCGGGCAGCCGGATGCAAAACGGACGGTGCTCGCCGTGCACGAGTCCCCGCATCTCGCCGACGACCTCACCTATACCTTCAAGGTCTCGCAAAATCTTCATGCCGAACTCCTGCTGCGCAATCTTGGCGCTACGTTCGACTGCGAGCACACCCAGAGCGCAGGCGTGGCCGTGGTGAAGGAGTACATGCTCCATGCCGGCCTGAACTCGAACGACTTCAGGCTCTACGACGGCTCCGGCCTGAGCGGGCACGACCTGGTCACGCCGCGCGCGCTTGCGAAGTTCCTGGCCTACGCGGCCGCGCAGCCCTGGTTTGCGACGTACAAGGCCGCGCTGCCGGTGGCGGGGGTGGATGGCTCGCTCGGCGGGAGGTTTGCAGCAGCGGACTCGCCGCTCAAGGGCAAGATCTTCGCCAAGACGGGAACCCTGAGCGAGACGCGCGCGCTCTCCGGCTACGTCACTGCCGCCAGCGGACAGACGCTCGTGTTCTCCGTCCTGGTCGACGATCACCTGCCCGGCACGCCCGCCGACCGTGCCACGATGGACCGTATCGTTGAGCTGATTGCAGCCGCAAACTGATGTTGCGGCGGGCTCCTGAGGTGGAGTGAGAAAATAGATGCATGAGGGGTTCCTTGTTTTTGATCAGCGGCGTGCTGGCCCTGGCCGGCTGCAGCGCCACGCCGCATCCCAAGCCGCTCGCCGAACTCACCCCGGACGAGACCCGCGGCCATGTCGTGTACCAAACCAACTGCGCGGTCTGCCACTACGACCGTCAGACCGGCGTTCTGCACGGGCCTTCGCTCTCCGGCGTCTTCAAGAAGCCGGCGCTGCCGAGCGGAGCCGCGGCCACCGACGAGCGCGTCTCCGCTACCGTCCTACATGGCCGCAACAACATGCCGGCCATGGCCAACCGTGTCGATGACGCCGACCTCTCTGCTTTGCTTGCCTACCTGCACACGCTATGAGCGACGACCGCCAACTGGATCCTCAACCCAACCCTGCGCTCCGGGGCAAGATGCTGCCTGGCATCGCCGGCATTGCGCTGTTCCTGCTCTTTTTCACGCTGCTGAACGTCTTCGCCGTCCTTACCGGACGCTTCGGCGCGGGCGCCGGCAAATACACGCTGCTGGCGCTCTCCACCCTGCTGTGCGCCGGTCTGTTCGGTTTGCTAAAGATGCGCCGGTGGGGGTTTGCGATCGTGCTGGCCGGCTGTCTGCTGCTCAGCGCGGGCTACTTCTATCTATTTCGTCTCTCGCATGCCATGCCGCCGCTGGTGCAGGGCTGCTTCATGCTGCTGTTCTTCCTCTATCTCGTCAGGCCAGAGGTGCGGGACCGCATGCTATGAGTGACTTCCCGCTGATGAACAGAATCAACACATATGCCCCGTTTGTGGGCGCGGGCATCCGTGTGACGAGCGCGTCGGACGATCTGCGGTCGGTCGATGTGGAGATGGAGCTGACGCCGGAGAACCGGAACTACTTCGGCACGCACTTTGGCGGAAGCCTGTTTGCGATGACCGATCCGTTCTACATGGTCATGCTCCACCATGCGCTGGGCGAGGGCTTTGTGGTGTGGGATAAGGCCGGGTCCATCCGCTTTCGGCGTCCCGGCCTCACCACGGTGCGGGCGCACTTTGAGCTGAAGGACGGGCGGCTGGCGGAGATCCGAGCGGCACTGGATCGAGATGGGACCTATGACGCCGTCTTTCCGGTGGAGGTCGTCGATCCGCAGGGTGAAGTGATCTGCGTGGTGGAGCGGGTGATTTATTGCGCGACGAAAGAGGCGCATGCCGCCCGCACGGCCCGCCGTTCTGGTTAGCAAACCCGCGCGTTGTGGGTACAATAGATGCCATGGCGTCCCCGGCCCAGATCACCGAGCTTGTGCAGATCGATCTCGGCCCCCGCCTGCCCGTACGCAAGCCCGAGTGGCTGAAGGCCAAGGCTCCCGGCGGCGAGACCTTTCACGCGCTCAAGAAGCTGGCCCGCGACCTGCACCTGCACACCGTGTGCGAGAGCGCCCAGTGCCCCAACATCGGCGAGTGCTGGAACCAGAAGGCCGCTACCTTCATGATGCTGGGCAATCTGTGCACGCGGCGCTGCGGATTTTGCGCCGTCCCCAAAGGCCGGCCGGAGCCGATCGATTTTGACGAGCCACGCCGCGTCGCCTACGCCGTGGCCCAGCTCGGGCTCGCACACGCCGTCATTACCAGCGTCAACCGCGACGATGACAATCTCGGCGCCGCTCAGGCTTTCGTGGAGGTCGTCCGCGAGATTCGGCTGCAGGCCGCGGGATGCCGGATCGAGATTCTGACGCCCGACTTCCAGGGCAACGAGGCCGCGTTGCGCATGGTGGTTGCCGCGCAACCCGAGATCCTGAACCATAACATCGA
>CAXSDM010000053.1:0-9387 GCA_964235575.1 uncultured Acidobacteriaceae bacterium | reverse complement strand
GTGGAGGCCGGCCCGCTGGTCCGCTCCAGCTATCATGCTCAGGAGCAGGCCGAGTCGACGGGCCTGGCCTAGACCCATGGCCGTTCCCAGCGAAGTCCAGCGCGTGCAGGCCGCCATCGACCACAACAATCGCAAGGAGCTCGAATGGAGTCTCTGGTACGCCCGCATGCGCCAGCGGGTTCCTTCCGCACGGCCTGCCGACGTCAGATACTGGAGCGCCGTGGAAGCCCAGGTAAGTGAAATCCTTTCGCCCACACCCGAGAAGATCTTTTATCCGAGCAGAAAGAAGAAGAAAGCCGATCGTGGTTTAGGAGCCAGTCCGCTTCCTGGCGAGTCCACGGACCCCACGCCCGAAGCCTGACCGCCCTAAGCGTTTCCCTGTTATTGGGGTTCCCGAATTAGGCGTGCGGTGGCGTTTCCTTGAGAGAAAACACCCATAAGTATCGTGGCACCAGCTGTACCTACAGGGAAAACGCCCTATCTCCCCCGAAAGCTGTGAATCAGCCGCCGATCCTTCTTCGACGGACGGCCCTGCGGCAGTGGATCGTTGGCCAGCATGATCCTGCGCGCCTCGGCGACCTTCGCCCGCAGCTCGCGGCTCTCATCCGTTTCGCGGTAGAGCGTCTGCGCGACCGTCGCCGACCCGCGCTGATCGGACAGTGCCAGCAGCTCGACCGTGTACTCGCCGCCCTCGTTCTTGATGACCAATCGATCTCCGAGCTTCAGCACGCGCGAGGGCTTCGCCGGCTGCCCGTTGCACAGGATGTGCCCCGCATCGCAGGCCGCGGTTGCCAGCACGCGCGTTTTATAGAAGCGCGCCGCCCAAAGCCACTTATCGATGCGCACCGATTGCGAGACGAACTCCGCGTGGGAAGAAGACATGCCTTATTCTCTATCTTCGGAGGAATTCTATGCGCCTCAGCCTTCCAAGTGTCCTGACTTTTCTGCTGCCCCTTAGCCTCGCCGCCCAAATTCCCCAGCCAACCGCTGCGCCGACGGCCAGGCCCGCCTACGAGTCCGATCCCAAATTCATCGCCTCCATGGCCGAAGCCAAAGAGCTTACGAAGAAACGCCAGTACGCCTTTGCCGCCGACGACTACAAAAAAGCTAACAAAGTTGCCGGGGGAAGCTGCGTCCCGTGCCTGAAACAGCTTTACGACATCGACATGCACCTCGGCGAGTACAAGGATGCAGTGGCCGCAGCCACGCAGATGGAAGCGCTGGTCACCCTTGCGGTTGATAAATCCGTTGCCGCCAATGATCGCGGCGTGGCGCTGCTCGCCCAGGGAGGAGAGAAGCCCAAACCCGCCCAGCTCGAAGCCGCGCACACGGCCTTCCAGACCGCCCTGAGCGACTACCCAAAAAACATCAGCGCGCAATATCAGGATGGCTGCGTCCTCGCCCGGATGGGCAAGGACGACGAAGCCAAACAGGCCTTCAATGCCTGCTCCCAGGCCGCCTCCCCCAAAGATCCCATGCGTGTACGCGCGGCCCACTTCGCGGAAAAACCCGGAGCTCTCGCTGCACAAGATGGCTCCCGCCTTTGAGGTCACCGCGCTCGATGGAACCCGCTTCAACCTCGACAATATGGGCGGCCGCGTCGTGCTGATCGATTTCTGGGCCACTTGGTGCGGACCCTGCAACGCAGAACTTCCCCACGTTCAAAAGATCGCCCGCGAGTTCGCTAACGAGCCCTTTACCGTCATCAGCATCTCGTGGGACTCCGACGAAGCCAATTGGAAGGACTTCATCGCCAAGCACGAGATGACCTGGCTGCAGTACCGCGACGCCGACCACAAGCTGAGCGATCGCTTCGGCATCAATGCAATCCCGCACTACTTCACCATCGACTCCGACGGCGTACTCACCGCGGAAATGCTCGGCTCCGGCAACGATGTCGAAGGTAAGCTCAAGAAGCTGATCAAGCGCGCGAAGGAGTCCAAACCCGCCCCCGTGCAGACCGCCGCCTTCTCCAGCCAGAACTAGAGCGGCTCCCGTCTGCCCGGGCGTCGCGGTAAACTGAATCAGGAACAACTATCATGCCGCTTTACGAATACGAATGTACCGCCTGCCGCCGGCGCACGGAGAAGATCCAGAAGTTCTCCGACCCCGAGATCACCGCTTGCCCGTTCTGCGGCGGCGAACTGAAACGAGTCATCTCCGCCCCGGCCTTCTCGCTCAAAGGCGGCGGCTGGTACGCCGATGGATACGGCTCAGCCAAGCCCGCGGCCGCTGCAGGAGACGCCCCCGCCGCTGCAGCGCCTTCCGCAGGCGAAGGTTCCACCTCGGCTCCCGCACCTGCCGCAGCCCCTGCCGCTCCATCGTCCCCGGCCCCGGCGCCCGCGTCCAACAAGTAGCTCTAAGACGCAGAGGTCTTCTTTGCAGCGGGTTTCTTCGCGGGCGTTTTTCTTGGCGGCAGCCTTCACAAGCTTCTTTGGCGGCGGAGGCACTTTCGCTCCGGCCCGTCTGGCCTCCGAGAGCCCGATGGCAATCGCCTGCTTCGGATTGGTCACCTTCTCGCCACTCCCGCTCTCCAGCTTGCCTTCCTTCATCGCCTTCATCTCGCGTTCAACGCTCTTACTCGCCGCTGATGAGTATTTCCTGCCGGCCGACTTTTTCGCCGCCGTCTTCTTGCCTGCAGCCTTCTTTGCCGATGCCATGCGTCTTCACCTCACTCCATGAGAGCGTGGCGGCCTCATCCCAGGTTGCACCATGGAAGGTGCATATCCATCACTGATGGAGAATTACGCCGCATCCAGCTTCTTCACAACCAGCTCATTCAGCAGCGACGGATTTGCCTGGCCTTTGCTCGCCTTCATCACCTGCCCTACGAAAAACGCCGCCACCGTCCGCTTGCCGCCGCGAAACTGCTCCACCTGCTTTGGATTCGCCGCGATCACCTCATCGATCAGCCGCTCGATCACGGAGCTGTCCGAGATCTGCTGCGGCTTCTCCCGCTCATACACCGCCTTGAAGTCCTCGCGATTCGCAAACGCCGTGTCCAGCATGGTCTTCAGCATCTTCGACGAAATCTCGCCCGACTCGGTCAGGTCCGCCGCCAGCACCAGCCCTTCCAACGTAATCGGCGAATCGGCCATCTCCATCTCACTTGCCCGCAGCCGCATCGTGATCTCGCTTGTCAGCAGCGAAGCTACTCGCCGAGCCGATTTCGCCTGCTTCGCCGCCGCCTCAAACTGATCCGCAAACGCCCGCGTCGCCGTAAACGTCATCGCATCCTGCTCGCTGATGCCGTAGTCTGCAATCATTCGCGCGCGCCGCGCCTCAGGGAGCTCCGGCAGGTCACGCAAGATCTTCTGCTGCCAGGCCTGGCTCACGACCAGCGATGGCAGGTCCGGCTCCGGAAAATAACGGTAGTCGTGCGCCTGCTCCTTGGAGCGCATCGTGTAGGTGCGGCCTTCGGCCTGGTTCCACAAGCGGCTTTCCTGCACCACGCGGCCGCCGTCCTCGAGCACTCCGATCTGCCGCTCGATCTCATACTGCACCGCCGAGCGGATATACCGGAACGAATTGACGTTCTTCACCTCGGCCTTGGTGCCAAACTGCCGCGCGTCCTTGCGCATTACGCTCACGTTCGCGTCGCAGCGCAGGCTGCCCTCTTCCATGTTGCAGTCGCTGACGCCGGTGTAGAGCAGGATCTCCTTCAGCCGGGTCAGGTACTCGAACACCTCGTCCGGCGAGCGCAGGTCCGGCTCCGACACAATCTCGAGCAGCGGCGTGCCACACCGGTTCAGGTCGATGTAGGTCCGCGACACCGAGTCCGCGAACCCATCGTGCAGGCTCTTACCCGCGTCCTCCTCCATGTGCAACCGAGTGATGCCGATGCGCTTCATAGCGCCCGAGCTGCCGTCGCCCTCCGGCACATCGAGCCAGCCATGCTCCGCTATCGGCTTGTCGAACTGCGAGATCTGGTAGCCCTTCGGATTGTCGGGGTAAAAATAGTTCTTGCGCGCAAACACGCTGTGCTCGCGGATTTCGCAGTGGATCGCCTTCGCCGCCAGCACCGCGAACTCGACGGCCTTGCGATTCAGCACCGGTAGCGCGCCCGGCAGCCCCAGGCAGGTTGCGCATACATGCGTATTCGGCTCTCCGCCATACTTGTTGACGCAGCCGCAGAAGGCCTTCGACTCGGTCATCAGCTGGACATGCACCTCCAACCCAATCACCGGCTGGTATTGGGCGAGGACCTCGGGCGCGAGCAGAACGGAAGCAGCCATATCCTCCATCGTATCAATCGACGCCGACCCAATCACCTGCCCGGCCGGGGCGAACGAGTTGAAAGCGTTTTATCGCACAGCAAGCTAAAGTTTTTTTCTCTTTCGCCGATACAGTCATTGAGGGATCGGCAGATGCAAGCGACACAGATACTCAATGCGAAAGAAGCCATTGCCAAACACGTGAACTGGCGACTTGTCCTCCAGTTCGCCATCGCCATGGAAGAGCAGCTGGCACCTGAGCAAATAACTGCTATTCAGTACCATCGTGAGTGTGCCATTGGCCGTTGGCTGGACTCGCCTGTGAACTTCAACATGCGGCAGCATCCGGCCTTCCGCGACGTGGTCACGCGGCACATCCGGTTCCATCAGGAGATGGTCTCGGTCTCTCAACTCATCGCCGAAGAACGCTTTTCCGAAGCAGCTGCTTGCCTCAAACCGGACTCAACTTTTTCGCAGGTCGGTCTGGCACTCGCCCAGGCGATCACCGCTTTCGATCGGGTCGCAAATATGGCAGTGCCACTTTGAGCCCAGGATGCACCCCTTCTGGCGTACAAACCTTTCAACTCCGGTTGAGCTTAACCTGGTTCACCGGGATCGTAAACGTGGCCAGCGGAATCAAGGCCGCCGTCGGCTCGGTAATGGTGCTCACTGCCTTGAACTGGCAAACCATTTCGCTCGGCGTGATCGTCAGCAGCCCGTAGCCATGCGTCGACGAGTTCAGGAACTCGATCCACGGATTGACTGCCCGCAGCGTATCCGAGATCAGCGCGGGCTCAATCCTCATCTGCCTTGCCGGTATGGGCCGGCTCGAAAGACCCAGCTCCGAGTGAATCTCTTCGGCGATGTTCGCCGAGGTGATCGAACCCACCATCAGCTCGATTCCAATATGAGGTTCGAATGGATTGTCGAAGTCCGTTTTCAGATAGCCCGCAAGGAACGTATGCAGATCGCCCGTCAGCGCAACGAAGTTTTTGATCTCGCCGTGCTTCACCACGTTCAAAATCGCATTGCGCTCCTGCTGATAGCCGTCCCACTGATCCAGATTGACGTACACCGGACCGAGCTTCAGCTGCATCAACATAACTTCATTCGCCCACAGCTTCCACGTCGCCTGTGTCGTCGAGAGCTGATTCACAAACCACGCATGCTGGGTCGCGCCCAGCATCGACCGCGTCGGATCGTGCATCGCCGGGCAGCCTAATGAGAAGTACCTCTCCCCGATCTCCGTCAAACCGCACGGCGGTGCATCACGATACAGCCGCTCATCGGTGACAATCATTTCCGCGAGCGTTCCGAAAGAAAACGTGCGATACACCTGAATCGAGCTCTCCCAATTTGGCGTGCCATCCGGCAGCGTCGCGGGCGTAAATGGCGTGTTTGCCAAGCCGTACTCGCTCCAGGCCTGGTTTGCTGCCTGGCGCAGCGCTGGCTGCGCAGTCGCCGGCGTCACCTGCGCCGGGTCGTCGTCCGGATGAAAATCCTGGTGGCAGTCATTGGCAAACTCGTGATCGTCCCACAGCAGGATGTAGGCAAACTTCTCATGCACCGCCTGCTGATGTACGTCGGACCGGTAAACCTTGTACAGGTGACGATAGTCGTCAACGTTCTTTGGAATTACGCCGCCCGAAGCAAATGGAGGCACCTGCCGCACCGGCGTGGCCTGAAACGACGGATCGCCGATCGTCTCGTAGATATAGTCGCCCAGGTGCACGACATAATCAACCTCCTCCTGTGCCAGGTACGCCAGAGCGTTGTAATAACCATTGCCGTAGTCCTGGCACACCACATAGCCAAGCTTCAACTGAGGGAGCCACCCGGTCGCCAGCGGAAGCGTCTTGAACCGCCCTGTGCGCGACGGAATCTGATTGTAGAGGAAGCGGTAGTAGTACAAGGTAAACGGCTGCAGCGCACGGTTCGCCACGGAGACCTTGACCGTCGAATCCGCCGTGCTGGCGATCAGCGCCACTCCTTCCAAGAGCAACGTGCCGCTCGCAAAGCCAGCATCCGTGCCGATCTGCCAAGCAATTCGATTGCTCGACGGACCGCCCTGCAGAGATGGTTCCACGCGTGTCCACAGCACCACACCGTCCGGACGCGGATCGCCCGAGGCAACCGACTGCGGATAGAGCGCCGCCTGCTGCTCCGGAGTGGTCGCGGAGTTCACCTGAAACAAGCGACTGGAGTCTGCCGCGGACCATCCCGTAAGGCGAGGGTCCAGCACAAACGGCACGGAACTGAGCGAGGATTCGACCACGGTGGACGCTACTTTCCCGCCTCGGTCCCGCGCACGAAGTTCGCCACATCGTCGTGGAACTTCGCCAGCACACCGTCATTCACGTACACCATGTGCCCAGACTCGTAGTAGTGGTACGAGATGTTCGACTGCAGCTTCTGCGGGATCGGCAGATGATGCATCTCGTAGAAGCCCTCATAGTAGGGAGTCGCCAGGTCGAAGTACCCGCCCGCCAGCATCACCCGCATATTTGGGTTGCTCTTCATCGTAAACGCCAGGTCGGGCATGACATTCGTGCCGCCCTCGCCCTGGCCGACCGGAGGACCGCCCGGCGCCTGATGACGCAGATCCCAGGAGAAGGTGGCGTCCGTATACGCTCCCGGCTTGTACGTCTCATTGCGACCGTATTTGAGCTCCGTCCGCAGATACTGATTGATCGCCGTCGTATAGGCCGAGGAGACCGCATTCGACTGCGGATCGTAGTCGCTTGTCTCACTCATCGGATTCAGGTCCGGCCCCTTGTAGCGCGCGTCCAGCCGCCCGGTCGTCACGCCCTCGCTGTCCTGCAGCTCCTTCGCAAACTGCCCGCCATCCACCCGCAGATTGTCCTTCAGAATGTATGCAACCGGCAGCCCCGTATACGTATGCAGCTTTTCGGCGATCGCCTGTCGCTGCGCTGCCGGCAAATCCGATCCCTGCAGCATCGCCGCCATGTACTCACCCATCGCGAAGGTCTCCACCTCCTTGAGGAACGGCTGGAGCGCCGCCGGCTGATTCGGCAGCTTGTGATGGTAAAACGCGGTCGCCGCAAACGTGGGCAAGCCGATGGCGTACGCCTGGTCGACTCCGGGATTCCAGCGCGGCCCATCGATCGAATTGTCGAAGCTCAGAATGGCCGACAACAGCACAATGCCGTTCAGGTCGACGTTCTGCAGATCCGCGCTCAATACAGCCGACCGCGGTGTCCCATAGCTCTCGCCAAAGAGGTATTTGGGCGAGTTCCAGCGGTCGTATTTGGTCAGAAATCTGCGAATGAATCGTTCAAACGCATGCGCGTCCTGGTCCGTGCCCCAGAACGCTTTTTCCTTGTCCTTGCCTAAAATACGGCTGAAGCCCGTGCCCGGCGCGTCGATAAAGACCAGGTCCGTCACGTCCAGCAGGCTGTACGGGTTGTCCACCATCGTGTACGGCGCGGCGGTCTTGTGCTCCGTGTCCGGAGTAAGGACGCGCCGAGGCCCGAACGAGCCCATGTGCAGCCACATCGTGGCCGATCCTGGCCCGCCGTTATATAGGAACATGACCGGCCGGCTCCCCGGAGCGGTGTCTTTCCTGAAGTAGGCCGTGTAAAACATCTGCGAGGTCGCCGGAGCATCCTCCGGCTTGGCGGCGTCGGGCGGGTTCATGCCCGAGTTCGGCAGCAGCTTCCCATCCAGCCCCAGCATCGCGTCGAAGCTGTCACTGTACCCAACCGTAATCGTCCCCGCCACGGCGGTATACGCGATGCGCTGCCCGGCAAGCGTCAGCACATGGTCGGTACTCGAGTCCGGCACGGGTGACGCAGGCGTCTCCGCCGGCTTGCCTTCCACCACGACCTTCTGATCCTTTGCGTCTTTGGTCCCACTCGCTTGCTGCGCGTCCAGTCCGCTCACCGTAAACCCGAGCACAAGCGCGCCCATCCAACCGAAACTCAACCTGCGCTCCCAAGACATGTCAGCAGTATAGCCATAGGCGAAGAAGAGCAGAACGAGAACCTGCCCACACCAGCGCACCAACGTAATCCCACAAAGGTGGGATGCACAGCTCTCCCGCATCCTCCTAGGTTAGGAACATCCGTGGGAGCACAATCCCACATTCCTGTTGAGGTCGTACGTCATGCGTGTCATCCTTCCCACTCTCTCGCTCTTTGTCTTCATCCTCGTTCCCGGCGCCCACGCCGGCACCATCTCCGGCCAGGGCGGCGGCTTCTCCGGCTCCGGAACTCTGACCACCTCCAGCAACGGCGATGGCTCCGACACCATCACCGGCATCGCCGGGTCCGGCTTCGGCACCCTCTTCACGCCGGGCGGGTACCAGCAAAACGACAACCAGCTCTTTCCCGGCGCCGCCAACCTGGTCGACAGCAATGGATTTGCTTTCACGTACACCGAGGGCGACACCAACTACAACGTGGATATCCTCTCCTCCGGCTCCGGCACCTATGCTGCCGATTTCACCGATCTCGACAGCAATATACTTTCGTCCGTTGCTGTGACCTTCACCCTCACCGGCGTCTCGCAGTCCGCGAAGCTGCTCCACAGCAGCGCAAGTTCGGCCGCCAGCACCTTCGCCTTCAGCTTCGATTCCAGCGCTGCCGTCACACCCGAGCCGTCGAGCCTGCTCCTGCTCGGCACGGGCGCGCTCGGCGTTGCTGGGTGGATCCGCTCCCGACGAAGAACTCGCTTGATGCAGGGTTAGCTCGACACCTTTGAATCTGATAGACTCAGATGAACAGGGACCCGGATTAGTCTGAGGACAGAATGGCGCAACGATGGCTGTCTGCCGAGGTATAAGTTCGAGGTGCTCTTGGGGACGTAGCTCAGTTGGTTAGAGCGCTGCCCTGTCACGGCAGAGGTCGCGGGTTCGAGCCCCGTCGTCCCCGCCATAGATTCTAAAGACTTAGAAGCTATGGGGACCTAAAGTGACAAGCGAATTAGGGTCCGATAAGGGTCCATTACGCCCGCCGGTGTACCAAAAGTGAGTCAGTTTCAACCTCTCTCTGATCCACGTTGGGCACCATTATCCTTACAACCTTGCTCTGAGCGGCTCGTTTATGCGAGTTCACGGCCTGCGTGTAAACGTCGAGCGTGATCCTGCTGTTGGCGTGCCTCAAGAGCTCCTGAACGGTCTTCACATCTTCCCCGTTGCCTACAACAATGTGCC
>CAXSDM010000052.1:10149-18338 GCA_964235575.1 uncultured Acidobacteriaceae bacterium | reverse complement strand
CAGTGGGGCCAGGGCCACCACTGCCACCAAAAGCGCCAGGATGTGCGGCACTGGCTGGATGATCAGGTTGAAGCCGCCGCCGGCAAACTTGCCCAGCGACTCGAGCGCGTCATGGGCGGCGAGGCCCGCATATATGGCCATCCCGGCTAGCGTCGCCGCGCTCACTGCAAGCCACGCACGGCGCCCGGTCAGCGCGCAGTAGACGCCAAAGCCGAGACCCGCGCCGCCGAAAGCCAGGCCCAGCTCCGGAGAGGTAAACAGCATCAGAACTTCACCCGCAGCGGCCACCAGTGCCGCCCCTGCGAGCGTGCTACGCGTGCCCAGCAGCACCGCAGCGGCCAGCGGCAGCAGAAAGCGAAGGAGCGAGTAGTTGATGCCTAGCAGCGGGTCCATGGACCCGAACACGATCAGCGCAAAAGCCGCCACGCGCAGGCTGTTGCGCATCGGCAGCGCTCGCAGAACATAGAACAGCAGCGCGACCCCGACCGCCTCCGCCACGGCCAGCGCGACCACGTAACTGGCCACTCTCGACACGCCCAGATGTCCCAATACGCGGAGAAAACTCGCCGGCCACTCGTAGAGCAGGACGCCGTAAGGGAACTCGAAATCGCGGTAGATCCGCCAATGAAAGACGAGTCCCGTGCGCAGCTGCGTCAGGAAGTAGCCCGCGTCCGAATAGTAGAACCCATCGCGGATCACGAATGATCCCAGTACCGCGGTAAAGCCTACAAGCGCGGCAATGCCCCAGAACAGGTGACGGTAGGTGAGCGAACTCGAGCCGTCACTCTCCCCGGCCTGGCTTCGGGCGGATCGCCCCAGAGGGTTAAAGTTCAGCCACCAGCAGACCACCGCTACGGCCACGCTGATGCTCCCAATGCCGATCATCGCAACGCGGTTGTTGGCGCCGGCGCTGTAGGCGCGCGAGTAGCTGGGGGTGTGCGGTGGGAAAAAGAAGGGAAGGAGGAACGTCACGAAGAATGTAGCCAGCGCGACACCCGTCCAGCCCAGCCAGGGCGGCAGGGCAGTTCTTTGCCTTATGGATGCAGCAGTCATGAGGGCTTGCTTACCAGCGCCGCCGCGGAAGCCGTGTCTTGCGCAGCAAGCAGCCGAGTCAGGAAAATAGTTGAGGAAAGCATACCGGCAGAGTACCGCAATAAGCGCGACTTGGCGCATCTGTGCGACGAACCGACCTCCGCCACCATCCACTATAGTGATTCGGTAATTCATCGTGAATGGGAGCAGCAATGAAAAGTTTCAGAGTGATCGCAGCAGCAGCACTGGCGGGGGTTCTGGCGGTCGCAGCCCAGGCGCAGAATCCGCAGCCGCCGGCGCACCCCTATGTTCCCCGAGCCATCTACTCCGAGACGGTGAACCCCAGGACGGACATCGCCGCCGGCCTTAAGCAGGCACGGCTGCAGCATAAGCGCGTCCTCCTGGACTTTGGCGGAGATTGGTGCGGCGACTGCCAGGTGCTCGACATCTACTTTCACGAGCAGCCCAATCAAGCCGTACTCGAGAAAAACTTCGTCCTGGTCCACGTCTTCATCGGGCATATGGATAAAAACATCGACCTCGCCGCGCGCTACGGCGTCCCCATCGGCAAAGGTGTCCCAGCGCTCGCGGTTTTGGACGCGAACGGCAAGGTGCTCACCTCGCAGCGCACGGGCGAGTTCAACGATATGCGGCACATGGACCAGGGATCCGTCACCGCGTTCCTGAATAAGTGGAAGGGATAGCGCCGCACGCGCTCGCGGCACGGAAGAGGCCTGTGCCGGCTCTGCGACGGCTGCTGCGACTTGGTGAATCGTTGCGCCGCGCCGCGGCTAACCTATTGGCGCACGATGCTCTCTACCTGGCGCAGTCGGCGGCCTACAACAGCATCGTCGCGCTCTTCCCCGCGCTGGTCGTCTCGGCTGCGGTGATTGCGCTGCTGCCCGACGTGGCGCCGCTGAAGCTGGCCATCGGCTCGTTCTTCGGCCAGGTGCTGCCGTCGGACGTCTTTCCTCTGCTCACCAGCTATTTCACCGGCACGTCTATTGGGGCGCACACCGGCCGAACTCTCGTGGCTGCTGTTCTGGTCAGCGTAACCGGAGGGTCGAGCGTTCTGGTTATCCTGATGGAGGGCATGCGCCGCGCGCTCGATCTTCCGAAGAACTGCTGGACCTTTGGGCAGAGGCGCATCCGGTCCCTGCTGCTCGTTCCGCTGTCTCTGGTCCCTCTGCTGCTTGCGACCGTCGCCGTCATCTTCGGGCAGAGAGTCACGGTGTGGGCCGTCCGCTCGGTCGGAGAGACGGCGCGGCCGGCCCTGCTGGCCCTGGCCTTCGCGGCGCGCTGGACCATTGCCGTCGGCGCAGTGGTGGCGCTTACGGCGCTGATCTACGGGATCGGAACGCCGCATCGCCAAACCTGGCGGCAGACGCTGCCCGGCGCGGTGGTGGCCACCGCGTTGTGGTTCCTGAGCACGCTGGCCTTCGGCTGGTATGTCACCCGCTTTGCCAACTACAGCCAGGTGTACGGGCCGCTGGGCGCCGGCATCGCCCTGCTTTTCTGGCTATATCTCGTCTTCCTCAGCCTGCTCTCCGGCGCTGAATTCAACGCCGTGATCGACAGCCGCGACACGTCCGGTCCGCCAAGCGGGTAGAATTGCCTTCGTAGCGGCATATCAGTCAGGCAAGATCCTCGCGCCCAGGCGGGCAAGAGTTTAGAAAGATTCGGACACGTTTGATGACCAGCACCTTTGAAACAGCCCGCAACGCAGCCTCCGGGCTCGCCCAATCGCGCGGACGCCGCGCCAAGATTGTGGCCACGCTCGGCCCCTCCTGCAGCACCGTGCCGCTCTTTCGTCAACTCGTGCAGGCGGGGCTCGATGTGGCGCGGCTGAACTTCTCCCACGGCTCCCATGAGCAAAAGGCAGAGCTGATCCGCATGGTCCGGCAGGTCGCGCTCGAGGAGCGAAAGCCGATCTGCATCCTGGCCGACCTGCAAGGGCCAAAGATTCGCACGGGCGTACTCCGAGACCACATGCCGGTTTTGCTTGAGGCCGGCAAGCTGCTCACGATCACGCCGCGGCCGGTTGAGGGCACGGCACAGCTCGTCAGCACCGTTTTCACCACGCTGGCCGAGAACCTCGAGCCCGGCTCGCGCATCCTGCTCTCAGACGGGCTGATCGAGCTGAGCGTCGTCCGCATTGAAGGCGTGGACGTTGTTTGCGAGATCGTCAACGGAGGCCTGCTGGGCGAGAAAAAGGGAATCAACTTGCCTGGTATCGCGGTCAACGTGCCTTCGCTGACGCCGAAAGACGAAGAAGACCTGATTTTTGCGATTGGCCAGGACGTGGATACGGTCGCGGTCTCCTTTGTGCGAACCGCGGAAGATGTGCGCCACGTGAAGCAGCGGGTCGCGGCGCTCAACTCCGACGCGTGGGTCATCGCCAAGCTTGAAAAGCCGCAGGCCATCGAGCACCTGGACTCCATCCTTGAGGTTGCCGACGGCATCATGGTCGCCCGCGGGGACCTCGGCGTCGAGGTGCCGCCGGAGAAGGTTCCGGCTATCCAGAAGCACATCATCAAGCGCGCGGCGGAGTTCCGCAAACCGGTGATCACCGCCACCCAGATGCTCGAGTCGATGATTGAGAATCCCCGGCCGACGCGGGCCGAAGCCTCCGACGTGGCCAACGCCATCTACGACGGAACCGACGCGGTCATGCTCTCGGGCGAGACCGCCGCGGGCAAGTACCCGGTCGAAGCCGTCGCGATGATGGCCAAGATCGTCAGTGAAACCGAGCACCAGATCCGCGTCGATCCTCCACCTCGGGAGCGCACACGCCGGACCGCCCGGCTCAGCGTCGCCGAGACAATCTGCGAGTGCATGGCACACTCCGCAGAAGATCTTGAAGTCTCCGCCATCGCCATCTTCACCGAGACCGGCGGCACCGTCCGCCTGCTCTCAAAGTACCGACCAGACCCGCCCATTTACGCACTGAGCCCCTACCAGCGTGTTATCAATCGAAGCATGATGCTCTGGGGGACCTACCCTATCCTGTGCGACCGCTTCGGAGACACTGACAAGCTGGTCGATATGGCGGAGAAGATCCTCGAAGATCTCGGCTTCGTTCAGCAGCGGCAGGTCGTCGGCATCGTCGCCGGCACCCGCACCAGATCGGGCGCCACGAACTTCATGCGGCTGCACATGGTAGGCGACCGCGACATGGAAGGTTGACTACGCAGGCTGCTGACAGAGCTTAGGTGTTAAGCGTGGAACCAATGTGTGCAGGTAACCTCTCAGACCTCTGCGAGCACCTCTCCTACTGCGGCTGCACAGCACTTGTTGCGCCCGGTCCGCTTCGCGGAGTAGAGCGCCTGGTCGGCTTTCGACAACCAAAGCTCCGGGGAGACGGTATCCATTTCGAGCGCGGCAACGCCGAAGCTGGCAGTCACCCGGAGCGGTTCGCTCAGCGCAACGGGCGTGTCCTGCAGGGAGCAGCGCAGCTTCTCCGCCACCTGGATCGCATGGGATAACTCAATATCGGGAAGCAGGATGCCGAACTCCTCGCCGCCCAGTCTGCCGAGCAAGTCCTCCTTGCGTAAAATCCCCTGCAGCCGGCTGCTCACCGTGCGTAGTACCGTGTCACCGGCAGGATGACCGAACGTATCGTTGACCTGCTTGAAGTGATCGATGTCCATGGTGAGCAGCGTCGCGATTTGTCCGCGGCGGAGAAACTTGGAAATCGTCTTCTCCATCTCCAGCAGAAAGCTTCTCCGCGTGGCTGCTCCGGTCAGCGAATCGATCTGCGCGATCCGGCGCAGCTCCAGTTCATCGACGGCAAGCGCGGCAAAGCTTTTCAGCACTTCAATCTGTCCCGGAATGAAGTCGCGTGGCTTCACATCGAGGGCACACAACGCACCCAGGTTGTACCCGTCCGGACTGGACAAAGGGACGCCAAGATAACTGCGAATAAACGGCTCCCCGGTGACCGACGGATACTTCGAAAAGCGCGCATCCTGCAAGGTGTCCGGCACGAGAAGGGGCTCGCGCGCCTGGATGGTGTGCGTGCAGAAGGAGAACTCGCGTGGCAGGTCGGTGCTGTCCATGCCTACGCACGACTTGTACCACTGCCGGTCCGAGTCGATCAGCGAAAGCGTGGAGATAGGAACATTCAGCACCGCCCGGACCAGACCGGTGATGCGCTCGAACGGCGCCTCCCGCGGCGTGTCCAGAACCTCGTAACGGTGCAGCGCAGCCAGGCGCGCTGGCTCATCCTGAAGCTTTGCATCCACCACAGCTACCTCACCATTGCCTTGATTGCGCGAAGCAGTTCTTGTTTGTAGGAATCGACGATGACTGAGACACTCGCCTCAATCTGTGACTCATGCACTCCGACCGATTGCAGGTTAGCCACCAGCGTAGCCAGGTTTTCACGATGTCGCTGCAGACTCTCCTGCAGCGGCTCGGGAATTTGCAGGTCTGCAAACGGATCTTTTTGTGTCACTACACTCATTGGCTCACCCTGACGATCGCGCGCTGGGAGAGGACGCCTCTTCTCAACGCTGAACCGATGCTAGCTCTCCAGAGCGGAAGCTGCCATGGCGAAAAGGTGGGATCGAGCGCGCTGCTTTTGGGGTATGCAGGAGATCGTTAAGGTGTAGCCCGCTTCCGAATTTGAAGACTGCTCCCCGAGGGGACTGCTGGAATCAGGACTCCCCATCGCCCATCTACCTGAGTCAGCGTGGAGCGCTGGTTGTTGACTGTGGCCTCCAAGGTCTGAGCATCCAGGCCAACCACCTCAACGCGGTATTCGCTCCACCATGGCTTCCAGGTTCCTTCCTGCTTCGCGATCTGGACCGTGATCGCTCCATCCGAGGCTACCGAGCAGCTGAAGTGAACGCGCGCAAACGCTCCCGTGCGGAAGGCGAAGGTTTGCCCGTCGTCGGCATAGACCTCGCCTGCGCAGGTGTCTCCGGGCTTATCGAAGCCTGGTGTCAAAGGAAAAACTCTCAGGGTCAGCGGGCCCTTTGGTGTTTCCGCAGTGCTTTGCGTCAGAGGCGCGACGGGCAGAATACTTCCGCCGCGCACAAAGACCGGTAAACGATCGAGCGCAGGCGTGATCATCAGAGGCTTTTGCGCGATGACCTTGTCCCGCTGCTCCTGATCGACCGGACCGGAGGGCCTGCCACTCTTGATCTGGTCTCCGCTCCAGTAGTCGTACCAGGTTCCCGGCGGAAGGTGAACGGCGTAGGGAACAACGTCCTCAAAATATTCACTCGGGGCAACGAGGATGTGGCCGCCAAACATAAATTCGGTTCCGTTGAGATCGTCGGGGTATTCCAGAAAGAGCGGCCGGTCGATCGGCAAGCCATTGTGCGAGGCTTCTTCCGCAGTGGTGTAGAGATAAGGCATCAGCCGATAACGTTCTTCGATGAAACGGCGGCGAATGGCCTCCTGTTCCGGCCCGTCGACCCAGACCTCATGCATCCGGGTCCCCTTCGCGGAGTGGATGCGGTCGATCGGTTGAAACGCCGAGACCTCGATCCACTTCGTAAGCAAGTCCGGCGAAGGAGAGCCTGCGAAGCCGCCGACATCGGCGCCGGTGAGCGCGAATCCACCCAGCCCAAGATTGAGGATCTGGGGAATGGTCATGCGCAGATGGTTCCAGGTGGAGCTGTTGTCCCCGGTCCAGGTGCTGCCGTAACGCTGACCGCCGGCATAGCTGGCCCGCGTCATGACGAATGGGCGCTCCGTGGGCCGGAGTGCGAGCTCGCCATCCCACGTGGCGCGGGCGTTCTGCAAGCCGAAGATGTTGTGGACTTCAAGCTCGTTGGTCGTGCGCTTGCGGAAGCCGGGCTCGTCGATGCGGCTTTGCACCTGCGGCGGCATGGTTTTGCCGGGCGAGTCGAAGACGGCGGGCTCATCCATGTCGTTCCAGAAGCCGGCGACGCCGTCGTCGACGAAGGTCTTGAAGAGCGTACCCCACCATTTCCGGGTGCTTGCCTGGGTGAAGTCGGGAAAGACGGCATCTCCCGGCCACACGGTTCCGACATACGTTGAGCCATCGGGGTTCTTCACGAAATGATCGCCCGCAACGCCGGAGTCATACGGAGCGTAGCCGACGTTTGGCTGCTTGGCGATGTGGAGGTCCGTGATGACGACCAGCTTGAAGCTGTCCGCGGCTAGGCGCTTCACCATGCCCTTGAAGTCTGGGTATGCCTCTTCATTCACGGTGAACGGCCAGTTCTTATGCTGGAAGTCGATGTCCAGCCAAAGCACGTCGGTGGGAATATGATCTTTGCGGAGACGATCCGCTACGTCGAGCAACTGCGACTCCGGATAGTAGGTGTAGCGGGACTGCTGGAAGCCCAGCGCCCAGAGCGGAGGCAGCGCCGTGGGACCGGTAAGCCAGGACCACGTCGTGACGACCTGCCTCGGTTCCGGGCCATACATGAGGTAGTAGTCGATCGAACCATCGAGCGCGCCAAAGGTATATTGGCTGGGATCGGCGCGGCCGAAGTCGAAGTTCGAGCGGAACGTGTTGTCGAGGAAGACGCCGAGCGTTCGCCCATTGGCGACATGCAGGAAGAAAGGGATGCTTTTGTAGAGCGGGTCAGTCGTCTCCTGCCATGCAAAGGCATCGGTGTTCCACAGGGTGAAGTCTTCGCCGGTGTGATCGAGCGGTCCGGCCTTGTCGCCAAGCCCAAAAAAGTGGTCGTCCATCCCGCGCTGTTTGCTGAGGGTGAAGCGCTTGCCATCCCAGCGCACAGGGGCTGCATCCTTTTGCAAAACGTTTCCTGACAAGTCCGAGACCGTCAGGCTCAGGTTTGCGTCGATGAGGACGCGAAGACTGCGCGTCGTGAAGCCCTGCGGCTGCGGCGTGACGGCGACGCTGCTGGTCCGGGCCGCCGGCAGGACCGCCCAGGAGGCGTCCTCCGGGACGGCATTGCCTTGCCACATGCGGACGCGAAGGACATCGTCCCGCAGGGCACTTACCTGCAGCGTGATGGCGCCTGCATGCGCGGTGACGCCATGAGCGTTCGCGGTAAGCTGCTGCGCGCGCGCGGCACGTCCTGCACAGAACAGAACGAAACATAGGGCAAGAGCAGGGAATCGACCGAGCTTCATGCGTTACTCCTTTTGCGAACGCACTGAAGTTGTGCGGAAGATGCGGAACTGAAAGGCATCGAGAGATAGCGCGGGAA
>CAXSDM010000052.1:6688-10049 GCA_964235575.1 uncultured Acidobacteriaceae bacterium | reverse complement strand
GGGAACGCCCGGCAAGGTGAACGTCATGACCGAAGCAGCCAGCGCGGCCGGAGCGCCATCGAGAACCACGGCGCGCTCCTTGTCGTGGTTGTCCGTCATCAGCAGGTGCTCCGTATGCTCAGGAAACGCCCGCTCTTCCTGGTTCCACGTAGCATGGATGGCGGTGGCGGATTCTCCCTGCCGAATCACGCGGTCAATGGTGTCGAGCAGCGGCCAGGCATAATCCAGATCGAAGGCCTTCTGCATCAGGTCCGGCTTCGACGATTCGCCGAGCAGCAGACAGTCCGGCTTGACGGCCTTGAGCGCTGTCCTAACCTGCGCCCAGAAGTCCGTGGGCATCTCGCCCGCGGCATCGAAGCGGAATCCATCGACATCATAGGTACGCATCCAGAAGACAAGCATGTCGGTGATATAGCTACGCAGCTGTGGGTTGCGATAATCGAGAGCCGCGACGTCTGTCCAGTTGTAGGGATAGAGAATTTTGCCGGCCGCGTCATGCTTATAGAAGTCGGGGTGCTGCATCAGCGTGCTGTCCCACGAGGTGTGGTTCAGGACCACATCAAGGATCACGCGCATATGTCTCTTGTGAGCTTCCGTAACCAGCCGGAGCAGGTCCTGCTTTGTGCCGTACGCGGCACTGATCCCGTAGTAATCACGTATCGCATAAGGGCTGCCCAGGGTGCCTTTTTTCTTTTCCTCGCCGGTCGGATTGATGGGCATCAACCACAGCACATTCACGCCAAGATGATCGAGGTAGTCGAGGCGTGCCGTGATGCCATTAAGATTGCCTTCGGCAGAGAAGTCGCGCGGAAAGATCTCGTAGACGACGGCGCCGGAGAGCCAGGATGGAGCTTCGACCGCAGTGGCCGCGGCCCCCGAAGATGTTCGAGAGCTGACCGCGGCATTGGCCTGGGCGTGGCCGGAAGCCCACGCAGGAAAGCAAAGCAGAACGAGCAGAGCAGCAAGAGGGTAAAGGCGTGCGCGTCGCAGAGGGCCGTAAAAAGATAGAAACATAAGAACTCACTTGGTACAGGATTGCTGCTGCTCCAAAGCGTGCTGCGGAGAAGAGAAGAGCAGAGTCCTTGCGCGAAGCCTGGACTCTGCTGGTTGAGAGTGAGACGACTTCGTGCTACGGCTGGTCCGTCACAAAAACGGCCGTTGTGAGCGCCGGAATAACGGCTGTGCCGTGCTTGGCGTCGAAGGTCGACTCCTTAACGATAGCGTCTGCGGATTTCAGCTGCACGGGATGCAGATGCAGCTTGATGTCCTTGAGCACCGGATCGGTATAGGTAATGGCCTGGTTACTTGCGTTGAAGAAGACGACCAGGTTCGGCGCACCTCCATAGTTGCGGCCGCCATCATCAAGCTTCATGACGATCAGCCCAGGCGTCTGGTTCTGGCCCGTATTAAGGAAGGTGAGATTGGCCTGAACTTCGGCCGCCGTCGCCATGTGGAAGAGACCCGTGCTGTAGCGGATCTTCAGGAACTCCTGGAAAGCGGCGGTGGTCAGGGCAATGGTTGCCGGGCTGGGCTTGAGTGCGGTGTTGGCAAGCAGAGGCTGCTCAAACGGCCACTGTGCCTGGTTGACATTGGCAAGCGGAAGCCCGATGCCCCAGTTATTGCCCAGGCCGCTCCAGTCGATCTTGTTGAACCAGTCGCCGGAATTGTAACTGCCGTTGTCCATGTCCTTAGACCGCAGCAGATCATCCGCGGCCTGGAAGAACGGAACGCCCTGGGCAAGCGCAACCAGGCTCATTGCCACAACCTGGCGGCGTGCCCGCTGCTGGATGGTGTCCGCTGCCGCGCTCTTGATCTGGATCGCATCAAAGAGCGTCTGGTTATCGTGCACGGAGACGTAGTTCACGTCCTCGAGCGGAGAGGCGGCGTAGCCCGCAGGCTGACCGCTGTAAGTGAGCTGCGACGATGGGACAATCTGGCCGAGCGCGTCGGTGAAGGTGTAATTTTTGAGCGCGCCGGCAAGCGATACACGGATCAGGTCCTCATCGTTCAGCAAGGCCGTGCGCTGGTCGGCAGCACCGGTGATCTGGCTGGTGTAGCTGCTTGGATCGGTGAACAGACCAGTAGCGTAACCCTGCACCTGGAAGTCCGTGCCGAAGATGTAGCCGCCGCGAACGCTGTCGCGAATGCGATCGTTGAAGCTGCCGATGCCCGTACCATACAGATTGAGCTGGCTGGCGTTCGGCCCGATCGCATTGTTGGCTGCCTCGGCGATCTGGAATCCTTCGCCGTACATGTAGATCTTTTTGCCGTCGACGCCGTCCTTCTCAAGCGTAAGTGCATTGAGCGCGTTGCGGATGTCGACCATGTTGTAGACAAAGTGCAGACCCATCGCGTCGAAGCGGAAGCCGTCGATCTTATACTGCTTCGCGTTGAGCACGACGGTGTCGATCATCAGCTTTTCCATCATCTGGTGTTCGCTCGCCGTGTCCTCGCAGCAAGAGCCGTGTTCAATGAATCCGTTCCCGTCGAGGCGGTGATAGTAGTTAGGCACAAGCTCGTCCAGGTTGGCTGACGGCGTCTGGCCGCTGGTGTACGTGTGGTTGAAGACGACGTCCTGGATGACGCGCAGACCCGCGGCATGAAGCCCCTCGACCATGTCGCGGTACTCCTTGACGCGCTTGGTGGGATCCTGCGCATATTGCCCGGCCGGCGCCATGTAGTGGACCGGGTCGTAGCCCCAGTTGTACGCGTCCGTATTCTGCACGGCCTGCACCGCGGCCTGCTGCTGCTGGCCATCGGGCGGATTCGGCGACAGAGGGCCGGGATTGGACCAGGTCGACTTATCTTCGTTGACGCTGCCGAAGTGGAAAGACGGCAACAGATGTACGGCTTCGAGGCCGGCTTTTGCAAGTGTGGCGAGATGGGTCATGCCGTTGCTGTGCAGGTCGGTGAAGGCTTCATACGTGCCCTGGTCGGCAGCCGGTACGGTGGAGTCGCCGACGCTGAAGTCGCGGATGTGGAGCTCGTAGATGCTCGAGTCGGTCAGGCTTGCGAGCGCGGGTGAGCTGAGCTGATCCCACAGGCGAGGCTTGGTGGACTCGTCATTGAGATCCGTAATGCGCGACATGACGCCGTTGAGCGAAAGGTCGATGGAGTACGGGTCGGTGGTGGTGTTGGTATCGATCGCCTGGTCTTTTGCGACAAAGACGCGCGCGGTGAACTGATAGTACTTGCCAATCCACGAGCGATCGCCTTTCGCCATCCACGTGCCGCCGTTCGGCTGCATGGTCAAGGTCTGCTCGGGTGCGGTATCGGTCTCGTTGTTGAAGAGCAGCAGCGAGACGCTCTGCGCCGTAGGAGCCCAGACGCGGATCTTCACTGCAGCCGGCTCTTCGCCGTC
>CAXSDM010000052.1:0-6588 GCA_964235575.1 uncultured Acidobacteriaceae bacterium | reverse complement strand
ATGGACGTGCCGCCGGTAAGTCCGGTCGAGGTGATCGCAAGCGAAGCGGTGGGGCTCGAGGTCAGCGCGTAGGTATAGCTGCTATTCGAGTAGATCGATTGAATAGCGATGGTGGAGGCATCGATCCAGTACGCCTGCAGCTGGTTAAACGCGCCGCTGAGCAGCTGCGTAGCTGTCGGCTGCTGCAGAAACACGGTCTGGTTGCCGGAGATGACCCAGCCCTGAAGCTGCGAAGGAATCTGCAGCGCCTGGTCCTGGCCCGGATCTTTCACGCCCGTCTGGCAGTTGTGAATGATGAAGCCGAGATATCCGTTGGTGACGCCGACATCGAAGTACGGGCCATAGCTGTCATAGCCGGAGTATTGATCTTCGGTGACGCAGAAGCTGCCGGTTGGATCGGTGGTGGCGCCGTAGACGTAGAGGCTCCAGTTGGCGTAGTTGCCGTCCGGCCGGAAGTAGTGAATGCGCGCCTTGCCGGCAGGAATCGCGGGGTCGACGCCGGTGGGCGGCTGATGGGTCAGCAGTTGGTCGCTGCCGGAGAGCTCCCAGAACTCGTTGCCCTGGGTCGCGGGGTCGACGTACTGGTTCGGCCCAGGATCTTTGGTGTTGCCGTTATGCAGGATGATGCCGACGTTCTGTGCGGTCGCGGTCACGCCCACGTCGAAGTACGCGCCGAAGCTGTCGGTGCCGGTTACCTGCACGGGGCCGGCCTGGAAGTTATTGGGTTCCGTGGTGTCAAAGAAGGCGTAGACCGTCCAGCCGGTGTAGTTGCCATCGGGGCGGAAATAATGGATGCGGATGTCTCCGCTGGGAATGGGGGGCGGCGTCTGCGCGCCGGCGGCGGAGGCGGCAAACACAGCGCAAAGAAGCAACAAGAGAAAGCGGAATAAGCGACGGGGCAAGGACGGGACAGCCATGACAAACTCCTGAGAATGCAGAGCATCCTCGTGTCGACGAAAGTGGGAAGAAGGTGCCGGGAGCGCCGGCGGTTGCCCGCACGCGCTCCCGGCAGGAGAAGCTAGAAGGACAGGCGAGCAGCCAATTGGATTCGCCGGGCCGTACTCCGTTCACCTGTAATAGCACCAAAGAAATTCCCGGATTGAACGTTTCCTGGATTGGCGAAGCTGGGCGTGTTCGTTACGTTGAACGCGTCGCCGTGAAGCTCCAGTTGCTTGCCTTCGAGGATATGAAAATTCTTCTGGACGCCAAGATCCATGTCCCGAAACCCAGGTCCGTAGACCGCGTTGCGGCTCAGGGTTCCGAGGCGCGTGAACACCCGTGTGTTCGGCAGATCTGTTGCTGCCTGATCAGGAATGGCGGAACTGAAAGAAGAAGAAGAGAACCAATGACTCAGCGTTTTTGGATATTCAATAGGAGCGATTAGGTCTGGCCGGTTAGTCGCAACGTCCTGGCTGCTGGCACCCGCCTGTAGGTCGATGGGCTGCCCGGTCGATAGCTGGACGATATCGTTTACCTGCCATCCTCCTATGACAAGATCCACCAAGTGGTTTACGTTTCCAGCGAAACGCTGACCCTTCCCAAACGGCAGATTGTAGACAAATGACGAACTGAAGATATGCCGTTCGTCCTGGCTGGAGTTGCCATAGTTTGCAGGCTGGTCGTACCACAACAGCACGGCTACAGGAGTTCCACCATAAGGGCTATCCGTATTGTCGAGCGCATGAGACCAGGCGTAGGAGGCGGTTGCCAGCAGATTAGCGGCGCGATGCTCATAGTGCAGCTGCAGGCCGTCGTAGTTACCGCTGCCGTTGTACAGGTTATAGGTGATGCCACCATTCTGGTTTGCGTATGGCAGCGTAGTGGCGCCGATATGATAGCCCGTAAGGCTGTAGAAGGTAGAGAGTCGCGCCTCGTGTGTGCCAACATACGCGGCACTGAAGACATCCCTGGGAGACAGTTGCTGTTGCAGCTGTAGGTTATATTCCTGGACTTGGCTGTGTTTGTTGTTGACATTGATCGCGGTACCCGAGATATTCGCGGGCGGGTTGGTGATGCTGAAACTGGCGGAGGACGTGGGCAGGGGGAGTGGCGAGGTCACGGCCGCCGGACTTGTATAGCCGGCGCAAGAGTCGGGTGCCTGCAGAGTGGATGTCTGCCCGCTCAAAGTGATGCAATAACCGCTCGACGCTTGGAAGTAGTTGTTTCCGCTGAAGGGAACGTTCTGCCCCAATTGGTTGTTGATGCCGCCGTAATCCGGGAAGTAGAAGATGCCGTACCCGCCGTGGAGAGACGTTTTTCCGTCTCCAAACAAGTCGTAGGCGAACCCAACCCGGGGTGCGAAATTTAGATAGTCCTGATTAATAATGGTTCTGGAAACACCGTTCACACCTGCTTCAAGGAACTGACCGTTGTTGACATTGAACGAACTCTGCTGATTGTGGGCCTCGTACGGCCACGTAATCAGGTCATAGCGAAGACCCAGGTTTAAGGTGAGCCGTTTGGTGGCACGCCAGTTATCCTGGGCAAAAACAGCGTCTTCCTGGTTGATATTTGAGAAAAAGCCGGTCTGCGCGCCAATTTGGTACTGAGCAGCGCCAGCCGCCAGGTACTCACTTTCGCTGTACCCAGTGAAGAGTTGTGCATTGTAAAAGAACCCGCCCTTACCTTCGATCGGCCGGTAGTAGTTCGTCACACGGCGAATCAGCGTTCCACCAACACTGAGTTGGTGATTTCCGCGAGTCAGGCTGAGTGTGTCCGTGCCCTCATAGACATTTTGCGGCACCTCGTACGGACCGTAATCGCCCGTATAGGTGAGAGCCCCGTCATAGGGGCCGGTCAAGGGTCCTCCCGTGTTTGCTGCTGCTCCCAGGGTAGTGTTCTTGATCCCGAGTATCGCGCCCACCGAAACACCGTAGTTTGGTGGAGTATAGCCGTAGTTATCACGGTTGTATGCAAGGCGGAACTCATTGACGATCCGGGGAGAGAAAGTACGCGTGTACCCCAGGTCGTAGCCGCGGGCATGCAGGTAGTTAATCTGCCCAGAGGCATTCAGAGGCGGGTATCCGGGGTTATCCGCGAGTTGCGAGTTCTGGTCCGAACTGGTGTTGTCATAAGAAAAGCGAAGGAAAAACAGATCGCGATGAGAGGCATTCCAGTCCAGACGCGTGTCGAAGGTGTTGTATTTACCAATCTGATTTTGCTGATAGAAGTAATTTCCGATGAGACGATCCGTTCGTGTAGGCAGCGGAAAGGCATTTAGGTAGTTTTGGGCAACGGTATTGATCCGATTGGCCGGAATAATGTTCCCCGGGAAGGGAGCGCAGGTCAGCGGATCATAAATCTGCCCTACACTGCCGATGGCAGGAAACGGTTTGTCCAGAACAGCGGAATTCGGATAGCAGGCTGGGAAGTAGGTCGTATAGAAAGGTGCGGCGCCGTTGGTTTGACCATTGCTCGCGAGGACCGGATTGAGCAATTCTGTGAAGTTGCCCTGGCGCATAAGCGCCGTGGGCACGGTATCGTAGCCGCTTCCCACCGGCTGTTGAAAGCGTGTCCCCTGGTAGTCGCCGAAGAGAAACAGTTTATCCTTGATAAGCGGCAGGCCTGCTGCGCCACCGAATATGTTCTGGTTATAAGCGGGCGTCGGTCCTACTGAGGGGTAGCCGAGGGAAGGGAAAGAGTAATTCGGATTTGCCGCCCATTTGCCGCTGCGATAGTAGTCAAATGCCGATCCGTGAAAGCCGTTCGTGCCCGATTTGGTGGAGCTGACCACGATGGCTCCGCCGCCACGGCCATACTGCGCGGGCGCCACGTTCGTATCCACCTTAAACTCCTGCGTGGCGAAAACCGGCGGGAAGAAAAGAATCACGTTTTGCAGGCTGTCGTTGTTGTCCACGCCATCCAGAATGAAGTTATTGGCTTGAGGGCGCGTCGCGTTCACAGAGATGGCGCTTCCACCCTGACCCCCGTGCCGGCCCGCCACGTCCTGATTTTGTTCGGCGTACGCACCCTGTGTCACGCCCGGCGTCAACAGGGCGAGGTTCAGGGAGTTGAGGCCGTTCAGCGGCAGCTCGGTAATTTGCTTTTCCTCGATCGTCTCTCCCAAGGTAGCGTCAGAGGTATTGACCAACGGTACATCGGTCGAGACATCGACGTTGGTTGCAACGTCTCCGGGAGATAGCTTAAAGGTGAGCGTCTGTGATTGTGTGACCACGATCGTAAACTGCGCGGACTGCGAGCCGAAGCCGGTCGCCTCCACCTTGGCGGAGTAGTTTCCTGCCGGAAGCGCGGGAACCGTCACCTCGCCGCTGCCGTTGCTGGTCACGGTGCGGATGCTGCCGTTCTCGGTACTGATGATTGTAACTTTGGCGTTCGGGATCGCTGCGCCCGTAGCGTCGGTCACAGTGCCGACGACGCGACCGGTGTCAGCCTGTGCGCCGGCGCGGACTGGACTTACACAGGCGAAGGCGCCCGCCAGGACGAGCGTCCCGGTAAGCGGGTTAAGCATCTTTCTGTACATCTTCTTGTTGCGGGGATGACGCGTCATTTCATGGCTCCTAATTGGTTCAGTCCATCTCGTTTCGCTCTGCTGGCGCGATGGTTAATCTCTGACTGTTCGTGACAGTCTTCCGCTTGGAAGGTCAAAGCAATGGATTTCGGATTGGTTTACTTTTGTTTTTTGCTTTGCTGCTAAGCTGAATCTTTGCCACAGATAGCAAATCTGATGCAAAAGAAAGCACTTGTAAACGGGGCATTTCTTGTCGCCTTTGCGCGTGCGGCTGACCGGCAGGAAGTGATTTGCAGCTACCGGTACCGACCGCACGCGCTTCTCAGAGAGCAAGAAAGTTAGAAGACGAGTCGAGCCGCAATCTGAATCTGTCGTGCTTGTCCGGAAAGACCGGTGATCCTTCCGAAGGTTGTGGTGTTGCCCTCCGAATTGCCGGGATTGCCGAAGTTCGCCGTATTGAAGACGTTGAACGCGTCGCCATGAAGTTCGAGTGAGCGTCCCTCGGTAATATGAAGGTTCTTCTGGACGCCGAGGTTCATGGTGCGGCTGCCCGGACCATACACCTGGTTGCGTGCCAGCGTGCCGACCCTGGTGTACACGCTTTGTCCTGAGCCGTCGGTTGCCAAAACGCTGGGAAGATTCGCGCTCGAGAACGAGGTTGGATCGAACCAGTAACCATTTACCTGTTTAGGGTAGCGAATGGGTGCGATCAGGTCCGGACGGTTGCCCGGGTTGGCGCTTCCCTGCGCAAACAGATCGACCGGCTGCCCGGTAGAGAGCAGGACGATGTCGTTCACTTGCCAACCTCCCACGGCGAGATCAACCAGGTGGTTGGCTCCGCCCAGGAACTGCTGTCCGTGACCGAAGGGTAGGTTATACACGAACGAAGAGCTGAAGACATGCCGCTCGTCCTGGGTTGCGTTGCCATAGTTGGCCTGCTGATTGTAATAAAGCAGGATAGCGGGAGTCGTTCCCCCGAAGGCGCTCACCGAATTATCGAGAGCGTGAGACCAGGTGTAGGCTCCGGTGGCGGTGAAGTTAGTCGCCCTGTGCTCGAAGTGGAGTTGCAGGCCGTTGTAGTTTCCCGATCCGTTGTAATTCTCGTAGGTAATGCCGCCTAGATTCGGAAATGGCTTGGTGGTCGCTCCAATGGCGTAGGTGTTGTAGTTGTAATAGGTCGAGAGGCGGTCGCTGTAGGTGCCAACATAAGCTGCCGAAAACACATCCTTCGAGCCGAACTGCTGCTGAAGCTGAAGGTTGTACTCCTGGATGCGGCTATGCTTGTTGTTTTGATTGACCGCGAGGCCGGTATACGACGAGGGAGGCGAGTTGGGGTTGAAGTTCGGAATGCCTGCCGTGGGCAAAGGTGTCGTCGCCGCGGTGCCGCTCGTATAAGCGGGGCAGTGGTAGGGAGTTCCCGGCGTAGCAGTTTGCCCGGTAAAAGTTCCGCAGAAACCGTTGAACGCGTAGTACGCGGCAGAACCTCCAAATGGCTCCTGCTGCCCAAGCTGGTTGCTGATGCCGCCGTAATCTGGAAAGTAGAAAATCCCGTAGCCGCCGTGGAGAGCGCTCTTTCCGTCGCCGGTCAGATCATACGCAAAGCCGACACGTGGAGCAAAGTTGAGGTAATCCTGGTTGATGATGCTTCTAGAAACGCCATTCACGCCCGCTTCGAGGATAGTACCCGTGGCGATATTGAAGGCTGCCTGCTGGTTGTGCTCTTCATAGGGCCAGGTCAGCAGGTCCCAGCGGACACCCAGGTTGAGCGTAAGCCTGCGGCTGACGCGGAAGTCGTCCTGCGCGAAGACGGCGTCCTCCTGGCTCACGTTTCCGAAGTATCCGGTCTGTGCGCCAATCGAGTAGTTATCCGCAGGTGCGACCAGCATCTCGCTGGTTTCATACCCGGTAAAGTCCATCCCGTTGCCAGCAAAGAAGAAGAATCCCTTGCCGGAGATGGGGCGGAAGAAGTTGACCTGCCGCCGAAGGTAGGTTCCACCAACGTTGAGGGTATGCTTGCCGAGAGTCAGCGTAAGCGTGTCGGTTAGCTCGTAGGTATTTTGCGGCACAGCGAAGAGACCGTAGTCTCCCGTGTATTCGATCTCGTTTCCGTAGCCACCGAT
>CAXSDM010000051.1:7084-18397 GCA_964235575.1 uncultured Acidobacteriaceae bacterium | reverse complement strand
AGCATCGGCAGGATGGGTGGCATCACAGGCAGGTTCACGACCCCATCCTATACTGAAGAGGTACGCGGAGAGCGCCGGCGCAACCTATGTCTTTGTTTCCGATTTTCCTCAAGATGACCGGGCGCAAGTGCCTGGTGATAGGCGCCGGCAACCTGGCGGAGTCGAAGATCGAGTCGCTGCGCGCGGCCGAGGCGGCGGTGACGGTGATCGCACCGTACGCGTCGCCGGCGATTGAAGAACTGGCGGCCTCGGGTGAGGTGCTGTGGCATGCGCGGGAGTATCGGGTGGGTGATGTCGCCCCGGAGACTTTCCTGGTGGTAACGGCGACGGACGTGCCGGAGGTAAACCGCGCGGTGTACCTGGAGGCGACGTCGAAGTCCATTATTTGCAATGCGGTGGACGATCCGCCGTACTGCGACTTCTACTTCCCTTCTATCGTCAAGCGGGGCGATCTGCAGATTGCGATCTCGACCGCGGGGGCGTCCCCGGCGCTGGCGCAACGGCTGCGCAAGGAGATCAACGCGGCGCTGCCCCTCGATGTCGGCGCGTGGCTGGGGGAGCTCGGCAACCTGCGCCGCGAGGTGCTGCAGCTGGAGCCGCTGAACGAGGCGCGCAAGCAGCTGCTGCATACGCTGGCGACGCGCGAGGTGTGCGGCTTCGATGCGTGTCCGTCACGGGCGTATGCGCGGGAGCATGCCCGCACCAATCCGCGCCAGCCCAGTCCGCAGAAGGCCGAGGGCTGAGGCAGGATGCCGGGCGATGCCGAGCCGGGCCATGTGTACCTGTGTGGAGCGGGTCCGGGCGATCCTGACCTCTTGACCGTGCGCGCGGCGCACCTGCTGGCCACCTCCGATGTGATTTTGCCGGACGATCTGGTGTCGGACGCGATCCTGGATATGGCCAGCCCGACGGCTGAGATTATTCCGGTGGGTAAGCGCTGCGGGCAGCCACGCGTGACGCAGGCGGGAATTCACGCGCTGATGGTGCAGCATGCGGGCGATGGCCGGTCGGTGCTGCGGCTGAAGTCGGGCGATCCGCTGGTGTTTGGGCGGGCCAATGAGGAGATTGAGGCGCTGCGTGGCGCGAGGATTCCGTTTGAGATCGTGCCGGGGATTACGACGGCGTTCGCAGTAGCGGCAAAGCTGAAGACGCCGCTTACGGACCGGAACTCGGCCTCGAAGCTGGTGCTCGCTACCGCGCACCATGCCGCCGGCAAGCCGGAGCCGGTAGCGTGGGAGGGAGCGTTTCCAGCCGATTCCACGCTGGTGCTCTATATGCCCGGGCGGGATTTCTCGGAGTTGAGCGCATCGCTGATTCGCTCGGGGATTCCGCAAGAGACGCCGGTTGCGGCGGTGTCGAAGGCGTCCACGCCGGAGGAGCACGTGGTGATGACGACGCTGGCTGAGCTACCCGGAGCAGGTGCCGGCCCGGCGCCGCTTATCCTGCTGATCGGGCCGGCGATCCAGCGTGGGCTTTAGACGCTACTGACTGCACATGCACTGCTTGAAGTCGGTTTCGCGATCGTGGGAGAGGGCGCAGGTGTACTGCGGCCAGACCAGGAAGAGGGGGGAGCTCTCGCCGGCGAGAAAGAACTTCTGGTAAGCCTGGCTCTCCGGCTGCGCGCCTGACTTGTCGGCTTGCAGCTGCTCGACGAGCGTGCGGACGGATTTAGCGGAGAAGTTTGGCAGATGGTAGGTGTCGCGGAAGCTGTACTCGCGGGTCCAGCCTGCCGAGGGGGCCGCATTGGGCAGCATATATACGGTGTAGTCGTCGAGGATAGCGGAGGCGCGGTTGACCTCTGCGACCGTGAAGGCGGGCAGATTGCCATTGATGGCGGAGACAGCGGGGACGAGCTTGACCGGCACGGCGGCCGGGTTTCCTACGCGCTCAAGCAGCCGGAATTCGTCCTCGTGGGTATGGGCGAAGAGCGCGATGCGGATCACGTCGGCATGCCGCGCCAGGGTGTCGGCGAGGGCGTCGGACGCGAGAAACATGGTCGGCGGCCGCGAGCACATGGAGCGGAGATGCCTGAGCGTGCTGAAGGCGTCGGGTCCGGGAGGGATGTGGCCCAGCAGCCAGACCTTCTCACCGCGCTCTTTCGCCGAGGTCAGTTCATGGTCGAGCCACTGGATCTGCTCGGCGGCCTCGCTTGCGGTCTTTGTGGAGGCACAGTCCGCGTAAAGGGCGGAGCTGTAGATGTCGTCGAGCGCGATGACGCGGGTCTTTTCCACTCCGGCGAGCGGGACGCTGTAGAAGCCGCCTTGCTCGTAGGTTTGCTGGGCGGTCTTGAGCTCGGCGGGAGATGCGCCGCGCAGCCCGTGGAGGACCCCGGTGACGGTGGCGGCTAGAAAGCGGTCGTGAGGAGCGAGATGATAGTCGCCGCAGCTGGAGTCGTTGTTGCCCAGCACGAAGTAGATCGGGATGGTAGGGAAGGCGGCGTCGACGCGACGGATGACGTAGTTGACGGACTTCTCGATGAGCGCCGTTCCGGTGCCGGGAGCGGCTTTGCCGTGAGTCACCGCGTGGTAGCGGCAGCCAAAGTCGTGAACAAGGAGGTCGCCGGTGATGGTGACGAAACGGGCCTCGGGGGCTTGATCGTGCGCGGCTTTCAGGGTGGAGTTGAGCAAGGCGTTGTCAGGGTCGACGCCGCGGGTGGAGCACTCGGTCTGCATGGCGGTGAAGTCGGCGGCCTGGGTGGGCGAGTCGGGCTCAGCGAGAATCTTGTCCCATGCTTCGACGGGAGCCTCACTCAGGCGTGCGACCTTGGCCGGATCGTGCAGTGGGTCGAAGTGGAGATCGCTGAGCAGGACCGCGGAGACGTCCGCAGCCTGAGCGGCGAGGACGGCAGGGCTCAGCGCGAGCAAAATCCCGAGGAGACATCGAAGACCCATGCTGAGCCGACTCCTTTGACGCGGCGACGCCTCCAGAGTACCGCAGGCGCGACAGATGTTTTGCTTGGAGGGCTATGACAAGCGTCGTTCGACGCTGTAAAATTTCCGCATCCTTGCTTCAAGAACGAGGTACGACTTGCGCCTGATCAACAAACTCTCTTCCGCAGTGCTTTTGATGGGAGCTACGCTGGCCGCTTCGGGCCAGGTGTCCACCTGGAAGATTGATCCGGTGCACTCGGGCGTCGAGTTCAAGGTGCGGCATCTCGGTGTTTCAAATGTGCACGGCACGTTCTCGAAGCCGTCCGGCATCATCAAGCTGGACGAGAAGGACATGACCAAGTCTTCCGTTGAGGCGTCGGTGAACACAAGTACCATCAACACCAACGAAGAGGCGCGCGATAAGCATCTGCAGACCGCGGAGTTCTTCGACGTGCAGAAATACCCGACAATTACGTTCAAGTCGACCTCTGTAGCCAGCAGTGGCGGGAAGCTGACCTTGACGGGCGACCTGACGATGAATGGGGTGACCAAGCCGGTGACGCTGGCACTCGACGGCCCTGCGCCGCCGCAGACCGATGCCAAGGGCCTAGTACGCAGCGGCTTTTCCGCTACCGGCACACTTCATCGCCCCGACTTCAACTTCGGGTCGAAGTACGGTCCTGCGATGATCGGAAACGATGTCCAGTTCACGATCGATGTGGAAATGGACAAGCAATAAGCTCCCGGTAGAGCGATGCGCCAGGTCGAGCTGAAGTGGGTCGTGCGCAGGCTTGCCTGCTTGAGTTTTCATGCGATTCGCCGTAGACTTTGAATTGCAGACGAAGTTGTTCCGTTGGTACGACAAACCCGTGAGGATACCGGGACTGGTTTGAGGTTAGGCCAGGCGGCGGAAACGATGAGTGGGCGAGAGCCCACTTTTTATTTGCTCTGAAGGTTTTTTGCGTTACCGGGTTCTATGGCGCTACAGATTGACCAAATTCGAGCACTCGCGGAGCGTGTCGCGGCGTCGCACTCGCTCGAGATCGTCGATCTGGAGTTTTCGGGAGGAGCCAAGCACCGGACGCTGCGGGTGTTCATCGAGAAGGATGAGGCAGGTCGGGCCCGGCTCGCCGAGCTGGCGGCCAGGGAGGATTCCGAGCTGCCGAAGGGCGTGCCGGCGGAGATGCTTTCGGGCGTGACGCATGAGGACTGCGAGGTCTTTACGCGGGACTTTGGGACGGTACTCGATGTCGAAGATCTGGTGCCGGGCGCGGAATACACGCTCGAGGTCTCGTCGCCCGGCCTCGAGCGGAAGCTGTCCCGGCCGGCGGACTTTATACGCTTTACCGGCGGACTGATCAAGCTGCAGACGTTTACGGCCATCGATGCGAACCGGCACTTTCAAGGGAGATTGAAGGCATTTCAGGACGGCACACTGACGGTGGATTTAGGAGCCGTGAAACAAAAGGGCAAGGCGCGGAAGGCGGGCGCGGCGGAACAGGTGATTGCGGTGCCTTTGGCGAATGTGGAGAAGGCGAACCTGATTGCAGAGATTTAGCAACGGTAACTTTGAAATTTACGAAGAACTGAGAACTCACTATGGCAAGTCCGCTGTACCAGTCGATTGAAGTGTTGAGCCGCGAAAAGGGCATCGAGCCCGAGATTGTCGTTTCGGCGATCGAGGATGCGATCGCGCTCGCGACGCGCAAGTACTACAAGACGCAGGAGAACATGCGCGCGGAGATGGATCGCGAGTCCGGAGAGATTCGGGCGTACGTGTTCAAGACGGTAGTGGAGACGCCGGAGCTGGTCACCGACGAGGCTAATGAGCTGACGCTCGATGCGGCGCGGGAGATGGCGCCCGAGGTCGAGGTGGGCGGCGAGCTGCGCTTCTATAAGGACACGTCTCCGCTGGGCCGTATCGCCGCGCAGATGGCCAAGCAGGTCATTTTCCAGAAGGTGCGTGAGGCTGAGCGCGACACGGTGTTCAACGAGTACAACCACCGCGCGGGCGAGGTACTGAATGCGACGGTAAAGCGGCTGGAGCCGATGGACGTGATCTTCGACCTGGGCAAGGCGGAGGCGCGGATGCCGAAGCGCGAGCAGTCGCGGCTCGAGCAGTTCGCGGTGGGCGAGCGGGTGCGCGTCGTGCTGTTGCGTGTAGACCGCGCGGCCAAGGGTCCGCAGGTGATCGTGTCGCGAGCGGCGCCGGCGCTGGTACAGAACCTGTTCCAGTCCGAGGTTCCGGAGATTTATGATGGCACCGTGTCGATCCGGGCGATTGCGCGGGAAGCCGGAGAACGCACCAAGATTGCCGTGATGAGCCGCGACAAGGATGTCGACCCAGTGGGCGCGTGCGTCGGCATGAAGGGCATGCGGGTGCAGTCGATCATTCGCGAGCTGCGCGGCGAGAAGATCGACATTATCGAGTACTCGGAGGAGATTACGACCTTTGCCGAGAAGGCGTTGCAGCCGGCCAAGGTGGCGCGGGTCTCGATTACAGACCTGGACGAGAAGCAGATCGAGGTCATCGTCGACGATACCCAGCTGTCGCTCGCCATCGGCAAAAAGGGCCAGAATGTGCGGCTCGCGGCCAAGCTGCTGAACTGGAAGATCGACATTAAGAGCGAGGAAGAGAAGCGCCAAGAGGTCGAGCAGCAGATGCAGGCCATGTCCGGCGGGCCGTCGACGCCGATCGAGCAGGTGTCTGAGCTGGGCGAGGCGGTGCTCGAGAAGCTGATTGCGGCCGGCATTACGACGGTCGAAGCGCTGGCCGACATGACGGCCGAGGAGCTGGGCGAAGTGCCGGGCATCGGCGAGAAGTCCGTTGGAAAGATTTCGGTTGCAGTACGCCATTACTTTGGCCAGTACGAGGAGGGCGAAGACCGCCCGGTTCCCCTGGCTGTGATTGAAACGAGCACGGACGGACCGATTGAGGAACAGGAGAGAACATCGATGGCCAAGACCCCCGAAGAGATTCTTGCCGAGGCCGCCGCGGCTGGCGAGCCGCCGGTTGAGCTGAACAGCATGTCGACCGAGGATGTGGTCGATGCGGAGGAGGCGGAGTCGGCCTCGGACGCGAACGACGAGGCCGATCGCCGCGAGGAAGGCATCGAGCTCGACAACGACACGATCGACAGCCTGGTAGCCGACAGCCAGGAAGTGTCGGACGAGACCGTCGATGCGGACGATCATCACCGTGGCTAGGCCGATCGCATGCGGTATTTGCTGCGTATTCGGCGATTTCAGAGATAATAACCAAGAGCAGTTACTTCTCCTTCAAACGAGGCGTGTATGAACGGCTAAGCGGATTGAACGGGAAGACAAAGGGACGGATGACCAAAGTTAGAATCAACGATCTGGCACGCGAACTGGAAGTGAAGAGCAGGCCGATTCTCGATGCGCTGGAGGCGATTGGCGTCTCCGGCAAGACGCACTCCTCCTCGATTGACGAGGATCAGGCCACGCGTGTGCGTGCGTACTTCAAGGGCGATCGGTCCGGGGTCTCGGCCCGGGGCCAGGCGCCGGACAACCGGCCGAAGTTCGATCTGTCGAATGCCTCGAAGCCCGGGGACGCGATGCGCGCGATTCTCGAGCGGAAGGCTGCCCAGAACGGTGGGCCTGGCGGGCAGGCCCCGGCCGTTGTACCTCCTCGCACGGCTCAGGTGGCTGCAGCTCCGGCTGCGCGTCCGGCGGCCTTTGTCGCTCGGCCGGTGACGGTAGCTCCTGCAGCGCGGCCGGTGGTGTCTGCTCCCACAGTTACTCCGCCGCCTCAACCTCCTGTAGCGGCGACTCCCGCTGCAACTTCCACAGCACCCAAGCCCGCCCCCGTACCCACGGCAGTGGTGGCCGTGCCTGCTCCCGTTGCGCCCGCAGAGGCGCCATCGGCCGTGGTGGCCCAGGCGGTCCCAGCCACGCAGGCCGCGACGCCTGCGCCGGCTCCTGTTGCCAGCACTCCAGCAACTCCAGCTCCACGCCGCATCGTGCCCCTCCCGAATCAGGGTGCGCGGATCGTAGCGCCGCCGCCGGCCACTCCTGCGGTTCGTCCGGGAGTCAATCCAGGTGCGCGTCCTCCCGCCAATACGGGGGCGAACCGGCCGCATGTGACCATCACTCCGCCTTCTCCAAGCGTCCTGGGGAAAGCTCCGTCCAAGGCTCCGGTCGTTGTGGCGGCTCCGGCCCGTGTGGTCATCACCAATCCGCCTCGTCCTCCTGCCCCGCCTCCGCCTCCTCCTCCTGAGCCGGTTGCGCCAGAACCTGTGGCCGAAGCGGCTCCTGCACCGGTAGAGGCTGCGCCCGTTGTGGCTGCTCCGGCGCCGCGCCGCGTGATCATGCCGCAGACGGGTCCACGGCCCATCTATACGGCTCCGGCGCCTGCTCCTGGAGCGCCGCCGCGCGGGCGTCCAATCTTCGAGCGGCCGCGACCGGGTTTTCCCGGCAGTGGGCCGGGCGGCGCGCCTGGATCTCGTCCTCCCATGAGCAGTGCGCCCGGCGCGCCGGGTGCGCGTCGGCCTATGCATCCGACCCGCCCGATGCCGGGTGGTGGACCGGGTGGTCCTGGTGGCGCGCCCCGTCCGGGCTTTACCCCGGGTGCACGTCCCGGCTTTCCTGCCCGACCTGGATTTCCACCGCGTCCGGGCGGTCCTGGTGGTGCGCCTGGAGCTCCGGAGGGTGGTCCACCGGCTGGCATGCGTCCGGCACGTCCCGGCCAACGCCGTGGTGGCCAGCGCTACGAGAAGGTGAAGGAAGGCCCGATGAAGGGCTTCCAGCCGCCACCGCGCTATGGCGGCGTGCAGATGTCGCGCGAGCCGATGCCAATCACCAAGACGATTACGGTGACCGAAGGCATCAGCGTGAAGGATCTGGCCGAGAAGTTGGACGTCAGAGGCAAGGACCTGATCGCCGTGCTGCTGATGAAGGGTGTGCTGGTGACGGTCAATCAGTCGCTCGACGGCGAGCTGGTGAAGGACGTTGCGCGCCAGTTCGGCGCGGATGCGTCGGTCATCTCGGTCGAAGAGCAGCTTGAGAATGAGGCAATCGAAGGATTGCTCGAAGATACGACCGACATGGTCGAGGTGGTGCGCTCGCCGGTAGTTACGGTCATGGGCCACGTCGATCACGGTAAGACGTCGCTGCTCGACGCCATTCGTTCAACCGACGCTGACGTTGTCGACGTCGCGAGCGGCGAGGCGGGAGGCATCACGCAGCACATCGGCGCCTACAAGGTGAAGATCACCAAGCCAGGCTCGCCGGCGTTCGGACGCGAGATCGTCTTCCTCGATACTCCGGGTCACGAGGCCTTCACACGCATGCGTGCACGCGGAGCCAAGGTGACAGATATCGTCGTCATCGTCGTTGCTGCCGATGATGGCGTGATGCCGCAAACGATCGAGGCGATCGACCATGCGCGTGCGGCGAAGGTGCCGATCATCGTCGCGGTCAACAAGATCGACAAGCCGGAGGCCAATCCGTCGAAGGTGATGCAGCAGCTTGCATCGCGCGGTGTGCAGGCCGTGGCTCTGGGCGGCGACACCGAGTTCGTCGAGGTATCCGCGAAGAAGAAGACCAACCTCGATGGCCTCGAAGAGATGATCTGCTACATCGCCGATACGAACGAGCAGAAGGCGCAGCCGGAGCGGCCGGCGGTCGGTACGGTGATCGAAGCTAAACTCGATCGCGGACGCGGTGCTGTAGCTTCGATCCTGGTGCAGAACGGTACGCTGAAGACGGGCGACAGCTACATCGTCGGCAACACCTTCGGCAAGATCCGCGCCATGTTCGATGACCGCGGACGCTCGATCACCGAGGCTGGACCTTCGACTCCGGTCGAAATTCTCGGCCTCGAAGGAATGCCCGATGCCGGCGATACCTTCCTGGTCATGGCGGACCGCGACAAGGCCAAGGGCATCGCACAGTATCGCAAGATGAAGGAGCGCGAGGCACAGCTGGCGAAGAGCTCGCGGGTGTCGCTCGAAGGCCTGGCCGAACAGATCAAGCAGGCCGGCGTCAAGGACCTCAACGTCATCGTCAAGGGCGACGTGCAGGGTTCGGTCGAGGTCATCGCCGAGGATCTGTCGCACATGTCGACCGAGAAGGTGCGGGTACGCGTGCTGCATTCCGGTGTGGGAGCGATTACAGAGTCGGACGTACTCCTGGCGTCGGCTTCAAACGCGATCATCATCGGGTTCAATGTGCGCCCGGACCGCAACTCGGCCGAAGTCGCGGCGCGCGAGAACGTGGAGATCCGGCTGCACTCGATCATCTACGAGCTTCGCGACGAGATTACCAAGGCCATGTACGGGCTGCTCGAGCCGGTGTTCAAGGAGAACTATGCCGGCCGCGCCGAGGTGCTGCAGGTCTTCAAGATCACCAAGGTCGGGCAGATTGCCGGATGCCGTGTGCTCGATGGCGTGATCAAGCGCAACTCGCAGGCACGCCTGATGCGGGATGGCGCGGAGATCTGGAAGGGCAAGATCAGCTCGCTGAAACGCATGAAGGACGATGTGTCCGAGGTGCGTGACGGCGTCGAGTGCGGTATCGATCTTGCCGGACACAAGGACATTCGCGCGGGCGACACGATCGAGACGTACACGACGGAGAAGCTCGAAGATGAACTTGGCCGGAATGCCGCTGAACTGAAGAAGCAGCAGATTGCGGAGCTGAAAGCGGCCAAAGACGCGGAGAATGAGGTCGCACGAGCTGAGGCGAGTGTCTAAAGCAATTGCTCTTCCGAATCGCTCGTTCTTCCTGAGTCCGGCGGCGATCGCCGCCGGACTGTTACCAGCAGCAGCTCGACGGGATCCGTTGCACTTGGACCCTGAGCGCAACCTACTTCTCGCCGGACGCTATGCCCTTCGTGCCTGGTCCACAAGCACGCTTAAGATAGCTCGGCCGACGCGCCAGGCATTCTCAAGCGCGGGCAGGTAGGCGGAGTAAGTGGCGACTTTGGTCTCAGCAAGGCTCTCGGCGGCAGAGATGCCAAGGCGCTGCTGATCGAAGTTGGAGGCGGCACGGACGATCAAAATGCGATTGAAATCGACGCGGCCGGCGTTCACGAGGAACCGGAGCGATTGTAGAATGCCGTGGTCTTCCATAGCGGTGAGGGCGTAGCTGCCGCGGCCTTCAGTCTGATAGTCCACCCAGGCGCGGGCGCGCTGGCTGAGCAGCCTGCCGTGCCAGAAGGTGGAAGAGGCTAGCTCGTCGCCGCGCAGAACGCCAGGCGGCTGGTGCGCCGTTTCAGCAGGTGCGAACTGCTGGCGACGTGCGGCCATCTCCGGCGTGTCGAGAAGCTCGGTAGCGCGAGTGAGTTCGCAGGCTCGGGCGATGAGATCGGGGTTGAGTTGGAAGACGATGCCGTCGTCGCCGTTGAAGCGGTGGGCGAGTGGCTGCTCGTAGGGCGTTGACTTGCCGATCGGGACGAAGCCGTCCGGCCAGTTGGTTGGGATCTCGCGAGCGTCAAGCTCATGCGCGAGCGTGCCGTCGACGATGTACTCGGGCAGGACGACTGAGCCGAGCGAACCGCGGGCAGGATTGATGCCACCTATGCCGGAGATGAGGATGTGGGCCTCAGTGAGGTCGAAGCGTGGGTCGAGGCCGAGCGCCATGACGGAAGCCGCAGCGCGAGAGACTCCGACGCCGGTGACAATGCCGAGGATGCCGGTTTCGCTGAGATGGAGCGGGCGGTAGCCTGCGGGGAAGGCTAGCCGCTCGGTGAGCTGTTCGCGCTCGCGCCAGTGGTGGAACTCGCCGGGAATGGGGCCGGTATCAGGTTCGAACGCGGTGATGACGACGGCTCGGATCATGCGAGTGAGCATCGTCAGACGCCCTTCTTCAGCGGTTCCCAGATGAACTTGTGAATTTGAAGCGAGAGCCTGGCGTCCACGCCGTCCTGCATCATCCACTCGACGAGGGTGCGCGGGTCGAGCGTGGCATTCTCGGTGGTGCGGAAGGGGCTGGGCGCCTTCGAGAAGGCGGGGCTGAAGAGAACGCCGCCTACGCGGGTGCGGAGGTTATGTTCGGCGAGGAAGCGCAGGGCAAAGTCGTAGTCTTCGCGGTGGCTAAGGACGAATTTGACCTCGTCGTTCGGGGTGAGGGCTTCGAGATTCGAGAGGCGGAAGCTGTTGGCGGCGGCGCCGGCTCCGGGGCACTTGACATCCACGATCTTGTGGACGGCTTTCGGGACCTGGTCGAGGGGCCGCTCTCCGCTGGTCTCCATCATGAGGGTGTAGCCGCGGGCGAGCAGTTCGTCCATTAGCGGCAGGAGCTCTTTGGCCTGGAGCATGGGCTCGCCGCCGGTGAACTCGACGAGTTTGCAGTGGGCAAGGGCTTCGATCTGGGCGAGGACCTCGGCCTGAGTGAACGGCTGGCCGCCGGTAAAGGTGTACTCGGAGTCGCACCAGGCGCAGCGCAGGTTGCAGCCGGCGAAGCGGACGAAGATGCAGGG
>CAXSDM010000051.1:0-6984 GCA_964235575.1 uncultured Acidobacteriaceae bacterium | reverse complement strand
AAGGGCTTGAGGTCGTTGATCATCTGGTGGTCGAGGTAGTCGACGACGGGACGCATGACCTGCTTGAGGAGCTTGAAGTCGAGCAGGAGGCCGGCTTCATCGAGGTCGGCGCCGATCAGGGTGACGAAGACTTTGTAGTTGTGGCCATGAGGATTCTCGCACTTGCCCCGGTAGTTGCGGAGGTAGTGTCCGGAGGAGAACCCGGCTTCAACGGTGACTTCGTACATCGGTGCTGATCCTTTCTGTGGAGGTACTCCCCCCCGGGGGGGGGGGGTACCTAAAGTATTGACTAGCAAGAACTTACGCAATTGGTCTTATCTAAAGTATTCAATTCAAAACACTTAGGATCAAAGTATTCATAACAAGCGACTTAGCTGAACAACATACAAAAAGGCCGCGGGCGTGACCGCCGCAGCCACTTTTCCACTCAAGTTAAGTATACCGGAGCCGATAGGGGAAGTATGACAGGGGCTTTGAGCAGGATTGACGGGGGTTTGGAGCAGTTTGGGGGTTGACACGGTTTGGCGGGCGAGTCAGGGGCGGCGACGAGCGCGGCGATGCTCCTCGGCGCGGCGCTCTGCCTGTCCGAAGAGCAGGGAAAGGGTTCCGGCGAGGGTGGCCATAAGCGAGAGGACGAAGAAGGCGATGGACATGGTTTGCCAGAGGGCGACATCGCCGGGGGAGCCGGGCTGCTGGGCGATGTTGGTGAACGACAGGACGAGCGCGACCAGACAAAAAAAGAAGAGGGTTGCGGCGAGGATGTAGAGATTGCGGCCCATGCGTGTGTCTTCCCCTTTGTGAGGATAACGCTGCCTGAGCGGGACAGGACAACGGTATAGCTACATGGTTAGAATTGCGCTCGACCAAGAGGACCATTTGTTATGACAGCTAAAGTTTTGCGAGATCGCTTTTGTGCCGGGTTTGGCCTTTCCAGCTTTGCAGTTTTGGGGTTGGCGTGCGCGGTTCTGTTTTCGGGGCGGGTGCAGGCGCAGGCGCCGCATGGACTGAGTACGGCGGAGCAGGCGCGGGTCGATGCATTGGTGAAGCAGATGACGCTCGAACAGAAGCTGGCGTATATCGGCGGCACCGGCTTTGGGATACGGGCGATACCGGAGTTGAAGATTCCGGAGATCCAGATGTCGGATGGGCCGTACGGAACCCGGTCGAACTCCGGGTTTCCGTCGACGACGTATGCGGCGGGTGTCGGTCTGGCGGCGAGTTGGGATCGCGAGCTGGCGGCGCGTGTGGGTGCAGGCATCGGCAGGGATGCGCGGGCGCGCGGGGTGCACTACATGCTGGGGCCAGGAGTGAACATCTATCGGTCGCCGCGCAATGGGCGCAACTTCGAGTACTTCGGTGAGGATCCGTTTCTCGCCGGGCAGATCGCCACGGGGTACATCACGGGGATGCAGGCGCAGGGCGTGAGCGCGACGGTGAAGCACTTCCTAGGGAACAACTCGGAGTATCTGCGGCATGACTCGAACACGGTGATGGATGAGCGGACGGCGCGGGAGATTTATTTGCCGGCGTTTGAGGCGGCGGTGAAGCAGGGCCACGTGGGCGCGGTGATGGACTCGTACAACCTGATCGACGGGAAGCATGCGACGGAAAACCCGCACTTCAACATCGAGGTCCTGCGCAAGGACTGGGGTTTCCAGGGTGTGCTGATGTCGGACTGGGACGCGACCTATGACGCGGTGGGTGCGGCGAACGGCGGCCTGGACATCGAGGAGCCATCGGGCAAGTTCATGAATGCGAAGAACCTGCTGCCGGCGATCCAGGCCGGCACGGTGAAGGAGACAACGATCGATGAGAAGGTGCGTCATCTGCTATCGCTGGCGATGAGTTATGGTTGGCTGGACCGGGATCAGCGGGGTACCTCGATCACGTATCTGGATCAGCGGAACACGGCGGCGGCGCTCGACTCCGCGCGCGAGGGTGCGGTGCTGCTGAAGAACTCCGGCAACCTGCTGCCACTCGACCGGACCAAGGTGAAGACGATTCTCCTGGTGGGGCCGGACGCGTACCCCGGGGTGCCGGTGGGCGGCGGAAGTGCCGGCGTGGTGCCGTTCCATCTGGTGAGTGCGTATGAGGGGATTGCGGCGAAGGTTGGGCCAGGAACGACGGTGCTCTTTGACGCGGGCGTGCCTTCCCTGGCACACCTGGCTGGCGAGACGAAGATGACGACCGCGGCCACGGGAGGCAAGGAAGGCGTGACGCTCGAGACGTTCGGCAACAAGGACCTGAAAGGCCAGCCAGCGGGGTCGTCGGTGGTGCCGCAGATCGGATTGTCCGGGATGAACATCAAGGACGTCATCGGCGATCTGGAGAGTGCGATGGCGGTGATCTTCTCGACGCCAGATAAGCAGGTATCACATCGGTTTACGGGGTATTACGACGCTTCGGCGGCTGGCCGGTACATTGTGGCACTGGAAGCATCCGGAGAGGGCTCGGGAAACCGAGTGTTTGTGGACGGCAAGCAGGTAATTGATGACTGGCGGCTGGTGCGAGCGTTTCAGCCACATGTGACGTTGGAGTTGACGGCCGGTCCGCATAAAGTGGTGGTCGAGGAGTGGCAGACCGGTGCGGTGGGCGGGCATCTAAAGTTTGCGATCGTGGCGGAGAACAAGGTGGTGAACCCGCTGGCGGTGCAGATGGCGAAGCGGGCGGACGCGGTAGTGATCGCGGCGGGCTTCCAGCAGGAGAGTGAGAGCGAGGGTGGGGACCGGACGTTTGAGCTGCCGTTTGGCGAGGCGGAGATGATCCGCGAGGTAGCGGCGGCGAATCCGAAGACGGTGGTGACGGTGACTTCGGGCGGGAACGTGGACTCGGCGGGCTGGCTGGACCGGGTGCCGGCGCTACTTGAGACGTGGTATGCGGGGCAGGCTGGAGGCACGGCGCTAGCGGAGATCTTGTTTGGCGATGTGAACCCTTCAGGGCATCTGCCGGCTACGTTTGAGAGGCGGGTAAAGGACAATCCGACGTTTGCGAACTACTATCCGGAGGGCGATACGCGGCGGGTGGAGTACAAGGAAGGGATCTTTGTCGGGTACCGGGGATACGAGAAGAACGGGGTGCAGCCGCTGTTTCCGTTTGGGTATGGACTGTCGTATACAACGTTCAAGTTTGCGAATCTGAAGGTATTGGCTACGGGCGCGGGTGAGGGGGTAAAGGGGACGGCTACATTCGATGTGACCAATACCGGCAAGCGCAAGGGGGCGGAAGTGGCGCAGCTGTACGTGGGGGAGGACGCGCCGAAGGTGCCGCGGCCGGTGCATGAGCTAAAGGGGTTCGCACGAGTGGAGCTGGCGCCGGGAGAGACGCGGCATGTGACGATTCCGCTGGACATGCGGGCGTTTGCGTACTGGGATGTGGGTGCGGGGAGATGGGTGATTGGGTCGGAGAAGTTTACGGTGAGTGTGGGGGACTCGGTGGCCAGTTTGCCGTTGACGGCGGGGGTGATGGTCGGGCGGTGAGGGAGAGCCCTCTGCGTGTTTCGATTGCTGCGTCTTGTTCAAGGAGTGAAAAATTCCTCTACATCCTCAATGGACTGAGTGAGGCGGTAAGGTGGCAGTGAGTCGAGGAAGATGCGGCCGTAGCGCTGGCGCTGGATACGGGGGTCGAGCAGGACGAGGACGCCGCGGTCTGAGAGCGAACGGATGAGGCGGCCGAAGCCTTGCTTGAGGGCTATGACGGCGGCGGGGACCTGGAGGTCGAAGAAGGGCTTGCCTCCGGCGGCCTCGATGGCCTGCATGCGCGCCTTCACGACGGGGTCGGTGGGGACGGCGAAGGGGAGCCGGTCGATGATGACGCAGGAGAGCTGCTCGCCCTGGACGTCGACGCCCTGCCAGAAGGAAGAGGTGCCGAATAGGACGGCGTTGGGGGTGTCGCGGAACTGCTGGAGAAGCACGTGGCGAGGAGCGGTCCCGTGGAGCAGCAGAGGGTATGGGAGTTCCTGCAGCATGCGGTCGTGGAGGGCACGCATGGCGGCGTAAGAGGTGAAGAGGCAGAAGGCGCGGCCCTGAGTAAGAGTGAGGACCTGGCGGACATGATCGGCGGCGTGGGTCAGGAAGTCGGGCTCGCGCGGGTCGGGCATGCGTGGGGGCAGGTAGAGGAGGGCTTGTTTCTCGTAGTTGAAATGGCTGGGGACGATGAGCTCGCGGGTGGAAGCGAGTCCAAGGCGACGGGTGATGTGGGCGAAAGAAGCCGCAACCGTGAGGGTCGCGGAGGTGAGGATGACAGTGGGGTAGGCGTCGAAAAGCGTGGGCGTGAGCAGGGTGGAAACGTCAATGGGGGTGGCTTGGAGCTGGGTGTGAAAATGCGGCTGCGAGGGTCCACGGGCCAGATTGCGGACGCCCTGCGTGGCGCGGCGCTCGATCCAGAAGACGGTGTTCGGGTCGTCGGACTCGAGGAGGAACTTCAGGTGCAAGCGGATGTCCTGGGTGCGCTTAAGCAGGCCCTTGGTTTCGTCGACGTTCTTGACGCGGTCGAGCTCGCCTTCGAGGCGCTGGAGGGCGTTGGCGACGCCGAGATAAAGATCGCCGTCGGACTCGAGGAAGGTCTCGCGCTGAGTGTGGTCGAAGGGCATTCTCCCAAGTTGCGGACCTTCCGTCGGCAGCGCTGCGAAGAACATGCGAGCGCGATCTTTGAGGATGGCGCATGCAGACTCGATGGCGCTCGAGGAGGCTTGTTTGGCGCGCAGGAGGATTTCCACGTCGCGGGTGAGTTCGTCGAAGCGGGCGTGCGTTAGGCCGATGCCGAAGTAGTTGGAGGCAATGTCTTCGAGCTCGTGGGCTTCGTCGAAGATGACGGCGGCGGCCTCGGGGAGAATGCCGGCGTCGGGAGCAAGGCCGGCCTGCTGCTTGATGTTGAGGTCGGCGAAGAAGAGGTGGTGGTTGACGATGATGAGGTCAGAGTCAAGGGCGCGGCGGCGCATCTGGGTGACGAAGCAGTTTTCCCAGTCGGGGCAAGAGGTGCCGAGGCAGGCTTCGCTGCGGGCGTCGAGCTTGTTCCAGAGGGCGGAGTGTTCGGGAATGTGCTGAAGCTCGGCACGGTCGCCGTTGGGCGTAGTGCGCTCCCAGGTGGAGATGTGGTGGAACTGCTCGATCTCCTCGAGGCCGGAGAGCAGTGGCGAGTCGCGGAGAGCGTAGAGCTTGTGGCGGCAGAGATAGTTGGCGCGGCCCTTCATGTAGCAGACGCGAAGAGGACCGTAGGCGTCGCCGAGCAGAGATTCAAGGAAGGGAATGTCTTTGAAGTAGAGCTGCTCCTGAAGGTTCTTGGTGCCGGTGGAGACGATGACACGCTGACCTTGCTGGCGGGCGAAGCGGAGCGCGGGCAGGAGGTAAGCGAGGGTCTTGCCGGTGCCGGTGCCGGCTTCGACGACGAGGTGGCGTTTGTCGTTGAGGGCGGACTCAACGGCCTGGGCCATCTCGGATTGGCCGGGGCGGTGCTCGTAGGCGAGGGAGGAGCGGGAGAGCAGGCCGGTGGAGGAGAAGAAGTCGTGGAGCGTGGGAAGTTTGGGGCGGGGTGGGGTTTGCTGCGGGATGGGCGGGGCGGCGGACACTGTAGTGATGATATGCCGTGTATCGCTCACTTAGCGAAGAAAAGGCGTAACAAAGGAAGATCAGAGTCCGCGATTCCGTAATAGCCACTCACGACGGTTCCACTGGGGTGTACGTCCACCGAGTTTGGGGAAGCTCAGCCTAGGATCATCGCTTTGTACCAGCATCAAGAGACGCTTGCCGTTCAAAAGAAAACAATGCGAGGCTCTCGACAAAATATCTAAGACCGCTTCAGCGAGCATAAGTCGCTACTTGCGAACTTATCGTAGGCGAGGAGAACTAAGACTAAGCCACCTATGTCGGGAATCGCTAAGTCGCCCACCACATCACTAAGCGCGTTCAGATTGTTCCCGTAATAGTCAGGGAAGAAGAATACTTTGCGCAGGTTTGCATGCATGGCCGCCTCAGAGCGCCAGGTTGCGCAGTCCATCGTGCGGGCATTATAGCCACTTCCTAGTAAGGTCGTGACATCCTCGTCAAAATACGACCGATCACTGTAGAGCGAAACACCACCCTCTCGCAGAATCGTGTACCCAAGGTGTTGTCTTGATGCGGATCAAAGATCCTTGTGCCTTGCTCCGCAGCTTGATCAGGCGGCTTTTGGCAGCTTCAAAGGCCGTACCTTTTTGCGTCTGGCGTGGGCGGCTTGCCAGAAGTCGTGTTTGTTTTGCATTTTGAACCAGATATTTGGCTGCTTCTGACCGAAGGCTTCGCTCAGCCTGATGGAAAGCTCGGGTGTGATAGCGGCTCGGCAGTTGACGACGCGCGAGAGTTGAACGCGGGAGACGCCGATGTGGGCGGCAAACTCCGTGACCGTTATCGGCATCCCCTCCAGCGCGTCCTTGAGGACGCGGCCGGGGTGAGGTGGGTTGTACATCTCCATGATTGTCTCCTTGTTCAGTGGTAATCGCGATAGTCCACGAGGATTACATCTTCTCCTTCGAAGCAGAAGGTCACTCTCCAGTTTCCGTTGACCTTCACGGACCAATGACCAGCGAGTTCGCCTTGGAGTGGCTGAAGGTTCCATCCGGGCAGATTCATGGTTGCTGGACCTTCCGCGTCGTCCAGCGTGATGAGCTGCACCGTCAGCTTGCTGGCATGGGCGGGCTGGATGCCGGCTTTCGATCCTGTGGTAAAGAACTTTTCCAGCCCGGCGTGCCTGAACGACAGAATCACAGTTAGTTTGTATCGTGTAACGATACAAGTGTCAATGCGAATCGGACCTGGGCTTTGGCATCACTCCTTATAATGGAGAGTGCGACTTGGCGCGGGGATGAGGCAGGCGGATGGCGGCGAAGAAGGCGGCGAAGCGGTTAGGGAAAAAACATCGGCAGGCGAGTACGCGGCCGCATAAAGGCAAGGCTCCGAAAGCTACGCCGACCACCGGCGCTGTGGACCCTCGGAAACGCAAGGTGATCGCGGC
>CAXSDM010000050.1:0-18439 GCA_964235575.1 uncultured Acidobacteriaceae bacterium | reverse complement strand
GGCAAGACGGCGATCGTGGAGGGTTTGGCGCAGAAGATTGCGGATGGCGAGGTGCCGAGCTTCCTGGCGGACAAGCGGGTGCTGGCGCTGGACCTGAGCTTGATTGTTGCCGGAACAAAGTATCGCGGGCAGTTTGAAGAACGGCTAAAGACCATCATGAAGGAGTTGATGGAGAACCAGAACTCCATCGTGTTCATCGACGAGCTGCATACGCTGGTGGGCGCGGGTTCGGCCGAGGGTTCGCTCGATGCGGCGAACATCTTGAAGCCGGCGCTAAGCCGCGGCGAGATCCAGTGCATCGGTGCGACAACTCCGGCAGAGTACCGCAAGTCGATTGAGAAGGACCGCTCGCTCGAGCGGCGGTTCCAGGCGGTCAAGGTTCCGCCTCCGAACGAGGAGGATGCGGTCAAGATCATCATGGGCATTAAGGAGAAGTACGAGAAGTTCCATGCGGTCTCGTACACCGATGATGCGATCAGCTTCTCGGTCTCGCACTCCAGCCGGTACATCCCGGACCGGTTCCTGCCGGACAAGGCGATCGATCTCATCGACGAAGCGGGAGCACGCGTCAAGCTGCGCCAGACCTCCCTGCCGGAAGAGCTGACCGAGGTGCAGAAGCGGATCAAGTTCATCGTGCACCGGATGGAAAACGCGATTGCGAACCATGAGTTCGAGAAGGCGCGGTTCTACTCGGACGAGGAGCGCAAAGAGCGGGAGAACCTGCGCAGCCTGCGGGACAAGTATCACCTTGACGATTCGAGCGCGGGTATTGTGACGCGCGAGGACATCGAGGATGTGGTGAGCCGCTGGACCGGGGTGCCGATGACGTCTCTGAAGGAAGAGGAGACGCAGCGGCTGCTGCGGGTCGAGGAAGAGCTGCACAAGCGCGTAATTTCGCAGGACAAGGCGATTTCAGCGCTGGCGCGGGCCATTCGGCGGTCGCGGGCTGGCCTGAAGAACCCGGCGCGTCCGATTGGCAGCTTCCTGTTCCTTGGGCCGACTGGCGTAGGCAAGACGGAGATGGCGCGCACGCTGGCGCAGTTCCTGTTTGGCTCGGAGAAGTCGCTGATCCGGTTCGACATGTCGGAGTTTATGGAGAAGCACTCGGTGTCAAAGCTGATCGGTTCGCCTCCGGGTTACGTCGGCTACGAGGAGGGCGGTCAACTCACCGAGCGTGTCAAGCGCAATCCGTATTCCGTCGTGCTGCTCGATGAAATCGAGAAGGCGCACCCGGACGTCTACAATCTGCTTCTGCAGGTTTTTGAGGACGGCCAGTTGACCGACGGTCTGGGCAACACTGTCGACTTCAAGAACACGATCATCGTCATGACTTCAAACATCGGGGCCAAGCATCTGCAGAAGCAGCAGGGGCTGGGCTTCCAGTCAAGCGACGAGAACATGGCGCTCGACAAGATGGAGGAGCTGGTTCGCGGCGAGGTGAAACGGACGTTCAATCCGGAGTTCCTCAACCGTCTGGACGAGATCATCATCTTTACCTCGCTGGTTGAGTCGGACTTGATGCAGATCCTGGAACTGCTCGTACAGCAGCTGAATACTAACCTGGTGCATAAGGCGATTACGCTCTCGGTCAACGACGATGCCAAGCGCTACATTCTGCAGAAAACGGCAAGCGACCGGACGTACGGCGCGCGGCCTTTGCGTAGGGCGCTGCAGCGATTTGTCGAGGATCCGCTCTCCGAAGCCCTGATTGCGGGCGGGATTGCGGAGCGCCCGGCGTTCCTTGAGGTGTATCTGGACAACAACCAGCTGTTCTACCGACCGATTCTTGCGGATTCGGAAGAGAAGGCGGCGGGGCTGGCACTCACAGCAGTCTAGCCGGCAGCGTCCGCGCCCCTGCTGGCTTCCGCCAGCAGGGGCGTTCTGCTTTCGGACAGCTCACATCCTCAAACTCGCCGGCGATCCAGGCCTGCGAGTTCCTTGGCGCGCAGGAAGACGGAGGCGAACATGACGCGGTTGAGCCGGCCGGTGTTGGTGTTGCGCAGCGAGGGATGGTAGCTGCCAAGCAGGCGAAGGCCGTTGGGCAGGAGGTACTCGGCGCCATGTGCGAAGCAGTACACCGACCGGCGCTCGATGACTCCGGTCCCGAGCAGATGCGCGAGATACCCATCCCAGGCGATTTTACCGAGACAAACGACGACTTCGACGCGCAGCAGGGCGTCAAGTTCGGCGAGCAGATGTTGGGAGCAGGCGCGGATCTCTGCCGGGCTTGGCTTATCGCTGGGCGGCGCGCAGCGGACGACAGAAGCGATCCAGGCGTGACGAAGTTTGAGGCCGTCGTCGGCCGACACGGCGCGGGGTTTGTTCGCCAGGCCGAGGTCGTAGAGGATCGGATACATGAAGTCGCCGGAGCCGTCGCCAGTGAAGACCCGTCCGGTGCGATTGGCGCCATGGGCTCCGGGAGCAAGTCCAAGGATAAGTATGCGGGCGCGCGGATCGCCAAAGCCTGGCACAGGACGCGCCCAGTAGGTTTGGTCGAGGTAGGCGCGGCGGCGGACCTGGCCGATGCTTTCGCAGTAGCTTCGCGCCGCGGACAGCGCTCGCAGGCGATGATGTTCTGGCGGGCGAGTTCGAGCGAAGGAGATAAAACCGGCAGCAGGGTAGAGACGGGCGGCACTCGAAAGAGTATAAGGGCAGCCCGGAGCGGACATACCGCGCGTTTGCTGTTACCGGGCAGCAAATTAATTTCAGTTTTCACTCATGAACTGCCGCGTTCTGCCGATAGAGGGAGTAGGTTTGTTCGGGGAGTGCCTTGGAAGAGCAGCGCATCGGCGTGATGTATTGGAATCTGGTGAAGGGCTGGTTCGTGCACCGCTGGGACCATCTGTTCCCTCGCGGGCTGCGACGGTCGAGCACTCTTCCCTTCCTGGTGATCGTAACGCTTGTCGCGCTGCCAAGTCTGGGCTATTACCTACATAGGCGCGGGCGCTTTTCAACGCTCAAGCGACAGATTAAGGGCGAGCAGCAGGGGCCCGCTGGCTCGATTGCACGTCCCGGCGGAGTCGAGCCGCTGGTGCTGACGCGCACGCTGACTCTGGGAAGCAACATGGCTGAATTTCGGTCGGTAACGCTGCTGCCGGGGTTGGGCATGGACGTGCTGCAGCTTACGGCCTCGCTGCCGGAGCGTGGGGAGGTGCAGCTGCTGGCAGCTCCGACGGCTGAAGACCTGGTAAATGCAACAGCTCCGGCGAGAACCGGGGTGAACGACGCGCACGGAGCGCTGGAGGCTCCCTGGGGCGGTCTGCTGATGGGCATGCCGACCCCGGTGGGTACGACGATCCGTACCGTCTGGCATGGCAACGCAATTGAGGTGCCGTCCGATGGAGTGGACAGCAATCGCTCCTCGGGAGGTCTGCTCGCGCTGCTCTCGACCGATACGGCGGAGACCACGACGCAGCCACAGGGAGAGGTAACGCTGGCGACCTTTCATGCGAGCGACTTTAACCAGCATTGGCCTTCGAAGACGGACATTTCGGTCGATGTGACACTGGGACCCAGGACGCTCGAGTTGACGGTCACGGCGAAGAACGTGGGCGATCAGCCGGAGCCGATGGGTGTCGGCTGGCACCCGCGTTTTACCATTCCCTCCGGAGATCGAGATGGAGCCGAGGTGCGCCTGCCGCTCGGGGAGCAGATGGAGTTTACGGCTGCCCCGCAGGGCATTCCTTCGGGCAGATTCGGCGTGCCCGCTGCCGCGGTGCAACGGCTGCAAGGTCATTCGGAGCGGCTTGGAAGAGACGGCCTGGACGTAACGCTGACGAACCTCAAGCCCGCGCTCATGGATAGCGGCACGGCGGCGGAGATGCGCGACCCGGCGAGCCACTTTGGCTTGCGCATGTCGGTCGACTCGCCGAGCATCCAGGCGCTGCGTGTAAGTTCCCCGGCGGGACAAAAGTACGTGTCGTTTGGCACACAGACCAACTTCGACGATCCGCTCGGGCGAGAGTGGGGCGGAAGTAGCGTCCCGGGGATTACGATTCTACAACCTGGCCAGTCTCTGCAGTGGAAGGTACGGGTGGAGATCTTTGCGATTGCTGCTCCCTAATCTCGGACAGTTGGCAAGGTCGGGTTCTGCGTTTGACCCTGCCTATCCATGACCCGTAGAGTGAAGAGGAGGCGATGGCCGCACGGACGCGCGAAACGTACGTGGGAATGCGGTATTTCGATTCGCCATGAAGGGTTGAACTTTGGCTTCCAACGACATACTTGAGACAGAAAACGCGGTAGAGACGCCGGTCTCCTTACAGGATGCACAGGACGTTGCGCAGGCCGAGGCTCATGAGCACGTTCACAATGAGGACGGCAGCGGTCACAATCACGGTGCTGCTCCGCAGGCTACGCTGAATCCGGAGCTGATGCGGGAGATCGCGGTTGAAGTGGACGCGGACACCGTCTCCAAGGCGTTTCGCACCGTACTGAAGAAGTACCAGAAGCTTGCGCGCATTCCCGGCTTCCGGGTTGGCAAAGTTCCTGAGACGGTGATCAAGAACAGGTTCGCCAAAGAAGTGCGGCAGGAGGTGCTGGACGAGCTGGTGTCGACGCGCTTCCGCCAGGCGATGGACGAACAGCAGCTCACGCCGGTTTCGCAGCCACAGCTGACGAACCTGATGCTGGTCGACGGCCAGCCGCTGCAGTTCAAGGCCGCCTTTGAAACCAAGCCGGAGATCGATGTCACGGGGTATGAGTCGATCGAAATCGCGCGGCCGGACACGGCTTTGACCGAAGCGGAATACGCCGCGGAGCTCGCTCGTGTGATGGATCAGCATGCTATTGTGGAGCCGCTGAATGAGGATCGTCCGCTGGTCGATGGAGACTGGGCCGAGATCCAGTTTCAGGGCGAGATCCAGCCGCTGGCGCAAGTGGTGGGCGAAGAGCCGCCGGCAAGCGCTCCGGCGCCGATCAGCGGCGAGGATGTCCTGATTGAGGTGGGCGGAGTGAACACCTTGCAGGCATTTACGGACGCACTACGCGGGCAGAAGGTCGGCCAGGAGATGACCTTTGAGGTGACGTATCCCGAGGACTTTGGCGAGCCCCAGCTTGCTGGTCAGACGGTGAAGTACAACGTGACCGTGAAGGCGATCAAGCGGAAGACTTACCCCGAGAAGGACGAGGAGTTCGCAAAGCAGCTTGGCGAGTACGAGAACTGGGACCAGTTTGAGACTAATTTGCGCGAGATGGCCAGCGGACGCAAGAAGGACACGCTTGAGAACCAGGCGCGCGACCGGATGCTGGGCGAGATGATCGCCCGGTTTCGTTTCCCAGTTCCGGAGACGTTTGTGCAGCAGCAAATCGATGCGCGGCTGGACCGCGGATTGCGGGCGCTGGCGCAGCAGGGCATGTCCTCGGACGACATGCGGAAGCTCGACTTCAACCGGCTGCGGTCGGCGCAGCGCGATCAGGCTGTAGCCGAGGTAAAGGCATCACTGATCTTGGATCGTCTGGCGGACATAGAGGCCATTGAGGTCAGCGAGGACGAGCTTGAGCGCGAACTGCTGATGGCTTCGCTGCAAGCTAGGGAGCCGCTAGACACGCTGCGCGCGCGCATGGTCGAGGATGGCACGATGGACCGGATGCGGGAGCAGATGCGCCGCGAAAAGACAGGAACGGTCGTGTACGAGCGGTTGGCGAAGTAGAGTTTCGTGGGTGGTTCAGCCCACATCTCTGGCGAGATGTGGAGCACCCGTTCCGGTGGGTTCTAAAGGCAAGAGGGAGAACGAAATGGGTTTGATTCCGTATGTAGTGGAGCAGACGAGCCGCGGTGAGCGGACGTATGACATTTATAGCCGTCTGTTGCGCGACAACATTATTTTTCTGGGTACGCCGATCGACGACAATGTGGCGAACGTCATCATCGCGCAGATGCTTTTCCTCTCTGGCGAAGACCCGGAAAAGGACATCCAGATGTACATCAATTCGCCCGGCGGCTCGATCACGGCGGGTCTGGCGATCTACGACACGATGCAGTACATCAAGAACGACGTCGTCACCTTTTGCATTGGGCAGGCGGCCTCGATGGGTGCGTTTCTGCTGATGGCCGGCAAAAAGGGCAAGCGGTTTGCCTTGCCAAATGCACGTGTTCTCATTCACCAGCCCAGCATGGGCGGACTGAGCGGGCAGGCCACCGACATTGACATTCATGCGCGCGAGATCCTGCGCATCCGCGAGATCACTAACACCCTAATGGCAAAGAGCACCGGCCAGCCGCTGGCGCAGATCGAGCGCGACGTAGAACGTGACTTCATCATGACAGCTCCGCAGGCCAAAGAGTACGGGATTATCGACGACATCATCGATCGTCCGCGCAGCTAAGCCCGAGCAATCCGAACCGGGTTTGCGGACCTACAACGAAGGGGTTACTTTGGGTGATCGTTCGTACAGTTGCCCCACCCGCCTGGTAACCGAATCGGGTGTAAACTGAGCATCTAGTCTCAGGCAATGTGGTCTTTACGGGGTTGGTCTATTTATGAAAACATCACGGAGCTCGGACGACTCGCTTCGCTGCTCGTTCTGCCACAAGACCCAGGATGCGGTAGCCAAGCTCATCAGCTCCCCTTCTGACTATCCGCGGGCCTATATCTGCGATGAGTGCGTGGCGGTATGCAATTCGATCCTCGAAGACGACCGCACCGAGACCACGCCCGGTTCCGCCCCCGCTCATCTTCCCAAGCCCCAGGAAGTGCGCGCGTTTCTGGATGAGTATGTGATTGGCCAGGACCAGACCAAGAAGAAGCTGGCGGTGGCAGTCTATAACCACTACAAGCGTATTCAGATGAACAAGACGCGCGGCAACGATGTTGAGCTTGCAAAGTCGAACATCCTGCTGGTGGGTCCTACCGGCTCGGGCAAGACGCTATTGGCGCAGACCCTGGCCAAAGTGCTTGACGTGCCGTTTGCGATTGTGGACGCGACGACGCTGACCGAGGCCGGCTATGTCGGTGAAGATGTAGAGAACATCATCCTCAAGCTGCTGCAGGCGGCCGAGGGCGATGTGGTTCGGGCACAGCAAGGCATTATTTACATCGACGAGATCGACAAAATTGGCCGCAAGGATGAGAACCCTTCGATCACCCGCGATGTAAGCGGCGAGGGTGTCCAGCAGGCGCTGCTCAAGCTGCTCGAGGGCACAGTAGCCAACGTTCCCCCGCAGGGCGGACGCAAGCATCCGCACCAGGAGTTCACGGCTGTCGACACGACAAACATTTTGTTTATCTGTGGCGGAGCATTTGTCGGGCTCGAGAAGGTAATCGGCCGCCGCGTAGGCAAAAAAGCCCTGGGCTTCAAGACGGTTCCCTCTCCGGACGGACTTGACCCGGATGTGACGCCGATCCGGGCGCAGCGCGATGGTGAACTGCTGCGGCAAGCGGAGCCGCAGGATCTGCTGAAGTATGGGCTGATCCCGGAGTTCGTCGGCCGGTTGCCGGTGCTTGGCGTGCTGGAGGAGCTGGATGAGTATGCTTTGATAGAGATCCTTACCAAGCCCAAAAATGCGATTCTAAAGCAATACATTAAGCTGTTCGAGTTCGAGGGCGTCAAGGTTACGTTTACAGACGATGCGGCTCGCGAGATTGCGCGGGAGGCCCTGCAGCGGAAGGTGGGCGCGCGCGGTCTGCGGATGATTCTTGAAGAGCTGATGCTGGACCTGATGTACTACGTCCCCGGCAATAAAAAGGTGAAAGATCTCGCGATCACCGCGGAGATGGTGAAAAAGCATGCCTTGACGCTGCCGATGCTGCTGGAGAAGGCCGGATAGCTTGTTCAGCGAAGAAGCCTCGGTGGCGCGCATGAATCTTTTCGTCCGGTAGCGATCCATCCTTGTGATCCACCGATTCTCACGTTGTTCCCCTTACAATCAATGCAACGCCTCGCACCGGGTGCATCCCCGTTCGAGCTAGAACGTCTAAACTCAGGAGAGCCATGAAAACCAATCAAGAAGAAATTCTGAGCCGCGACGTTCGCAAGCTTCCCATGATGCCCATCCGGGACATGGTGATTTTTCCGCATATGATGACACCATTTGTGGTCGGGCGAGACTCAAGCGTGCGTGCGCTTGAGGAGGCTTTGACTGGAGATCGCAAGATTTTTCTCGCGACGCAGCATGATGCGTCGGTCGACGAGCCGAGCGCGGACGACATCTTTGAGACGGGGACGATCGGCAACATCGTTCAGAGCGTGAAGATGCCGGACGGCAACATCAAAGTGCTGGTTGAGGGTGTGGAGCGGGCGCGGGCGATCGAGGTGAACGACGAAGACGGATTCTTCGTCGCCACGGTGCGGACGGGCCGGACGCAGCTTGAGATGACGTCGCAGGTCGAGGCCATGATGCAGCGGGTGCATACGCTGTTTGAGCAGTACGTGAAGCTGCAGCAAAGCTTGAACTACGAAACCATGGCGGCAAGCGTGCGCGGCGATGAAGCGACCAAGCTGGCGGATACCATCGCAGCCAATCTGCAGCTCTCAATTGAGGAGAAGCAGGAACTGCTCGAGGTTTTCGATCCCGAGATTCGTCTGTCAAAGATCGCCGACGTGCTTGATGTGGCGATTGAGAAGCTGAACATCGACCGCACCGTGCAGAGCCGGGTGAAGCGGCAGATGGAGAAGGCGCAAAAAGAGTACTACCTGAACGAAAAGATCAAGGCGATCCAGAAGGAGCTTGGCCGCGGAGAGAAGAGCGAGTTCGACGAGTTGAAGAAGAAGATCGAGACTGCTGGCATGCCGAAGGACGTGCTCGAAAAGAGTCTGCTGGAGTTGAAGAAGCTGGAAGCGATGCCGCCGATGTCGGCTGAGTCGACGGTGAGCCGCAACTATCTGGACTGGCTGCTGGCCGTGCCGTGGAAGAAGCGCTCGAAGGAGATTCGCTCGATTGAGCATGCGGAGAAAATCCTGAACGAGGATCATTACGGGCTTGAAAAAATCAAGGAGCGGATTCTTGAATTTCTGGCAGTTCGACAGCTCGTCAAAAATCCTAAAGGATCGATCTTGTGCTTTGTCGGGCCTCCAGGCGTAGGCAAGACGTCACTGGGGCAGTCCATCGCCAAGGCGACGGGTCGGCGATTCGTACGCATGTCGCTGGGCGGGGTGCGGGATGAGGCCGAAATCCGTGGACATCGGCGCACGTATATCGGGGCTCTGCCTGGGCAGATCATCCAGTCGATGAAGAAGGCCGGCACGAAGAACCCGGTATTCCTGCTGGACGAAGTGGATAAGATGGCGTCGGACTTCCGTGGCGATCCTGCGAGTGCGCTGCTTGAAGTTTTGGATCCGGAGCAGAATACGTCGTTCCAGGATCATTATCTCGATGTGGAATATGACCTCTCGCAGGTGCTGTTTGTGGCTACGGCTAACGTGCTGGACACGATTCCCGGGCCGCTCCAGGACCGCATGGAGATCATTCGTCTGCATGGATATACCGAGGTCGAGAAGCTCGAAATTGCGAAGCAGTATTTAGTCAAGAAACAACGAGAAGGTACCGGGTTAACTCCGGAGCAGATCCTGCTCGAGGACTCGGCGCTGAAGGGGATCATCCGCTACTACACGCGCGAGGCGGGGGTTCGCAACCTGGAGCGAGAGATTGGCAACGTCTGCCGGAAGCTGGCGCGGAAGATTGTGCAGAATGGTCCGGACGAGGCAAAGACGTTCTCTGAGACGGTGACCGAAGAGTCGCTCGAGGGTCTGCTGGGCGTGGCTAGGTTCCGCGATTCCGAGGTGCACCAGAAGAGCGAAATAGGGCTTGTTACGGGGCTGGCTTGGACGAGCGTGGGCGGGACGATTCTTCAGACCGAAGTTCAGGTGCTCGATGGCAAGGGCAAGATGACGGCCACGGGGCAGTTGGGCGACGTCATGAAGGAGTCGGTCGAGGCGGCGCTGAGCTATACGCGTTCGCGGGCCGGCCATCTTGGGTTGGCGCGGGACTTCTACCGAAACATTGACATTCACGTGCATGTGCCGGAAGGCGCTACGCCGAAGGATGGGCCGTCAGCTGGCATCACCATTGCAACTGGCCTGGCGAGCGCGCTGACGAAGATTAAGGTGCGTCGGGATATCGCCATGACCGGCGAGATTACGCTTCGGGGTAAGGTGCTGGCCATCGGCGGGCTGAAAGAGAAACTGCTGGCGGCACATCGCGCAGGGGTCTTCGAGGCGATCCTGCCGGCAGCGAACCGCAAGGATTTGGCTGATCTTCCGGAGCTGCTGAAGAACACGATGAAGCTCCATTTCGTGGAGGAGATGGACGAGGTGCTTGGCATTGCGCTCGAGGAGAAGCTTTCGCCGCTCGCGGAAGAGACACCCGCAGCGCTGGCGAATGTCATTCCGCCTGTGCTTGGTTCGCCGCAGCAGCCGGTAGCGCACCAGTAAAAGATCAAAGCAAAGTACCGGATGCTGTGCCGTAGCTAGACGGGACAGCATCCGGTCTTTCTGGCTTGGCTAGAATGCCGACTGACGAGGTAAGCTGCATAGCACGACGAATCTACTCTCGGTAGATCGTCTGCCAAGTCCAAAGCTCTCAAAACATGATCTTTGGTGACTTAGTAGAGGATCTTCAGGCCGAATTGAATGATGCGGGGCTCGAAGGTGCTGGTAATGATGCCGCCTGTGCTGGCGTTGGTGCCGTTCGTACCGCCGATGGTGCTCGGGAGATAGAGGTTTGTGTGGTTGAGAAGATTGTAGAACTCGCTGCGGAACTCGACTTTCAGACTCTCAATCGGGGTGGAAAACTTTTTATTTAGTGCCAGGTCTGTCTGGTAGAAGGGCGTGTTACGCAGGTAGTTGCGGGGTTCGTTGCCAAACGGGCTTTGGATGGTCGTCACGCCGCCAGCCGTGGTGGAGGTAGCGGGGAGAGCGAAGGCTGCAGGGTTGACGTACTGGATATAACCGCTGGCCGGAACCTGAGTATTGAGGCGGGGATTGACACCGGGATTGATGTTGGGGCGATAGAGGTTAGCCCCGCGGAAGCTGTTCGCGATCGTGGGGGAAACCTGGTTTGTCGCCGACGGGGTGTAGGTGAGATTGAAGGGCGTCCCGGACTGCATCATGTTGATGACCGAGAGCTGAAAGCCGCCCAGCAAGGTTTCGGTCAGGCCGTGAGAGCCGGAAAGGAAGCGGCGTCCGCGGCCAAAGGGCAGCTCATAAACGATGGAGGTGGTGTTGGCGAGTGGGAGGTTGTAGTCGGACTGTCCATAGTCGGCGCGAATGTTATTGATGTCTTGTACCGAGGGCGTGTTCCCTTCAAGCGAGGCACTGGTTTCATCGAGAGCATGAGACCAGGTGAAGGAGTTCAGGAGCGTGAGCCCGGCGGTGAAGCGCTGCTCATAGCGGAACTGCAGCGAGTTGTAGTTGGAAGTGAACTCGTTGAGGGCGGTGGTGATGTCGGAGAATTTGGGAGAGGGACGGTTGGCCTGCGCGAAGCCGGTGGCAGGATTGAGCTGGTTCACGTTGACGAAGCCCTGCAGCTTGACGCCGGTGTTGCCGACGTAGGCTAAATCGACCAGCGTGTTGCGGAAGAGCTGGCGCTGGACGGAGAGGAAGAAGCTGTTAACGTAGGAGTCTTTGGTATTGCGGGGAACGTACGTGACGTTGTCGGTAAGCGGATTAAAGGTGGTGGTGAGGCCGGTGGGAAAACCCTGGTCGGCGGAGACGTAGCAGGTGCCGATTTGCGCTACTGTCGGGCCGGCGGGGCAGTGATTCGTGGGGGTGGGCCGCAGGTTGTTTTGATTGACCGCCACGAAGAGCGCCTGGGGAGCATTGATGGCGAGAATGTCTCCCGAGCCAGCGCGGGTGTAGTGGACAAAGGATATGCCGTAGCCACCGCGGAGGGCGGTCTTGCTGTCTGGCGCGTAAGCGAAGCCGAGCCGGGGCGCGAAGTCGGTGTAGTCGGGGTTGATCTGGGTCTTGCCTTCGATCCCTGAGGCATTCTGGAGCTGGTTGACGGTACCGTTCCCGGAGCCCTGCACGGCGAACTTGTTGATGGTGTCGATGGTCTGGGTGGCGGGATTGAAGTTTGAGAGATAGTCGTTCGCCTCCGAGTAAGGAGAGCCATACTCCCAGCGAAGTCCGAGGTTCAGTGTGAGGTTAGGAGTGGCTTTCCAGTCGTCCTGTGCGTAGGCGGAGTTGAAGGTCTGGCGAAGGTGCGCCGTGAAGACGTTGGCGGCAGAGTAGGCGCTGGTGGTGCCGAAGAGGAAATCGGCAAAGTAGGTGTCAGAAACGGCGGTGGTGGTGAGGCCAACAGGGGTGCCGGTTGCGGCAGAGCAGGTACCCACGCCGGGAACAACGGTGCCCGCGGGGCAGGTGCTGTAGCCGCCGCCATAGGTGAACGACCCGAACAGCGGGTTGTTGTCGGAGACCGCCATCCAGACATGCTCGTACTCGTAGCCGAACTTGAGGGAGTGGCGGCCTTTGACGAAGGTGAAGTTGAGCTTGGGGTCGAGTAGAGCGGGGTTCTGGAACTGGGGGTTGGTAGATTGACGGCCAAAGCCCGTGAAGCCGTTGATGGTGGTCGTGGGCAGGCCGCCGGAGACGCTGGGATCCGTGGGCAGTCCGGGAATGTTGAACGATGTACTGCCGATGGAGGTGGAGAACTTGCCGGCCTTGGTGCGGGACAGGCCTACGCGGGCGTCGAGAACTTTGTTCGCACCGAAGAGGCGAGTGTAACCGGCGACCACCTGCTGGTCGAGCACGCGGGTCTTGCCGTTGGTTTGGCCGTCGAGCGGCAAGGGGAGGGCAGGCGCGTTGAGGGCGTCCTCCTTGCGGTCCGAAACGCGCAGAAACCAGCTGGCGGCTGGGTTTTGCTGGTAGTCGAAGCGGAGGTCGCCCTTGTCGGAGTTGTCAGTGAAGGGGACTTGAACGGCGTAGTCAAACTGCGCGAGACCAGTGCCGGGAGCGCCTGCGATGGGCAGGCCGGGAACCGCGTGGAAGGCGGAGAGAATCTGCGCGGAGAGCGGATTGATGGCGGACTGCGGGATCGGCTTGCCGGCCGGGTAAACGGTGCCGGTGAGCGGGTTGCGGACCGTCGAGACGAGGATGCCGTTCAGCTCGTTCAACGTCGGCAGGGTAAGGACGGAGAGCGGCTTCAGGACCTGGCGGAAGCCCTCGTAATCGAGGAAGAAAAACAGCCTGTCATGCAGGATGGGGCCGCCGAAGTTGACCCCGTACTGATTGCGATTAAAGGTGGGCTTCTGGAACGGAACGACAATGCCGGAGCCGCCGGTAGAGGTGGGCTTGAAGAAGCCGGTGGCGTTAAGGTCGGTGTTGCGGAGGAATTCATAGAGCGTGGCGTGATAGCGGTTGGTCCCTGCCTGTGAGGCCACGTTGATCGTTGCCCCGGACGAGCGGCCGTACTCGGCGGACTCGTTGTTGGTGACGACCTGGAACTGGGCGACGGAGTCAGGCGGAACAGCGATGATCTGGTTGTCGAAGCCCTGGTTGGATTCGCCGTATGCGTTGTTGTCGAGACCGTCGAGCAGGAAGTTGTTGAACATGCTGCGCTCGCCGTTGATGTTGTACGAGCCGGCCCGGGTCAAAGAATTGATGGAGCTTGTCGTGGCCGCGGTGGGGGCCTGGCGTGAGCCGGTGACGAGGCCGAGGAGGTCCGAATAGTTGCGCGTGACGAGGGGCAGGGCTTCCGATTGATAGTTGGTGATGATCTGGCCACGCTCCGACGTTTCGGTTTCGACCTGGAGGGCGACGTCCGAAACCTCGACCGTGGTGGCCGTGCCGCCAGCCTTCAGGCCAAGGTCGATGCGCTGCCGGCCGCCGACGGTCACGTTGACGTTCTCGGCGAGCGCGTTTGAGAACGTGGGAGCGCTGGCGCCTACCGTGTAGGTGCCGACGCGCACGGTGGGAAACTCGTAATCGCCCGCGGCACCGGTTGTCGCTTGCGAGGTGATGCCGGTGGCGATGCTCTTCAGGGTGACCTGCGCTCCGGCAATGGGCGCGCCGGTGGCATCGCGGATCGTACCAAGCAGCGAGCCGTTATCGTATTGGGCGACGGCCACGAGCGGAAAGGCAAGCAGGCAGGCGGCACCCAGGGTGCCAGGACGGAGGAATGTGCGCATACTGGCGAGGGTAGGGGTGGAGTGTTGCGGAGTCGTAACGGGAGAATGAACGTTGTATGAACGGAACGTGTTGCGCGGAGAAGCTATTGTCGAAGCGACTCGGGCAGGAACTCGGAGGAAAGCAGGCGGCTGTCTTCAGTCAGGTAGACGGTGAGAATGGTGGGGTGCTGCTCTTCGACGAGCTGAAGGGTGCGAAAGTCGAAGCTTTGCACGTCCGACCGGGATTCCATGTGGCTGCGCTCAATGGCCCCGCAGAGGGCGTCCACAAAGGCCTGCGGGCCTGCGGTGTGATTGCGAAGCATATCTGTGGGAACGTTCGGTGCAAGGACGTCGGTAACGGTTTTCGGAAGGTGATCGGGAATGATCTTGGTTTCGAGGTTGAAGCGGACAGTGTCGCCGGTGTGTGCCCGGCGAGCGGCGTCGGGGTGGTTCTTGCCGGGACCAGTACGGTAGAAGTCGGAGTAGAAGCGAATGAAGCGGAAGAGTTGCTCGGCGGAGGTGGGCACGTAGGGGCTGATGAGCTTTTCGCGCGCGGCAAACGCGACGGCAACGGGAGAAAGCGCGAGGTCGTTCTGCTGGGTGGTGGCAAAAGGGGTGCCGGTATGGATCTTGTCGCAGATGTATGTATGTTGCGCGTCGGAGAGGGAGAGGTCGTGGATGTAGACGCGGTCTGCGAGGGTGTACGCATTCCCGTCGGCGCGCCGGCAGGACTGCGGGTTGAGAAACTGGTCATGCCAGATGAGCGACACACCGTCGGACGTGACGCCGGTATCGGTCTCGATGGTCGAGATGCCCTGGTCCATGCCGGACTCAAAGGAGGGCAAGGTGTTTTCCGGGCGCAGGCCGCGGCCTCCACGATGGGCTTCGACATCGAAACGCGCGATGCGGGCCTTGTCTTCGGATGTGGCGGCCTCGGAGCGCTCTTCGGCAATGACCTGCTGAAGACGGTCGGGGTAGTCAGAGATAAGCCCGTCCACGCCGAGGCGGATGATCGCGCGCATCTTGTCGGGATCGTTGGTCGTCCACGGGATGACACGGATGCCCGCGTGCTGCAGAGCCGTGACAGGAACCTGAGCGACAGGGTCCGGGGTCAAGACGGAGACATCGACGGGCGAAAGCACCGGAGTGAGCGCATGGTGGGCCTTGGCGTGTTCGGCGGCCTGGCGCATCAGGCGCACATATGGGCTTTGAGGCAGAGTAGCTTGCGCTTGCACGGCAAAGGGAAGAGTTGGCATCGCGAACAGGGCAGTCAGGCGCAGGAGTCCAATCGGGTTTGGCATCGTCGTAGGGAAGAGTATCGACTTTGTTGATTAAAACGGCGTCAACTCTGTAGTTCCCCTTTTGTTGACCGCGGTGGGAGCCGGGCATGGAACTCCACATCACTCGCATTCTCCTGGTCTCGTTATCGGCTGTTTTGTCCTGGAATTTAGCCCTCAGCGAAAATAATCGAACTCCAAAGTACTCTGGCCAAAACATGCAAACCGGCGACAATAGAACTCTCATGCACCAAACCGTCGCCAAACAGACCTGGAACAGCACGCAGTACGCCAAAAACGGCGGCTTCGTCACTTCCATGGCCACCGAAGTCGTGGACCTGCTCGACCCACGATCGGGCGAACACATCCTTGATGCCGGTTGTGGAGACGGCTCCCTCACCGCTCAACTGGCTGCCTCCGGAGCTTCCCTGCGCGGCGTCGACGCCTCCGCCTCGATGGTCGCTGCCGCCCGCGCCCGTGGCCTGGCCGTCGACCACGCCGATCTCACTGAGCTCTCCTACAACGCTGAGTTTGACGCCGTCTTCTCGAACGCGGCGCTGCACTGGATCCCGCTCGCCTCACAACCCGCCGCCCTGACCTGCCTTCATCGCGCGCTTCGCCCCGGCGGCCGCTTTGTCGCCGAGATGGGCGGCCAAGGCAATATTGCGGCCATCCGCACCGCACTCTCTGCCGTCCTAACCCGCTACGGGGTTGATTCCGAGATTGCCGCAGCCAGCTTCTATCCCGCGCCGGAACACTATCGCCAGCTACTCGAAGCCGCTGGCTTTAGGGTTCAATCCATCACTCTTCACCCACGTCCCACCCCGCTCCCTGGCGGCTCAGAGGGAATGGAACGCTGGCTACACACCTTCCGCAACGGCGTATTCGACCTCTTGCCGGATCCATTCACCCGGCAGATTGCCCTGGCCGAGACCGTCGCTCTCCTGCGTCCGACTCTTTTTGATACCCGCCAGAACTTGAAAGACGCCTCCACCTTCTGGAGCGCCGATTACGTGCGTTTACGCTTCTACACGATTCGCTAAAGTAATTCGTAAGACTGCCGATAAGGAAAGTATGCTTGCACCACGCAACCTACCATCCTTCGTCTTGCGGAACGCTCCGCCGCTCTTTTCTCGTCGCCGCCGTCCATGTGTCCACGACCTTCTCGTGCTTTTTGAAGCCGACCAACTTTGCCTCACATCCAAGGGATCTGTATGCCGTCTAAAACTATAATGAAAAAAAACTTTCCTCTGCCGGGCCGCCTAGCGCTCCCGTCGCTCATCTTGGCTGCGGCCGCTCTCTGTCCGTCCTCCCGAGCCCAGACACTGCAATCCCATCTGGAGCCGCCGGCTTTGAGCCCGGAACCCGCGGACCTCCAGCCCGTGTCTTTCCAGCCTGCCGCCACCGAGTCCAGTTCCAGCCAGCCGCTCCCCGACTCGCCCGGCACCTTCCTTGTTGACTCCAGTTCTCTTGAACCCGCAGGTGCACAGACCTCCACCATCAGCAAGGACAAGCAGAGCAGCCCGTCCCGCAGCGCACCTCCCAAACGCCTCTTCGGCATCGTCCCCAACTTCCGCACCGTGAGTACGGACACCAAGCTGCCGCCGCAAACCATCAAGGAAAAATTCATTGACGCCAGCGAAGACAGCTTTGACTACTCTTCGCTCGCGCTCGCGACCGCCGTTGCGCTTGAAGGTTACGTCACTACCGCCACCCCGGAGTTCGGTCGCGGCGGCGTCGGCTTCAGCCGCTATCTCTGGCACTCCGCCGCTGACCAGACCATCGAGAATTACGTCGTCGAATTTATCGTCCCCGTCGTACGCCATGAGGACACCCGCTTCTACACCCTCACCCGCGGGAGCATCACCAAGCGCCTCGAATACTCCCTCGGTCGCGTCTTCATCACCCGATCCGACTCCGGCCATAACACCTTCAACTCCGGCGAAGTTATCGGAGCGGCCGCCTCGGCCGGTATCTCCAATCTCTACTACCCGCAGGGCGAGCGCACCGGCAGAAACTTCATCGACAAATATGCCACCAATCTTGGCATCGACGCAGCCTCCTACGTCCTGAAGGAGTTCTACCCCGAGATCCAGAATGTCTTTAGCCGTCAGAAGACTGCATCGACGCCCTGACGCGTCGCTCTGCCCCGACGCATCCGTAACTCGCTACTGCACTTATGGGACGCTTCGCGTACCATGGAACAGTACGGCTGTCGAATGGCTTTCCTCATGCGCCTCCGCTCCTCCCAGTTCGTCTTCCTCCTGCTCATCGCTTGTTCGGTGCAGATCCGGCAGGAGCATGCTCTGCGCTGGGTCGAGCAGGCCATCTCCGGAGGCTCTGCTCGCATTCTCATGCCGCGAGAATCCAACGCAGACGCAGTTCGCTGCAACTCCTGCACCGAGCAATCCGTCTATCGCCTCGCTCCCCTAGGTCTACTTCCAGCTGCCCTCGCCGCCCGGCGAGAGCCCTGGACCATGCGCCCCCCCGCTTCGGACTCAGCCTCCGTCGCCGCCTGCACTGGGCTTTTCCGCTCCTAGGTTTTTGCTCCGCTTTCCACTCGCCTGAGCCAGACCTTCCCGCGCTGCTTGCCGCGCCTAGCCCAAAAGGAATTCCCGTGATCAACGCCGTCATTTCCAAAGTCTTCGGCACCGCGAACGAGCGGGCCATCAAACGCCTGCTTCCTATCGTCGGCCAGGTCAACGCTCTCGAGCCCCAGATGGAAGCCCTCACCGACGAGCAGCTCCGCGATAAGACTGCCGAGTTCCGCGCCCGCATCGCCGAAGCCATCAAGGGCATCGACCTCAAAACCGACCCGGACGTTCTCTACGCCGCGGAAAAAAGCGCCCTCGACGCCTTGATGCCGGAAGCCTTTGCCGTCGTGCGCGAGGCCGGCCGCCGCATCGTCGGCATGCGCCACTTCGATGTCCAGCTGATCGGTGGTTCAATTCTGCACCAGGGCAAGATCGCCGAGATGAAGACCGGCGAAGGCAAAACACTAGTCGCCACGCTCGCCGCCTACCTCAACGCGCTCGCCAGTCGCGGGGTCCACGTTGTCACCGTCAACGACTATCTCGCCAAGCGCGACGCCGAGTGGATGGGCAAGATCTACGGCTT
>CAXSDM010000049.1:7441-18541 GCA_964235575.1 uncultured Acidobacteriaceae bacterium | reverse complement strand
GCGGCAAAGGCGCGCGCCTGCTTCCAGTACCAGACGCCATCGTGGCCGGCAGCCGTCAGCGCCTTTGGATACAGCCCGGCGAGATCCCACTTGCCCTCGTCCTGCCGCATCAAGAACGAGAGTCTCCAGGGCGCGGCCTCTTCCATGCGCACCATTGCGAACGCATACCGGCCCGGCGGCAGCTGCGGAATGGAGAACTCCGCCGTGGCCTGCGACTGATTGAGCGTGCAGAAGAAGCTGGCATCCGGATTGGCCCCGTTCGCGGCTTTGGCCAGCGTGGAGGCGTCGAGCAGGTACACCTGCTCGACCTGCGGCTGCGCACCGCGCACCATCGGCGCCGTGGCGTTCACCACGTTGGCGACCCCGGTGAAGTCCTTCTGGTACTCCGCAATGGTCTTGCTCTTCAGAGCGGCTTGATCGTCGGCCTGGATCGCCTTGGCGAGCGTCAAAGCGGCCGCCGCTAACGTCTCCCGCTCCCCCGGCTTCATCTGCGACTGCGTGGTGCAAACCTCGGCAGCGCGTGCGCTGACTGCCAGACCCGCGGTCAACAGGCCGGCTGCCACGAACCATCCAAAAACCTTCATTCCTGCTCCCTGTTCACGTGCCTATTAAGTGTATCGGCATCGGGCGAACACCGCGTAGGCGTTAGACTGACCGTGGCGCAGGAAGGTCGTCTAACGTCTATGTTCCTGGGTAAGAAGTCAGTCCGAAGGCATGAGGGTACGACGACGCTGGCTCTGGTTCTGCTGAGTGCCGCGGCTAGCGTGTACGGACAGGCGCTTTCACCCACGGCTCCTACCCGGCCCGCGGCCGCAAGTGCTGCTCCACCTGTAACTTCGCAAGCCTCGTCAGAGCATGTCGTTCGGCAGGCCCAGGTGGCGTATAGCGCGGGCCGGCTCGAGGTAAACGCGGACAACTCGTCTCTGAACCAGATTCTGCGGGAGATTGGACGCGTCACCGGCATGAAGATCACCGGGGGCGTGGCCGAGGAGCGCGTCTTCGGCAGCTACGGTCCGGCAGACCCCTCGACCGTGCTCTCCGCGCTGCTGAATGGAACGGGCAGCAATATGATGCTGCGCTTTGACTCCGCCCGCAGGCCCGAGGAGCTGGTGCTGACCCCACGCCAGGGAGGCGTCACACCGCCGAATCCGAATGCCTCCCGGTATGCCAGTCGGGAGGACGATCTGCCGCCGGACCGTAGGTTCGGAAGGCCCCAGCCCATAGCGCCTGCCATGCCTCCCGCTTCTGCCCAGAACCCTGTCGCGCCCGCGCCGCAGCCCGGCACGGGACTGCCGGTGACCCCTGCGGCGGATTTCAGTACCACCACGCAGCAGTCTCCAAATGGCGTGAAAACGCCGCAAGAGATCTACGATCAATTGATAAAAATGCAGCAGCAACAAAAGCCGCCGCAATAATCTAGAAGGTTAGTTGCGCGCCGTGCCCAGCGTCGTGCTTTGCGATTGCGGAGTGCGCGCAGCGGCTACCTGCAACGCATGCATGCGAAACACCCGGAACATGCCCACGCACAGGCCATACGCGGCCAGCACTCCAGAGGCCAGCGACAGGACCACCGCACAGATCAACATCATCGATGAAACCAAACCCACACCTTCCACGCGCATCACCATTTGAGACTTCTCCATTGTCGCGCACCCATCGCGCACCGTGGCCGAGGCGCATGTGAATAAACGGCCCATGTACCCGGATAGGTACGAGGAACCAAATCAGGTAATCTGAATGTTGGTCCACGCGGCCGCCTGTCGCCTATGAGTTCAGTTCTTGAGTCCACTCCTATTCCCGTCACCCGCCGCGGCGGCATCACGCACATCACGGTCCGCGGGGCGCGTCAGCACAACCTGCGCAACGTCAACGTCTCGATCCCGCGCAACACGCTGACCGTCGTCACCGGGCTCTCCGGCTCGGGCAAATCGTCGCTCGCTTTCGATACCATCTACGCCGAGGGCCAGCGCCGTTACGTCGAGACGCTTTCGCCCTATGCGCGCCAGTTCCTCGACCAGATGGAGCGGCCTGATGTGGACGCGATCGACGGCCTCTCGCCCGCCATCTCAATCGAGCAGAAGACCACCTCGCGCAGCCCGCGCTCGACGGTCGGCACCATCACCGAGATCTACGATTACTTGCGGTTGCTCTATGCTTCCGTCGGCCAGCCGCACTGCCCGAACTGCGGCCGGCCAATCACGCGGCAGTCGGCCGAGCAGATTGTCGAGCGCATCGTGCAGCTTGCGCCTGGCGAGCGCATCACCGTGTTCGCGCCGATCGTCCGCGGACGCAAAGGCGAGTTCCGCGAAGAGCTGGAAGCACTCGACCAGCAGGGCTTCCGCGCGCGCATCGACGGCGAGATGACCGAGCTCACCGAAGGCATGCGGCTCGAAAAGCGCAAGAACCACACCATTGAAGCCATCGTCGATCGCATCATTCTGAAGCCGCTGCCGCCCGATCCGGCCAACCCGGAGCTGGTCAACGCCGCGCTCGCCGACGCCGGGCCGAAGTACGACACGCGCCGCCTCGAGGCGTCAGTGCAGAAGGCGCTGCAGATGGGCAGCGGCCTGGTGCTGATCGGCATCCAGAGCGCGGCCAGCCGCGACCAGCACGAGACGCTCTACTCCTCGACCATGGCCTGCCCGGACTGCGGCATCAACGTACCCAAGCTGGAGCCGCGGAGCTTCTCGTTCAACTCGAACTACGGCGCCTGCCCCGAGTGCCACGGGCTCGGCTCGATCTATGACTTCGACCCCGGCAAGACGATCACGGACTGGTCGAAGCCTCTGCTCGACGGCGCTATGGGTCCTGGTGCGGGCTCGCAGTATCTGCTCAAGCTAATCAAGCTCGCGGCCGACAAGTACAAGGTAAACCTCAAGCTTCCCTTCAGCGAGCTCACGAAGGCCCAGCAGGACATTTTTCTCTACGGACCGCCTGCCAATGAAGTCGGCCGCACGGGCTTTCACGGCATCTTCGCCTACCTGCGGTCGAACCTCGAGGAGACAAAGTCCGAGGGTTATCGCGAGTACATGATGCAGTACATGTCCGCGACCAGCTGCCCACGTTGCCAGGGCCGCCGGCTGCGCCCGGAGTCACTTGCCGTAACGATCCCCATGCCGGCGGCGCCCGAGGCGCAACCGACGCCGACCAGCATCGCCGACTACACCGGCCTCTCGCTCACCCGCGCCCTCGATGGCGCGCGCGCCATGCACTTCACGGGACGCGACCGCATCATCGCCGACCGCCTGCAGCGCGAGATCATCGAGCGGCTCGAATTCTTGAATGCTGTGGGCTTGGGCTACCTGTCGCTAGACCGTTCCGCCGCCACCCTCTCCGGCGGCGAAGGCCAGCGTATTCGGCTCGCCACCCAGATCGGCTCGCGTTTGCGCGGCGTGCTGTACGTTTTGGACGAGCCGTCGATCGGGCTGCATCAGCGCGACAACCAGCGGCTGATCGCCGCGCTGGAACGGCTGCGCGATCTTGGCAACACGGTGCTCGTTGTCGAGCACGATGAAGACACGATCCGCAAGGCCGACTACGTCCTCGACCTGGGCCCCGGCGCCGGGAAGAACGGCGGCTTCCTGATCGCCGACGGCACGCCCGCCGAGATCATGGCCAACCCGGCTTCGGTGACCGGGCAGTATCTCGCGGGCAACATTCCCATCGTGACGCGCCCGCCGCGGATGCGTGAAGACGGCACGGAAGACCTGACGCCGCGCCCCCTCACCGGCCGCTGGATCACCGTCCGCGACGCGTGCTCGCACAATCTGCAGAGCGTCACGGCGCACTTCCCGCTGGGCGTGATGACGGTCGTGACCGGGGTCAGCGGCTCGGGCAAATCTTCGCTGGTCAACGACATTCTTTATCGCTCGCTGGCCAAGGAACTCTACGGCTCGCGCGAAGAACCGGGCCAGCACGGCGCGGTCGTCGGCGTCGACCAGCTGGACAAAGTCATTCAAATTGATCAGTCTCCCATCGGGCGCACACCGCGCTCGAACCCTGCCACCTACACCGGCGTCTTCGCCGCGATCCGTGATCTCTTCGCGCAGCTTCCCGAAGCGCGCGAGCGCGGCTATAAACCTGGACGCTTCTCCTTCAATGTCCAGGGCGGACGCTGCGAGGCCTGCCAGGGCGAAGGCCAGCGACGCATCGAGATGAACTTCCTGCCCGATGTGTACGTGCTCTGCGAGGTTTGTAACGGGCGCCGTTACAATCAGGAGACGCTGCAGGTCCGCTTCAACGGCTACTCGATCGCCGACCTGCTCGAGCTCGCCATCGCCGACGCGCTGCCCATCCTGAAAGACATCCCTTCGGTCGGGATCAAGCTGCAGACGCTGGTCGATGTGGGCCTTGGCTACATCCATCTGGGCCAGTCCGCCACCACGCTCTCAGGCGGCGAAGCGCAGCGCATGAAGCTGGCCCGCGAGCTTTCGAAACGGCAGACGGGTCGCACCTTGTACCTGCTTGATGAGCCAACCACCGGACTGCACTTCGACGATGTGCGCCGTCTGCTTGACGTGCTGCATCGCCTGACCGACCTTGGCAATACGGTCATCATCATTGAGCACAATCTCGACATCATCCGCAACGCCGACTACCTGATCGACATGGGCCCCGAAGGCGGAGAGTTTGGCGGGCGCATGATCGGGCATGGCACGCCGGAGCAGCTCGCCTCGGTACATGAGTCACACACCGGCTATTTTCTGCGGCCACACTTTCCCGGCCTTGAGACGTTCGCTCCCAACCCAAACGCCGGTGCACAACCCGAAACCCTTGCCGCCGCGCCGGACGCCGTCAAGCAGCCGCGCGGTAAGTTTGTGCCCAACGAGAAGAAGACCGGCATGCCCACAGCATCCACTCCTGCACCGAAGAAGGCAAGCGCGGCAAAACGTACCCGCAAGCAAAGCTGAGGCTGGTCTCGTTTTCGCGAGGAGGGCGGACGTTCCATGTACGATGACCAGAGAGCCGCCATGCGCATCTGTTCCCTGCTGCCCTCCGCCACCGAGATCCTGTACGCGCTCGGCCTGGGCGACTCCGTCGTTGGGGTCACCTTTGAGTGCGACTACCCGGAGGACGCGCGGCACAAGCCGCATCTGGTTGGCTCCGTCCTCGAACACGATCTCTCGCCGGCCGAGATCGACCGCATCGTCAGCGAGCATGCGGCGCGCGGCGAAAGCATCTATCGGATCGACCAGGATCTGCTCGAATCTTTGCAGCCGGACCTGATTATTACGCAGGAGCTGTGCGATGTATGCGCCGTCAATACGTCACACCTGGCGAAGGCGCTGCACGGTTTGTCCTTTCAGCCGCAGGTCGTCTCGCTGACGCCGCATACGCTCGACGATGTGTTTGCCGATATCGAAGCCGTAGGCCGGGCGAGCGGATGCGACCTCCGCGCGCGCATGCTGGTAGCCTCCTTGAGAGAGCGGCTGGAAATCGTCCGCTCGCTGCCTAAGCCGCATGCGCCGAAGGTTGCCTGCCTGGAGTGGCTCGCGCCTCCCTTCAACGCGGGTCACTGGGTGCCGGAGATGGTTTCGCTCGCCGGAGGTATCGACCGCCTCGGCGCACGCGGCACGGACAGCGTGCGCATCCGCTGGGAGCAGGTGCGCGCGCTTGCGCCTGACGTCCTGCTCGTCATGCCCTGCGGCTACGACGCGCAGAAGGCCGCCGATGAGTATCGCCAAATTGCGTTCCCCGACTGGTGGTCCACGCTTCCCGCCGTGCGCCACGGCTGTGTCTACGCCGTGCATGCGAACGCATTCTTCTCCCGCCCCGGACCACGCCTGGTCGATGGCGTCGAGATCCTGTACGCGCTGCTGCAAGGGGATTTCAGCCGGACGTTGCCCAGGGACGCATGGCTGCAGATTTAGCCGCGCCGAAACCATCCCGCATGCCCACCCAACGCATCCCGAATCTGCTGCACCTTCTGCTGCTGCTGGCGCTTACGCTGTTCTCGTTACTGTTCTCCGAGGCGCTGATCCTGGCGCTGCATCATGACCGGCCCATGCTCGATACGCTGGCCGACGCGCGGCTGCAGATCTTCGCCAGCGTGCTGACTTATCTGCTGACGCTGGGGGCCTGTCTCGCGGTGTTCCGTCCGCTTTGGCATCGCACTTTCCTGGAGGGCGTCGCCTGGAACGCACCCGCCGTGAAGCCGCTCTTCGCAGTGGGTGGCCTGGTGCTCGGCTTCGTGGTGCAGGGTGGCTCCACGCTGCTGCCGAATCCCAAAAACGAGATTCCGGTGGAAGCCCTGTTCCACAATCCCGCGCTGATCTGGCTGCTGGTCGCCTTCGGGACGCTGCTCGCGCCGCTGTTTGAGGAGATCGTCTTCCGCGGCTTTCTGCTGCCGGGCATCGCCATTGTGGCCGACTACATGGCGCTTCCCCGCGATCTCGACGCGGTGACCGCCTGGCGCGCTTCAGACGCTTTCTCGACGCGTGCCTGGACCATCTCCGCCCTGATCACGAGCGTCCTCTTCGCCGGCATCCACGCGCCGCAACTGGGCTACACGTGGCCTGCGGTGGCGCTGCTGGTCGGGGTCTCGCTGGTCCTCTGCCTGGTCCGCATCCGTACTCGTTCCGTGGCGGCGTCTACGCTGGTGCACGCCTTCTATAACCTTTCCGTGTTCCTTACTCTGTTCGTATCGACGGGCGGATTCCGGCATTTGGACCGCGGGTAAAAAGATGCACATGCACAACACATGTGCCTTCGTGTAGCATTTGGGTTATGGCTACCAAACGTTCACGCAGCCTTCCCTCGCGAACCGTAGTCGTGCTTGAGCCGGAGGACAGAAAATCGCTCCAGCAACGCGCCGAGCAAGACAATATCTCCGCCAGCGAAGTGCTCCGCCGCTCTCTCCGCGCCTATACGACCAACACAGCTCAGCAGGACGAGGAACATCTGCGTGCTCTGATCGGCGAGATGAACGCGGCGCTTGACGCGGCGCTTGCCTCGACGCGCGACGCTCGTGTGGAGATCCGCAAGAACCTGGACCAGATTGAGCAGCGGCAAAAGGGACGCCTGCGGGAAGAGACAGCAGCATGACCATTGGTACGGAGATCCTGTCGGTCGTCAAGAAAATCTTCCTGGTCAGCGATGAGCTGACCAGGCTCTCCGCCGAAGTAAAAGATCTGACCCGTGTCAGCAACGACCACGACGTTCGGCTGGCAGTGATTGAAACTACGCTTCTGCTGACGCATCGCTCTTCAAAACTGATTCTGCCAGGCCACGCAAATGACTGATCCCCGGTCGGCGCTCCTTGATCTGCTCGCGACCCACTCCTTTCGCCTGGGCAACTTCACCCTCGCCAGCGGCCAGCGCTCGGACTACTACATCGATTGCCGCGTGACCACGTTGCATGCTGAAGGCGGGCGCCTGGCCGGCATTCTGATGCTCGACCTGATCCGCGAACATCTGCCGACGGCACGGGCGGTGGGCGGCCTGACCATGGGTGCCGATCCCCTGGTCTCGAACACCGCCTCGGCCAGCGCGTGGGAGCTCGCCGATCACCGCGAGTTCCTCGAGCTTGATCCGGACGAGGATCACGGACCCGAGCCGGTGTTGGTGCACGGCTTCCTGGTTCGGAAAGCCGAGAAGACGCATGGCACCGGACGGCGTGTCGAAGGTTTTCTTCAGCCCGGAGCCGAGGTCGTGATTGTCGACGATGTCTGCACCACCGGCGGCTCAACAATCGCTGCGATCGAGGCCACGCGTGAGGCGGGCATGAACGTCGTCGGCGTGCTTTGCCTGGTCGACCGCGAGCAAGGGGGCCGAGCCCGCATAGAGCAGGCGTTGGCTACCTTTTCGCCAGACGCCAAAATCCCATTCTTTTCGATCTTTACCGCGAGCGAGGTACGCGGTGCGCATCTTGCTTTACAGGCCACTTAGAGGATTCATGCGATAGCGTTTTGCTGAGAGAGGAACGCCCATCATGGATCACTTCCGTAAAGCGAGGCGCTAGTTGATGCCGTTGCCAGAGCGAACGTCCCCCCGAGGATTGGAGCTCTCCTGGTCGCGCACCACGGGCATGGAAGCTTTGTTGTGCCGTCCACCGCGCATGCCGCTCGACATAGCAAGGTAAATACCGCCGACTGCGGCTCCGATGATAAGAATGAGGAAGATAACGGTAATCATGGATAGTGCCTCTTCCTACTCAGAGTGTGCGGACAGGTCTTCCCGTTGCCCTACGGCGGTACGCAGTTCGCCGGCAATTCCCTGGGCGGTGACGCGGGCGAGTTCGACTTGATCGCTGCCGAAGCTAATCGCTCCAACGCGGGCGTGGCCTCCGCCGCCGAAGCGTTCGCAGATCGCGGCGAGGTTGACCAGTTGCTCCGGCGGAAGCGGCGTCCAGGGATTGGTGCCGACCGAAATCTTGGTGCGGCTGCGGGAGCGCGTGACGGCGATGGTGTACGTGGCTTCCGGGTAGAGAAAGTAAGGGATGAACTTGCTGAGGGCCTCGGTTTCGCGGTCGAGCAGGTCGAAAAAGATGACTCCATCTTCAAGGAGGGCGCGCTGGCGGATGAGGTCGATGGAGTTGCGATGTTTTTCGAGCAGAGGCTCGATGCGCTGCTGGATGAACGGCAAGGCGACGATGTCGGCAAAGGGGAAAACGGTGAGGTGGGGGATGATGCGGGGGATGAGGTCGGGCGTGTCGGCGTTCTCGATGACGAGGGCGAGTTGCAGCGCGGGTTCGTGCATCTCCACGGCCATGCGGGCGGACGCAAAGCGGGCACCGTCGATAACGTCGGCCCAGTGAAGCAGGTCGTCGAGGCCCGAGAGGTCGAAGCCATAGGCGCGGGCTGCGGTCTGGGCGATGAAGCTGGTGCACGATACGTAGTCGGGGTCGAAGAACTGGCGCAGAGGGCCGTCGGCGCGCTGGGCGGCCTCGAAGTGGGTGCGGTCGGCTGGAGTGAGGAAGGCGCTCTGGTGATGGTCGAACCACCAGGTGAGGCGCGGGGAGGGCGAGTATTTGAAGTCGACGATGGCGTTTTCGCCGGGGCCGAAGACTGTCTCGGGAATGGATCCGTTTGAGGCGTGGGCGAGGCCGCGATACTCGTAGGCTCGCGCGGTGCCCAGGACGTCGGAGTGGAATTTGGTGAAGACGGCGGCGGAACAGGCTCCGTCGAAGCACTGATTGTGGTGGAGGACTCGGAAGGCCACGGTTCGTTCCTTGTGCGACGCGAGATGTCTGTAGGATGACAGATTGGCGAGGGGTGGGACGGAGGATAACTGGTTTGGGAGGTGAGGCTTTGGAGTCAGGCGAGAGATTTGGGCAGGAGCAGGACGGCTCGGCGCGCAGCATGCTGCGGTGGGTACTGGTGGGGGCCGATGGCCTGCGGGCGGGGTGGAGCCTGCTGCTGTTTTTACTTATCGCGTATGCGCTGGAGCGGGCGGCGGTTCCGGCGATGCGGTACTTTCATCTACTGCCGCCGAGGGGGACGGCCGTGGCGCGGCAGATGACGTCTGCAGTGACTTTCCGGGGGGATTCAGTCAGCTTCGTGGCAATTGCGCTCGCGGCGTTGGCGATGTCTGTGCTGGAGCGGCGGCGGTTTGCGGCCTATGGGCTTGGGACGAGGCGACTGCGGGACTTCGGAGCAGGTGTGCTGACGGGGCTGGTTTTGCTCTCGGCGCTGGTGGGGGCGCTGTATGGGACGCATGCCCTGGCGTTCGACGCGGAGGCGCTGCGCGGGGCGGCGGCGGCTGAGTCTGGGCTGCGATGGGCGGGGGCGTTCTTATGTGTGGGGCTGTTTGAGGAGTTTGCCACTCGCGGGTATGTGCAGTTCACGGTGGCTCGGGGCGTGGCGGGGATGGTGCGGGCTGTGCGGCCGGAACTTCGGCAGTCAGGAGCGGTCGGGTTCTGGGTTGCGGCGGGTTTGCTCTCGGTGGGGCTGTTCACGGTGGGGCATATCGGCAACCCGGGAGAGACGGCCTGGGGTATCGCGGCGGTGGGGGTGGCGGGGCTGGTGTTTGCTTATTCGCTATGGTGGACGGGCTCGCTGTGGTGGGCGGTGGGCCTGCATACGGCGTGGGATTGGGCGCAGACGTGCCTGTATGGAACGGCAGACTCAGGGATCCGCGCGGTGGGGCACGTGCTGACGACCCATGCAGAAGGGCCGGCCTGGTTATCGGGAGGAAGCACGGGGCCAGAAGGAAGCGTGCTGGTGATGCCGACACTGGTGCTGGCAGCGGTGGTGGTGCGGGTGACGATTCCGGGCCACGAGAAGCATCGCACGGGATTCGCTCTGCAAGTGGACCGGCCGCGCTAAAGTCCTGGCGCTTTCTGCCGATAATCTACTCTAGACTGGCTTAAGAGCAATGAACACAAACCAATCAGCAGCGGACAGGCCACACCGGAGCGCGCGGGATTTGATGCAGGAAGACGCGAGTGGACGGCCGCTCACGGAGGAGCCGGTTGCGGCGGAAGCGTCCGTCGAGGAGAAAGAGCCATGGCTTTCGGCCAGCCGGCTGCCCAAACTTGCCGGGCTGACCGTGCTGGTAGTGGCGCTGTTCGCGTTGGTGGCGTTTTATGGAGGGCGTTTCTGGCTCCGGTCGAGCGCGCGGCGCAACCTGCCGCAACTGGATGGATCGCTGTCCGTGCCGGGATTGCGGGCGCAGGTGACGGTAGAGCGGGACGCGCACGGGGTGCCGCACATCTCCGCGCAGACGATGGATGACCTGGTGTTTGCGCAGGGGTATGTGACGGCGGCGGACCGGCTGTTTCAGATGGACGTATTGCGGCGGCACTCTGCGGGAGAGTTGGCGGAAGTGCTGGGTTCGTCGGCGGTGGGGCTGGACCGGCTGCAGCGGACGCTGCAGGTGCGGGCGGCGGCGGATCGCGCGGTGACGCATCTGCCGGCGGCGCAGATGCATTTGCTGGAGGTGTATGCGGCGGGGGTGAACGCGTCGATTGCGGCGCAGGCGGGACGGCTGCCGGTGGAGTTCAAGATGCTGGGATACAAGCCCAGGCCGTGGACGCCGCGCGACTCGCTGCTGGTGGAGCTGCAGATGTTCCAGGACCTGACGACGTCTTTCCCGATGAAGCTGGCGCGGGCGGCGTTGACGGAGCGGCTGCCGCCGGAGCTCGCGGCGGATCTCTACCCG
>CAXSDM010000049.1:5525-7341 GCA_964235575.1 uncultured Acidobacteriaceae bacterium | reverse complement strand
ATGCACCTGAGCCACACGGTACCGGGGATCTGGTATGAGGCCGATCTGGCCGCGGGCGAGTTCCATGCGGCGGGAGTTTCGATCCCCGGGCTGCCACTGATTGTGGTTGGGCATAACGCCCACATTGCCTGGGGGTTCACGAACACGGGCGCGGATGTGCAGGCCGTCTATATAGAGGAGGTGCGGGGGGCGGGTGCGGAGGCGCGGTTTCGGGCGGTGGATGGGACGTGGCAGCCGCTGGTGCATCTGCCAGAGGTGATCAAGGTGCGCGGGGGCCGGAATGTGACTCTGGAGGTGACCGCGACCCGGCATGGAGAGGCGCTGACGCCGATCTTGAATCCGGCGCTGACGACCACGGTGAATCGGCCGCTGGCGCTGCGCTGGACAGTGTATGACCCCGAGGTGGTGAAGATTCCTACCTACGAGGTGGACTCGGCGAAGGACTGGCCGAGTTTTCTGGCGGCGCTGAGCGGCGGTGGGCTGCCGTCACAGAACGTGGTGTACGCGGACGACCAGGGGCATATCGGGTATCACATGGTGGGGAGCATTCCGGTGCGGGGTGCGGGGCCGCTGGCGGGGGGCGGCACGGGGCTGGGCGCGGCTGGGCTGCCGGCGGATGTCGCGCGGGTGACGCCTGCCGCGCCGGCAGAAAGCCCGGCGATTGCGGCGATGCAGGACCCGCTGAACGGGACGGGAGTGCAGGCTCCCGACGTGCAGATAAAGGTGCCGATGAATGGGATCAGCCCCGTGCCGGAGGTGCCAATGGCGGCGCGGGAGTGGACCGGCTATGTGCCGTTTGCGCAACTGCCGCAGGTGTTCGACCCGCCGGGCGGCGTGATTGCGACGGCCAACTCGCGGACGACTCCGGATGATTACAGCTATCCGATTACGTTGAATTGGGCGGAGCCGTACCGGAATGAGCGGATCTGGAAGACGCTGGGGCATAAGACCGGACTGACGCCGGGAGACATGCTCGCGCTTGAGGATGATGTTTATTCGGAGTTCAATCACGTTTTGGCGGAGCGGCTGGCCTATGCGCTCGACAATGAATTGGAGAAGCCTGCGCGGCCACTGAATGCGGCGCAGTTGAAGACGCTGCGGCAGGCGGCGGACTTGCTGCGGACGTTCAACGGGCGGATGACGATCGACTCGCCCGCCGCGGCAGTGGTGGCGAGCGTGCACGGAGTGCTGTGGCCGATGCTGCTGGCGCGGCATGTGCCGGGAGTAAAGTCGGCCCGCGAACTGAACGAGCTGTACGTCTGGGGCGAGAAGGATTATGCGCTCGAGCAGGTGATGATGCATACGCCGCCGCGCTGGCTGCCGAAGGGCTTTCGAGACTGGAACGACTTTCTGACCGGGGCGATCGAAGCGGGGCTGGCGGAGGCGCATGCGCCGGCGGACCTCTCGACGTGGCGCTATGGGGCGATCCATGTGCTGGATATCGAGCACCCGATCTTTGCGCAGTCGCCGCTGCTGCAGCGGGTGTTTGGCCTGCCGACGGGGACAGGCGTGCTGCCGCAGTCTGGCGATGGGACAACAGTAAAGCAGGTTGGGCGAAGCTTTGGGCCGTCCGAGCGGATGACGATCGATCTCGGAAATCTGGATCGAACGACGCTGAACGTGGTGCTGGGCCAGTCGGGGGATCCGGTCAGTCCCTGGTACATGGATCAGTTTGCGGCGTGGTATCGGGGGACTTCGTTTGCGATGCCGTTTGGGACGTTGAGTGGGGGACATCGGTTGGTGTTGGAGCCACACTAGGTGAAAGACAAGACCGAGCACAGAGGACGCGGAGAAGGTGCCACAGAGGCACACAGAG
>CAXSDM010000049.1:0-5425 GCA_964235575.1 uncultured Acidobacteriaceae bacterium | reverse complement strand
GACGGGGGAGTGAGACGGGATGACGGAATTGTTTAGGCCGGACCTACGTGCGGCGGATGCGCTTCGGCCGGTGCGCATGACGGTGGGATACGTGTCGACGGCGGAAGGTTCGGTGCTGATGGAAGCCGGCCATACGCGCGTGCTGTGCAATGCGACGGTCGAGACCGGGGTGCCGGGCTGGATGCGGAACTCCGGCCGCGGCTGGGTCACGGCGGAGTACGGTATGCTGCCGCGGGCGACATTGACGCGGTCTCCGCGCGAGGCGGAGAAGGGCAAGATCGGTGGGCGTACGCACGAGATTCAGAGGCTGATCGGGCGCTCGTTGCGGGCTGTGGTCGACATGCGCGCGCTGGGCGAGCGGACCATCATCCTAGACTGCGATGTGCTGCAGGCCGATGGCGGGACGCGGACGGCGGCTATTACCGGAGCGTCGGTCGCGCTGGCAATTGCGCTCGGCAAGCTCGTTGCTTCTGGAACGCTGAAGCAGAACCCGTTGAAGCAGATGATTGCGGCGACGAGCGTAGGCATCGTCGACGAGCATACGCTGCTCGACCTTTGCTACGAGGAGGACTCGCGGGCCACGGTGGACATGAATGTGGTCATGCTGGCGTCGGGCGGTCTGGTCGAGACGCAGGCGACGGCGGAGAAGGAGAGCTATAGCCGAGCGGAGTTGACGGCAATGCTGGACCTCGCAGAGGCTGGCGTACGGCAGTTGCTGGCGCTGCAGCAGGAGGCTTTGGCGGGGGGCTAAGCGCCGCGTACGCGGGCGTTGGACGCCCCCCCCGGGCGCCTTCTCTCTCCGGGAGGATCTCCAGGCAGACATGTGGCATCTATGTCGCCAAAGGGTGTTGCAATGGACAAGAGCCGACGGACTTTCGTTCGAACGCTGCGGGAGCGGTGGCGTCGGGATTAACGGGAGAGGCCATGGGACAGGAAAGCAAGGGCGGCAACGCGGGTGCGAACGAGCAGGTTCGGATTGACGCACAAACGTGGCAGGGCGAAACGTGGAACGCACCGCTCAAGGGCAAGGTCGCCGTCATCACCGGCGCGGCAAGGGGTATCGGGCGGTCGATTGCGGTAGCCATGGCCGCCAATGGCGCTGACATCGTGGGGATCGACATCAATGCCACCGTCTCGCCCATCGTTCAATACATACCCGCCACGCCGGCCGATCTTGAAGAGACCGGTAAGCTCGTGAAGCATCGGGGTCGCCGCTTCCTAGGCATCACGGCGGACATTCGCGATCGGACTGCGCTGAAAGCGGCAGCCGCGCAGGCCGCGCAGAGTATGGGCCATGTCGATATCGTGGTCGCCGACGCCGCCGTCCAGGCATTCAAGCCGTTGCTCGAGATGGAGGATCGCGACTGGGACGACGTGATCGCCAACAATCTGACGGGCTCATGCAATACCTTGCGCGCGTTTGCGCCGTTGATGGTGCAGCAGGGCAACGGCGGGCGGCTCATCTTTATCTCTTCGATGCAGGGGCGGTATGGAACCAAGAACGGAGCGGCTTACTCGGCTTCAAAGTGGGGCATCATCGGCTTGATGAAGAGTGCCGCACTGGAACTGGGCAAATACAAGATTACGGTCAATACCATCGAGCCGGGCCTGATCGACACAGCGATGACGCACAATGACAAGCGCTGGAGCGAAGCGGTGGGTGAGACGATGACCACGCCGCCGCCCGAGCACCCGACGGAAGAGGAGACCGCCAAGGCGAAGTTGCCGCGAACGCCGCTCGGTGTCCCATGGCTGCAGCCGGAGGAAGTGGCTCCCGTGGCCGTGTTCCTGGCGACCGACGCGGCGAAGATGGTGACCGGCGCTTGCTACGATGTGAACGGAGGAGACAGTGCGCACGATCTTGGGTAACTGCATGTCTGCTACCTATCGGTGATCCGGATCGACGCTGTTTTGTGGGCTGAGCAGGTACACGTAGACAAGCAGGGCGATGCCGATCAAGAAGGGAATGGTCCCAACGAGGTACGTGGAGTTGTGCACCAGCCCGTGTAGGAAGAGCATCAGTCCGAAACCTATGCCGATATTGACGAGACCTGCGATCGTGAAGGCCGCCTTGCGTTTGCGCATGCCGATGCGATCCTCCTCGCGGAGGAAGGCGAGAGCGGCATCGGCTTGGCCTCCGATCTCGACGATGCGCTTGAGCGTTTCGGTTCTATAGAACGCTGCGCGTTCGGCCTGCTGAGCGCCGGCCCAGGTAGCAACGGAAAGGAAGGTGAACAGGCATATTGCGCCGATGGCAAGAAAGACGAAGAAGGCGACGGCTGGGTCGGAGTGCATGTGATTCATGGATTGGCTCCTGGGTGGGATGTCGGGGAAACAGTTTGCCTTGGTTCACCCGGTCCGACCTGGCAAGACAGCGGCCGGTTGCGTTTTTCTTTGGCGGCCTGGACGCGGGGAACGCGCAGATAATGCAACCGGTCGTTCCCTGCCCCGGTCAGACTGGACAGACAGGGGAGGGTACGGGTGAGCGCAGACGACCAGGACGACGTAGCGCGCGTGCTGGCCGGAGACACCGCCGCGTTTGCGGGCATTGTGAAGCGCTGGCAAGGACCACTGATCCACCTGGCTTACCGATTTGTGCGGGACCGCTCGCGCGCGGAGGATATGGCGCAGGAGGCGTTTCTACGAGCGTTTCGCAACCTCTCCTCATGGCGGCGGGAGTCGGCGTTTTCTACCTGGCTGTTCGCACTGGCAACGAACGTCTACCGGACGGAGCTGCGACGGCATCCGCAGGTGACGATTCCGCTCGACGAGTTGCTGCATGCACCGGCGGACCAGGCGTTAGGTGCGGAAGCCTTACTCCAGGTAAGAGGCCGGGAGGCTACGGTGCAGGCTGCCGTGCAAAGTCTTCCGGCGCGCTATCGCGATGTGCTGGTGCTGTATTACTTTCACGAGATGGACGTGACGGCAGCGGCAGTGAGCCTGAGCCTTCCGGAAGGCACGGTAAAGGCGCATCTGTTCCGGGCGCGGGCGCTGCTGCGCGGAAAGCTGCGGACGCTGAACGGTTTGCAAGTGTTCGAGCCAAGTGCGGCGAGCAAGGAGCTCGTATGAGCCAGAAAGCGGAGGAGCCGATGCAGGCGCCCGAGGATGACAGGTTAGACATTTTATTGAAGGAGCATTTCCATGCTGCGGAGGTTCAGCTGACCCCGTCGTTAGGCTTCCTGCATGAGGTCATGTCCGGGGTGACGCAGGACGCTGCGGCTCCGGAGCGGATTCCCTTTCCATGGCGACGCGCGCTGGCGGGGCTGGCATGCATCGGGGCGGTACTGTGCGGATGGGCGGCGTATCTGGCCAGGCACGTGGCACATATGACAGAGCCTGTGTCTCCGCTGCAATCGTTTTTCGCCTGGAATCCGCTGGGGGCGGGCGTGGTCTACGCGGGGTCGGCCATGCTGCTGAGTCTTGGAATCATGGTAATCACCCTGCGATGGATGGGAGAGTCTACTTGAGACCGTAGACCTGCGTGTTGCAGACCTGGGTGATGCCGCGGATACGGTTCAGGTCGTCCGGGCTGGGATTGGCTCCGCGGGCGGCGGCGTCGCGCAGTTCGGCGTCCGAGAGCGGATCGATGGCTTTGGAGGTCACGCAGTCGCAGTAGCGGTTGACCTGCTGGGGCGTGCCGGCGCGTGCCGCGGCAATCTGGTGGGCGCGGTCGAGACAGCTGGAGCGGGCGGCAGAGGACATGTTTCTGCGGAGCTCAGCGGGGGTGAGGGTGCGGTCCTGGTAGAGCTTGAGAAGAATGCCGCCGAGGAAACAAAGGGCGAAGATGAGGACGACGCGTGTGGTTTGAGTCATGGGAAGGACGTGTGCTGCGGTTGGGATGTTCGGGTGGTGGCGTTGGCACGCAGGTGAATTCAGGTAGACTCGCGGCTCTGGTCTCGCATCTTGGCACGATGCGATTTGCGCTGGCCAAAGTTGTTGTGGGTAAAATTCAGATGGGGAGGTTGCCGAAACACCGTTTCTCAAACTCTCGTGTGCGACAAACTCTATTCGGTATTGATGTCGCATGGAATACGTGTGCTTGGCGTGACATCGACAGAATTCGATCCAAGTTCGACAGATGAAACGGCACAGAGTATGGCACCCTCATACAACGGCGCGTTGCCGTACCGAGATGCAAACGTCGTACCGTTTGAGCAAGAACGGTCTTCACGAGACCGCCAAACGCTTCGCACCTTCTAGGAATCCCCCTTCCGAGTGGAAGTAAGCAACGAGTGCCTAAAATCGATAGGCAAAATAAGAGAATGTTCACACCTAACCCGCAACCGAAATCGAGCAACGTCATCTCGTCGCTCCGGGCAATGTCGTATTGGAGAAGTGTACATTTCCAGAGCGACTGGAATCGTCCACCGCTTCTCCCGCAAAGTCACGACTTCGGCAGGTCAATTGTCGAACGAAGCGGATCTGCCCGAAAGCACCACTTTGAGTTCAGGTCTTACGTATCCGTGCATGAAGCGACTTTACTGTTGCCATGCATCCCCTCGCTGGCACGACGAGTGTCAGATTCGATCATTGGCCGGCAGCGCTGAGACAGCGCAGTGGGTCCACCAGCTTATAACCGGGCATCTCCTGCACAAGCGTTCTAAGCCAGTAGGCGTATCCTTGCCCGTAGACCAAGAGGATGCGGGCATCTGGTTTCCGCAATCTGCAGAACCTTTCCCCACACACAAGCATTCCGCTCGTACCAGTCTGCATCGAGTTTTGCTGCCAGCTGGCTGTCGCAATCGGCAATCGACAGCCACTCCATGTTCGCGCTGCTGCATTCCAATTAGACAAGCTAGCAGCTGCACTGCGCTGAGATAAATCGTTCGGTATGGCCCAATGTGCGGATCAGCTATCCGGAACGGGTCTTAGGGCCGGACATGAGGGTAGGTGTGTAAAATCAGCTTCGACGCTACGCGCATCCAACATACCACCAGGGAGATGAGATCAAGCCGATGAAATTGACAGCCGGAAAGCTCGCAGGGTTGAAAGCAGTGTCGAATGCACGCGGGGTGATTGCCGCCGCCGCGATGGATCAGCGTGGGTCGCTACAGAAGTCGCTGGCGAAGGAAAAGGGCGGCATTATCAACTCGGATCATCTGGGCGAATTCAAAACGCTGGTGACGGAAGTGCTGACGCGGTACGCTTCGGCCATTCTGCTCGACCCGGAGTATGGTCTCGAGGCTTCGAAACATCGTAACGCCGCGGGTCTTCTGCTGGCGTACGAGAAGACCGGCTACGACGCAAATACGGCAGGACGATTGCCGGACCTGCTTGATGTATGGAGCGTGCGGCGGTTGAAGGAGGCGGGTGCGGATTGCATCAAGATTCTGCTGTACTACTCGCCGTTTGAGAAGCGGGGGATCAACGACCTGAAGCATGCCTGGATCGAGCGGATCGGCGATGAGTGCATCGCGCATGACAT
>CAXSDM010000048.1:0-18653 GCA_964235575.1 uncultured Acidobacteriaceae bacterium | reverse complement strand
CATCGCTGTCGACGATCACACCCGGCTGGCCTTCACGGCCATCCTGCCCGACCAAAAGCATAGCTCGGCCATCCTCTTCTTCCACATGGCCCGAGCCCATTTCTCCAGGTTCGGCTTCTCCTGCCGCCTTATCCTTACCGTCGGACGTAACGGATGGGGATTGGTGGTTGTGCTGCCGTGTTTCTTGCTGTGCCGTGAGGATGCCGGGCAGCGGGAGCATGATCTTCGTGCTGTGTTCAAAGCGGTGGAGTACATGGCTCGCAGCGGGTGCTCGTGGCGCTTGATCTCGAACGATTTACCGCCCTGGGCTGCGCTGTCAGCAGTTCCGGCGCTGGCTGGACGCCGATGTGTTCGAGACACTGGTCTCGGATGTCCAGTCCATCGTGCGTGAGTGGGCCGGGCGCAAGGGCCAACCGAGTGCGATCTGCGTCGACAGCCGCACGCTGCAGTCCACACCCGAGAGCGTGCCATAGGGAAGAAGCGGATGGCTGAGCCGTGTTTCTGGTCGGGCAGGATGGCGGAGAGGGCGTGCCGGGTACGGTCGACGATGGCGATGTGGAGGTACTCGTAACCGGCGCCGCGGGTCTGTCTGGTTCGATCGCCGTGGATGCGACGGCCGGCTTGACGATGCGGGCCAGGCGCTTGATTCAAAGTGGATAAGGTCGCCTGGGTGCTTGTGCTCGTAGCGCACGACGGGAGGTAGACAATCGGAGCCTTGAATCGATCAGATATCCAGGTTCTTCACGTCCAGCGCATTCTCCTCAATAAACCTACGCCGGCTCTCGACATCCTCGCCCATCAGCGTCGTGAATATCTCTTCCGTTGCCGCGATGTCCTCTAGCTTTACCTGCATCAGCGTGCGCCGCTCCGGGTCCATGGTTGTCTCCCAAAGCTGCGGCGCGGTCATCTCGCCGAGGCCCTTGTAGCGCTGTACCTGGTATTCCTTGCGTCCTTGCTCGATGACGTAGTCGAACACCTCGCGCGGCGTCTTCTTCTCGACTGGATCCTGGCTGGCGCGGCTCGAGCGCTTGGCCGGTTTCGCTTCCACCGCCGTACCCGGAGCCGCGGCAATCACTTCGTTCACGCCTTCTTCCTGCGCGACCTCGTCCGCCTCATCGAGCGCTGCCTGTGTGACTTCCGCGGCTGACTTGGCGGCATACGAGATCAGAAACGGAGCCTGCACTTGGTCCTTGATCAGGGCGTACTTGCCCAGAAGCTGTCGCGATTCGGCAGCGTTTGCAAGAGCCCAATCCAATTTGCGTTCCGCACCCTGCGAGTCCGTAAAGCTCAGCGACCACGTCTGGTGCTCTTCATCAAAGACCGGCTCCCCGACTGCACGAAACTGGTGCTCGCGGCGAATTGCCTCCAGTCGCGTCCGCATCTCGATCAGCTTTGGCGGAGCCGTGCTGTCCCCCGACTGAAAGTCCTCCTTCTTTGCAGGCGAGGCGCCGCCGTGCGCGAACAGCTCCACAAAATCCAAAGTCACCGCGTCGTTGCGCAGACGTTTGCCGACCTTCTCGAAGGAGAGCAGATATTCGTTCAACTGCGTCATGAACCTGGTCAGGGCCTCGCCCGTAAGCTGCGTCCCGCTGTCGCCGTAGGTCAGCACCATGCCGTCCGAGGCGCGCTTGATCATCACGTCCACATACTGCCGCTCGTCCTTGATGTACTGCTCGAACTTGCCTTTCTTGATGCGGAACAGTGGCGGCTGCGCGATATACACGTGCCCGCGTTTGATCAGCTCCGTCATATGCCGGAAGAAGAACGTCAGCAGGAGCGTGCGGATGTGCGAGCCATCGACGTCGGCGTCGGTCATCAAGATCAGCTTGCCATAGCGCAGCTTGGCCGGATCGAAATCATCTTTGCCGATTCCGCAGCCGAGCGCCGTAATCATCGCGCGAATCTCTTCGTGGCCCAGCATTTTGTCGTACCGCGCCTTCTCGACGTTGAGGATTTTGCCCTTCAACGGCAGAATCGCCTGGAACTTCCGGTCGCGGCCCTGCTTGGCCGTGCCACCGGCCGACTCACCCTCTACCAGGTAAAGCTCGCAACGATCCGGTTGGCGTTCCGAGCAGTCCGCCAGCTTGCCTGGCAGCCCGCCGCCATCCATCGCGCCCTTGCGCCGCGTCAGGTCGCGAGCCTTGCGCGCCGCCTCCCGCGCCCGCTGCGCATCGATCGCCTTATTGATGATCTTCTTCGCGATCTGCGGGTTCCCGTCCAGAAACGCCCCGAGACGCTCATTCACGAAGGCCTGCACCGTACCCGCAATGTCCGAGTTCAGCTTGCCCTTGGTCTGGCCTTCAAACTGCGGCTGAGACAGTTTCACAGAGATTACGACGACCAGGCCCTCGCGCACATCGTCGCCGGAAAGCGCCTCCGCCTCCTTGAACAATCCAAGCGACTTGCCCGAAGCATTGATCGTCCGCGTCAACGCCGTCTTGAACCCCGAAAGGTGCGTGCCGCCGTCAATCGTGTTGATATTGTTGGCGAAGGTGAACACGGTTTCGGAATACGCATCGTTGTACTGGAGCGCAATCTCCATGGCCACGTTGTCGCGTTCGGCTTCCATGTAGATTGGCTTCTCGTGCAACACCTGCTTGCCCTTGTTGATGTGCTTGATGAACTCCGCGATGCCGCCCGCATACTTGAAGATCTGGTGCCGTGCTTCGCCGGTTTTTGCATCCGTCGTTCGCTCGTCGGTCAACGTAATCTCGAGGCCCTTGTTCAGGAAGGCAAGCTCCCGCAACCGCTGCGCCAGCGTGTCGTAATTGAACTCGGTCACCGTAAAGATGCCTTTGTCCGGCAGAAAATGCACCTTCGTGCCCTTGCGCTTGGACGGCCCCATCTTGCGCAGTTTTGAGATGGGCGCGCCCTTCGAGTAGTCCTGCTCCCAGGCAAATTCGTCCCGCCAGATTTCGACGTCAAAGGCTTCCGACAGCGCGTTTACGCAGCTCACGCCCACCCCGTGCAGCCCACCTGAAACCTTGTAGTTCGAAGCGTCGAACTTGCCCCCGGCGTGCAGCATCGTCAGCACCACCTGCACGGCAGGCATCTTCTCGCCGTTGATGACCTTGTCGTCGACCGGAATGCCGCGTCCGTCGTCGACCACCGTAATCGAGTTGTCCACATGAATCGTCACGTCGATGCGGCTCGCATGCCCTCCAAGAGCCTCATCGACCGAATTGTCGACAACTTCATACACCAAATGGTGTAGACCCTGCTCGCCGGTCGAGCCAATGTACATCGCCGGGCGCAGCCGCACTGCGGCCAGTCCCTCAAGAACCGTGATGTTTTCCGCCGAGTAGCCGCCACCCTCTTTCTTCGGCGCGGAAGCAGGGGATGGAAGGGGAGTCGGATCAGGAGGAAGTGCGCTCGATGCCAAAGATATCTCCGTGCAGCGGAAAGCTCGCTCCGCCCGGCTGGAAAAGGCAGAAACGGCGAGACCGGAATCTCCGGCAAGTTACTGAATGCGAATCACTTACAGGGAGTTTTCCGGGTCCGGGTACAGCACTAATTGTAGCAGTTATCGCGCCCTAAAGGGAGCGGAAGCGCAGGTACAAGCTCAGGCAGCCAACCCCGCCGGCCCTGTTCGCCAGCTCGCTTCAAGCAGCCACCACCCCAGCCCGTACAGCACCAAGGCAGGGACCACCAGCAGCGGCTGATGCAGCTGCACATTCAGCCACGTCAGCGAAAGATGCAGCAGCAAAAATACGACTGCCGCCCGCCCGCTGCGAAAATTTGCTCCCGAAACCCCCAGCAACACTGGGAGCGCCACCAGAAACAGCGGCCAGCTATACCCAAACAGCCTGCCAAACGCCTCGCCCAGCAGACCCGCCATACAGAACGAGATCACGCCGTAGATCACGCAGAACCGCAGCAGCACCTGCTCACGCCCATCGCCTGAAGGCATCCGCACGCGACGCAGCTTGACCAGCAGCAGCGGCAGCAGCCCGAAGATCGCCATGGCCTCAAACGCCAGCCACACCGGATAGCGCCAGCCGAAGCGGCAGACCCCGATCGCCGTCAACGGGCCAAGATGGAGCGGCATCTGCCAGCGCGGCACCTCGCACGACCGGTACACGTTTGCCCATAGATCGATCCCGAAGAAGTTTTTCAGCAGGTTCCAGGGCAGCTTCGCAACCAGGTAGAGCGCGGGCGAAATCCCTTCCGTGTTCGGCAGCGCGTTGGCCGCCAGATGCCTGGCCAGCCCGATTCCTGCCCCGGTCCCCGCCACGGCCACCGCCGCCTCGTACCAGCGGAGCCGCCGCCAGCCCGCTGCCAGCAGGCACACAAGCGTCAGCAGGGTCGACTCCCGAGCCACAGCCAGGGGAAACAGCATGCACGCCGCCGCCAGCATGTGTCGCCCGCGCAGCAGCAGCAGGAACACGCACAGCAGCGCCGCATAGAACAGGTCCGGCAAGACCAGGCCGTTGTACATCAGCGTCCAAAAAAACATTCCCGCCAGCGCCGGCACTATCCAACGCGGGCTGCCGGAGCGCACCAGCAGAAACGCCACTGTGCCCACAAACAGCAGCAGCGCCAGCGTCCCCTCGACGAAAAACGCCTGCTCCATGGAGAGATGCGTCAGCCTGACCAACTCTCGCACCAGCAGAGGCCCCAGCTGCCGCGACGCAAACGGCAGCAGCGCCGGACGGCCCGCGGCGAGGTTGAGGTAATGCGTAGTGTCCGCCTGGTCGAAGATGTGTCTCATCCAGAGTGCCGCCGCGATAGCAATCGGCGACGCCGTTAACAGGAAGCCCGCCACCGTGAGCCGTCGACGGCCGGGATTCAGTCCAGCCAGCGAAGAAGTAAGCCCTGCCATCCCGCCGCCGTTCAGCGCCCGGCTGAAGCTTGTTCCAGCACGGCGTCGATCTGGTCGATGCCCCACGCCAGATCCTCCCGGCTGATCATCAGCGGAGGAGCCAGCCGGATCACCGTATCGTGCGTCTCCTTGCACAGCAGTCCCCGCCGCTGCAGGGCTTCGCAGACAGGCCGCGCCTGTACCTTTAGCTCAATGCCAATCCACAGCCCCTTGCCGCGCACCTCCGCAACGACCGCGTGCTTCATCCCGCGCAGGCGCTCGAGCGCATACTCCCCCAGTTCCGCAGAACGCTCCGAAAGCTGCTCGTCCAGCACCACCCGCAGCGCCGCCCGCGCCACCGCGCACGCCAGCGGATTGCCGCCAAAGGTGCTGCCGTGATCGCCCGGCCGGAACACGCACAGCACCTCGCGCGATGCCAGCACCGCCGATACAGGATAGAACCCGCCCGAAAGCGCCTTGCCGATGATGCACACATCGGGCCGGATGCCATCATGCTCGAACGCAAACAGCTTGCCCGTACGCCCCAGCCCGGACTGGATCTCGTCGCACATCAGCAGCACGTTGTGCTCGCGGCAAAGCTCCGCCGCCCGCCGCAGGTATCCCGCTGGAGGAACGACGATCCCGGCTTCTCCCTGAATCGGCTCGACCAGAAAGGCCACCGTGTTCGGCGTGATCGCTTCTCGCAGCACGTCGGCATCCCCAAACGCCACTTGCCGAAATCCGGACGGGAACGGCCCGAAGCCCGTCTTGTACTGCGTCTCGGACGAGAACCCCACCACCGAAATCGTGCGGCCATGAAAGTTGTTGGTCGCCACCAGGATCTCGCCCCGCCCGGCCGGTACGCCCTTTACCGTCTCGCCCCATTTGCGCGCCGCTTTCAGAGCCGTCTCGACCGCCTCCACGCCGGAGTTCATCGGCAGCGCCATGTCAAAGCCCGTAATCTCGTGCAGGTCGCGGTAGAGCAGCGGCAACTGGTCGTTGCGGAACGCCCGCGAGGTCAGAGTCACCCGCTCCGCCTGCTCGGTCATTGCCTTCAGGATCGCCGGATGGCAGTGGCCCTGGTTCACCGCCGAGTAGGCCGCCAGAAAATCCAGGTAGCGCCGGCCCTCCACGTCATACACCCACGCGCCCGACGCGCGTTCAAGGACGACATCCAGTGGATGGTAGTTGTGGGCGCCGAAGCGCTCTTCGAGCTCGACAAGCTCCGAGGGAGAGATGGCCGTTTCGTCGACAAACATAAGTTCCGTCTCCGGGTCTGTCAACAGAATACCCGGCGGCGCGCCCAAACGTGCAAGTCGCGCGTCCAAACGTCCAAATAGAGAGAGGCGTTCGGCGAACTATTTCGCGCTCGCACCAGGCTGGTGCTGAAGCTTGACAAAGCAAAGAGATCGGTCAGCGCGGAATGAGGGAGTAGCAGGAGATCCTGCGAGAGCGCCGCAACCCGGCTTATAGAATAGCCAAGGGTGCCGGCGCTGACAGCGCATCGTGCGTTGTTTTGGCGCGATCCATGCCGCAACACCCAAGGAGCAGAGGCATGGCCATAGTTCAGGAATCCCGGACTGAGCAGCCGCAATCGGCAACGCAGGTGAAGCCCGCGTCGCGGGACTATCGCATCGGCAAGGTCGCGGTGCTGGGAGCAGGCACGATGGGTGCTCGCATCGCGGCGCATATCGCCAATGCCGGCCTGCCGGTGCTGCTCCTGGACATGGTGCCGGCGAATGGTGAACGCAACAGCCTGGGCGTGGCGGCGCTTGCGAATTTGAAGTCCGGCAAACTCGAGGCATTTGCATCGACGGCTTCCGCGGCGTTGGTGCGCGTAGGCAACTTCGACGACGATCTGCCCAGGCTCAAGGCGTGTGACTGGGTGATCGAGGCGGTGGCGGAGAACCTCGAGATCAAGCGTTCGCTGCTGGCGCGCGTGGCCGAGCACCTGCATCCCAAAGCCCTGCTGACCACGAACACAAGCGGGCTGCCGGTGGCGAAGATCGCCGAGCAGCTTCCGGCGGATCTGCGGCGGCGCTGGTTTGGCACGCACTTCTTCAATCCTCCGCGCTATATGCGCTTGCTGGAGATCATTGCGACCGCGGAGTCGGACCCGGCGGCCGTGCAGGCTGTGGCGGACTTCGGCGATCGCCAGCTCGGCAAGGAAGTGGTACCGGCCAGGGACGTGCAGAATTTTATTGCGAACCGCGTCGGCACGTTTTCCATGCTGAACACCTTCAAGATCATGGAGGAGCAGGGACTGTCGATCGAAGAGGTCGACCTGCTCACAGGCAAGGCGGTCGGCTGGCCGAAGAGCGGAGTGTTTCGCTTGGCGGACATGGTGGGGATCGATGTGCTCGCCAGCGTGGCAAGGAACTTTAAGGCAAGCGCATCCGATGAGCGTTCCGACGTGGCCTTGCCTGAGTTGATTTCGCAGATGGTGGAGCGCAAGTGGCTCGGGGATAAGACCAGGCAAGGGTTCTATAAAAAAGAGAAGGGAGCGGACGGCAAGGAAGCGCGCATGGTGCTGAACCCGGCGATGCTTGAGTACCGGGCGGCTGCAACCGTCTCCCTTCCAGCACTTGAACAGACCAGGAATCTAGAGGCGCTGCCCGCACGGCTAAAGGCGCTGCTGGAGGGCGATCCAGGGAGGGACAAGGCGGCGCGCTTTTATTGGTGCATCCTGCCGGAGCTTTGGGCCTATGCGGCGAATCGCATCGGCGAGGTTACCGAGAGCCTGATCGATATCGATCGCGCCATGACTGCGGGCTTCAACTGGGAGATGGGGCCGTTCGCCATGTGGGATGCGGCGGGCGTGCGCAGCGTGGTGGAGAGGATGGATGCGGCGCAGATGCCCGTTCCGGCCTCAGTAAGGAGGCTGCTCGCGGCCGGCGGAGAGTCGTGGTACCGCTCCAAAGGAGCGGAATATTTCGATGTTCCGAGCGGCGCCTATCGCGCAGTGCCGCGCAGAGCGGAGCAGGCTTCGGTCGCGAGCTACAAGCAATCTCACAAGGTGTACGCCGGCAATACGGGCATCTCGCTTGTCGATGTGGGCGACGGCGTTGGGTGCTTCGAGCTGCACTCCAAAATGAACGCGCTGGGCAACGACATCATTTCGTTTCTGCGCAAGCACTTGCAGCCGGGCAGCGAGGCAGTGCGGAACTTCGACGGCTTCGTCCTCTCGACCGATGCACAGAACTTCTCGGTCGGGGCCAACCTGATGCAGCTTTTGCTGGCCGTCCAGGACGAAGAGTGGGACGATATTGCGCTCACCGTCAAGGACTTTCAAGCCATGACGCAGGCGATCAAGTTTTGCCCGCGCCCTGTCGTGACGGCCGCGGCCGGCATGTGTCTGGGCGGAGGATGTGAGATTGCCCTGCACTCCGCGCAGCGTCAGCCCCATCTGGAGCTGTACACCGGGCTGGTCGAAACCGGCGTGGGACTCGTCCCGGGAGGCGGTGGCTGCAAGGAGATGCTGCTGCGCGCAATCTCCGCGGCCGAGGCCGTCAAGGCGGATATGCGCGGCGACTCGGCCGACGTGATCGAAACGTTGCGGAGTGTGTTTGAGACGATTGCCATGGCGAAGGTTTCCACCTCGGCGGCGCAGGCACGCAGCTTGCGGCTGCTGAACGACGACGATGCGATCACCATGAATCGCAGCCGGCTGCTGACGGACGCGAAGACCCAGGCGCTGCGGCTGGCGCGCGAAGGCTACACCGCTCCGGCAATGCGCACAAACATTCCGGCTCCCGGCACCAGTGTCTTTGCCACGCTGAAGTTTGGCGTCTATCTGTTGCGCGAGGCAGGCTACGCCAGCGAGCATGACGCCAAGGTAGCCACGCACGTGGCGAAGATTCTAAGCGGCGGCGACATCACTCCCGGCACTCTGCTCACCGAGCAGCATCTGCTCGATCTCGAACGTGAGGCATTTCTCTCTTTATGCGGAGAGCGGAAGACGCAGGACCGGATCGCCTTCACGTTGAAGAATGGCAAGCCTCTACGCAATTAGGCCTGAAAGGAAGTAAACGATGGCGGAAGCAGTCGTAGTCAGTGCGGTAAGAACGGCCGTGGGCAAAGCGCCAAAGGGCACCCTGCGCTATACGCGTCCGGATGATCTGGGCGCGATCGCCGTGAAGGAAGCGGTGGCGCGTGTGCCGCAACTCGACCCACGCGAGATTGAAGACGTGATCATCGGCTGCGCCATGCCGGAGGCGGAACAGGGCCAGAATGTAGCGCGGCTCATCTCGTTGCGCGCCGGCCTGCCGATCGAAGCAGCGGCGATGACGGTCAACCGTTACTGCGCGTCCGGGCTGCAGACAATTGCGCTGGCGGCGGAGCGGATTCGCGGCGGCGGCGGCGATGTGCTCGTGGCTGGAGGCGCGGAGTCCATGTCGTACCTGCCGATGGGAGGCAACAAGATCACCATCAATCCGTGGCTGATCGACAACCATCCGCAGGCCTACATGTCCATGGGACTTACCGCCGAGCGGGTCGCAACACACTACGGGATCACGCGGGAGGAGTGCGATCAATTCGCCGTGCGCAGTCACGAGAAGGCGCTGGCCGCCATCGCTGCAGGACGCTTTGAGGACGAGATCGTTCCCGTGCCGGTAACCTCAACGACCACGGAAGAGAGCGGAGCTACGCACAACAAAGAGACTGTGTTCAAGGTGGACGAAGGTCCGCGCGCGGATACGTCTCTCGCTGCGCTGAGCAAGCTGCGCGCGGCGTTTCAGGTCAACGGCATTGTGACTGCCGGCAACAGCTCCCAGACATCGGACGGTGCGGCCGCGGCCGTCGTCATGTCGGAGACGCGTGCGAGAGAGATCGGGGCCGAGCCGTTGATGCGCTTCGTCGCCTTCGCCTATGCGGGCTGCCTGCCGGAGGAGATGGGCATCGGCCCCATTTATGCGATTCCAAAGGCTCTCAAGCTGGCTGGCCTGAAGCTTGAAGACATCGATCTGATTGAGTTGAACGAGGCCTTTGCCACGCAGTCGCTCGCCATCCTCAAAACGCTCGGTATCGATCCGGAGAAGGTAAATGTCAACGGAGGCGCCATCGCCTTGGGACATCCGCTCGGCTGTACAGGTACCAAGCTAACCGCGACGCTGGCGCGCGAGATGAAGCGGCGCAAATCGAAGTACGGCATGGTGACGATGTGTGTCGGCGGCGGCCAGGGTGCGGCGGGCATCTTTGAAAATCTTCAGAACTAAGTGGGAGTTGTAGCATGCGTATTTTGGCCGTGATTCGGCAGGTTCTGGATGCCGAAGAGAGCGTAAAAGTGAAGGACGGCAAAGTGGATCTGTCCGGCAGCAAGCTGGTCATCGACACCATGGACGAGTACGGTGTCGAACAGGCTTTACGGCTGCGTGAAGCAGGGACAGGCGTCGAGGTCGTCGTGCTGGCCATCGGTCCGGCGCGGTCGGAAGAGGCGCTGCGCAGCGCACTGGCGATGGGCGCGGACCGAGCTATCCTGGTCGAGGCTGAAGCTGGGCTCGACGTGATGGCGACCAGCAGCGTGATCGCGCAGATTGCCAAGGCCGAAGCGATCGACCTGATCTTCTGCGGCGGCCAGCAGGCGGACTGGGACAGCCACGGCCTAGGGCCGGCAACGGCGGCTCGGCTCGGCTGGGCGCAGGCAACCTGGACCAATGCATTGACGCTGGCAGGCGAGCAAATTACGGGCACCCACGATGTGGATGCAGGCAGCGAAACATTCACGCTGTCGCTGCCGGCCGTGGTCACCACCCAGCAGGGGCTCAACGATCCCCGCTATCCCACCTTGCCCAACATCATGAAGGCAAGAAAGAAGGAGCTGCGCCGCGACGCTCTGGCGACCTACGCGGTCCAGTCGAGACTCAAGATCATGGGTGCTCAGGTGCAGGTGAAGGAGCGTCGGCGCACCATGCTCGACGGCAAGGATGCAGAGCAGGCAGTCAGACAGTTGGCCAACCTGCTGCGCACGGAAGCGAGGGTAATCGCATGATTCTGGTAGCAGTGGAACAGCACGACGGCAAGCTGAGCAAAAGTACGTTCGAGATGGTGCAGGCCGCGCGCATGATGGGCCGCGAGGGCCCGATCACCCTGCTGGTGCTGGGCAGCGGCGTTGCCAATGTTGCCACTCAAGCCGCGACGCTCGGCGACCAGGTGTTAGTGGTGGACACGCCGGCGCTGGCGGAGTACGACGCCGAGCTTTGGGCCGCGGCCATCGCGCAGATTGCGTCCGAGGGCGAGGCCCACACTGTCCTGCTCGGCGGCAGCCGCAGCGGACGCGAGTATGCCCCGCGCGTCGCGGTCAAGCTGGACGCTCCGCTCATCGAAGACGCGATCAGCCTCAAAAACGAGGGCGGTTCGCTGGTCGCCGAGCACTACACGTTTCTCGCCCGGGTCACGGAGCGTGTCTCTGCCGAGGGACCGGTGATTGTGGTGACCGTCAAGCCCGGAGCTTTTGATTCCGCCGCTCCGAAAGTAGAAGTCGCGGAGCAGTACGATGCTGAAGTGGACTTGCCCGCGCGGCGGCTGAGCGTGACCGGACGCAACACCGAGAAGAGCGAGCGCGTCTCGTTGGCCGATGCGGAAATCATCGTCGCGGGAGGTCGCGGAGTCGGCAGTCCGGAAGGCTTCGCCGAGATGGTAGAAGGTCTCGCCGACCAAATGGGCGCGGCGGTTGGGTCGACTCGCGCGGTGGTCGATGCGGGATGGCGTCCCTACTCTGAGCAGGTGGGGCAGACCGGCAAGACCGTCCAGCCCAAGGTTTACTTTGCGATTGGGATCTCGGGCGCGGTGCAGCATCTCTCCGGCATGGGCAAGAGCAAATGCATCGTGGCCATCAACAAGGATGCGGAGGCTCCGATCTTCAAGGAAACCGACTACGGCATTGTCGGCGATGTGAAAGAGATTGTTCCCGCGCTGATTCGTGAACTGAAGGCCTCCGCCTAGACCGATATAAGAACAGCAGGTTCACCCGATGCTTCCTTTTGCGCAAAAACTGCTGTTCCTCCTCTTCGCTGTAATCACCGGCGCACTCGGCGCGCGCGGCTTCTACCGGCTCTACCGCCGCATTGCCGCCGGCCGGGCAGACACCGACGCTCGTTGGAACAATCTGCCCCGGCGCATCTGGTACGCGCTGAGCACGACCCTGACGCAAAGCCGAACCTTTCGCAAGCGACCCGTCATCAGCTTCTTTCACTCGTTTATTTTTTACGGATTTACGTTTTATCTGCTGGTCAACCTGGTCGATGCGATTGACGGCTTTGTGCCGCTATCCATTGCATCGCTCGGGTTAGCGGGACAGCTTTACGTCCTATGCGCGGACGTTCTCAGCGCGCTGGTTTTGATCGGCGTGATCGCTCTGGTCATCCGCCGCTTCCTGCTTCCGAGCCGTCGAGACTTCCGCTTCAATGAGCGCACGGTGCTGCACCCGGACGTCAAGCAGAAGTACATCACGCTCGACTCCATCGTCGTCTCAACCTTCATTCTCTTTCACGTAGGGAGCCGTGCCGTGGGTGCCGGCGCGAAGATTCGGATGGAGGGTGCGGACCGGTTTGCCCCCTTCGCGACGCTGCTGTCGCACCTGTTCACGCCACAGAATGCCATGGCCTGGCGCGTCTTCGGCTACTGGGGCGCGCTGGGCAGCGTGCTGGCCTTTCTGGTGTATTTCCCTTATTCGAAGCACATCCACATCTTCATGGCTCCGCTGAAGTACCTGGTAGCGCGGCCTGTCGCTTCCGGCGTCTTGCCCGCGGTTGAGCTTGATATGGAAGCGGAGTCGCCACAGCTTGGCGCGGAGAAGCTCGAAGACCTCGCCTGGCCGCGGCTGCTCGACGCCTACGCGTGTATTCAGTGCAACCGCTGCCAGGATGTGTGTCCCGCGACCGCTACCGGCAAGAGCCTTTCGCCCTCCGCGCTTGAGATCAACAAGCGCATGGAACTGAACGAAATCGCTAAGCATCTTCCAGCGTTTGAACGCGGCCAGCCAAGCCCTAATCCTTTGCTCAGCTTTGCCTTGTCGCCTGAGGCCGCGTGGGCCTGCACGACCTGCGGCGCCTGCATCGATATCTGCCCGGTAGGCGATGAGCCGATGCTGGACATCGTCGACATTCGGCGGCAGCAGGTCATGATTGAGGGTGAGTTTCCTGCGCAGCTGCAGAGCGCGTTCCGCGGCATGGAGCGCAACCAGAATCCGTGGGGCATTAGCCAGGACAAGCGTCTCGACTGGGCCGAAGGCCTGAACGTGAAGACTACCGACCAGAATCCGGAACCCGATGTGCTGTTCTGGGTAGGCTGCGCGGCGAGCTACGATCCGCAGTCGCAGAAGACTGCGCGCGCGTTCGTGCAGCTGCTGGACCATGCCGGTGTCGACTTTGCCGTGCTGGGCAAACGCGAGTGTTGTACGGGAGACAGCGCACGGCGGGGCGGAAATGAGTACCTGTACCGCCAGCTTGCGGACACCAACGTCGCCACCCTGAACGAGGTGAAGCCGAAGCTGATCGTCGCTACCTGCCCGCACTGCATGAATAGCGTCGGCAAGGAGTACAAGCAGCTCGGCGGCGACTACAAGGTGATGCACCACACGGAGTATCTGGAGACGCTGGTCAAGAGCGGCAAGCTGGTGGCGGACTCCGCGCCGGCCACCGTGGCTTATCACGATCCGTGCTACCTCGGCCGGCATAACGGTGTCTACGAGGCGCCGCGCAACCTGCTCAACATCCTCAGCAACAGCACGGTAGAGCTGCCAAGAAACCGCGAGAACTCGTTCTGCTGCGGGGCTGGTGGTGCGCAGTTCTGGAAGGAAGAGGAAGAGGGGTCGGAGCGAATCTCGGACAATCGCTATCGCGAGGCGCAGACCACGCTCGCCGACGCAGGCGAAAAGGTGCTGGCGGTAGGTTGCCCGTTCTGCAAGAGCATGCTTGAAAGCACGCCGGGCAAAGGCGAGGACACGATCGCCGTGCGCGATGTGGCGGAGCTGCTGCTGGAAGGAGTGCAGAGACGCGCTGGCATGCGCTCCGTTCTGCCTACACCTGTTCGACAGGAGCAGCCTGTTCTGGAAGAGCCAGTCGTTCTGCTGACTGCTGTAAGTGCCGTCGAGCTTCCACCGCAGCCGGTTGCGGTGCCCATCGTTGTGCCGAAGGAAGTACCTGCCGAAGCTGCGCAAGGGAAGCAGGGAACGCGCAAGAAGTGGGCCCCCAAGACTGCCCCGCAGCAGCCGGCCGGGGTCATCGAGGCAGCACCGATTGCGGAGCCTGCGACACTGGGTGCAACGACTTCAGAGCCGAAGCGCAAAGCCTGGACACCTAAGCAGACAGCGGGAAAATCAGAGCCTACAGAGTGACCTACCGCCAGCATGCTCTCGGTGAGACGACGCAGCCGGCTGTCTGGTCCGCGCGGCCGACACCCTACGCGATCGGGTCTGGGAAGCAGCTCGCGCAGGCGCACAGCGAGGAGTGCGCGGACGCGGTTATCTTTCTGGGTATCGGTGGCGCATGCAAGGAACCCAGGTAAGAGCGCCCAACGGCAGTCATCTGCGGTTGAGCAACGGAGCTGGAGAGGGTCGTCGATGTGTTCGTCATGGGCACTCCTTCTGCTACAGGGTGAGTCAAGCCTGGGTTTGCGTGAGGGAAGCAGCTGCGTGCTGTCTGCTTGAAAGCTGTTCTCTTCTTACTGAACGTATGCGGAAGCGCGCTGCCGGGCAAATTTGAAAATCCGATTCGGACGATGGACGAGTGAGCCTAGCTCGCTCCCGCGCGGCAAGACCGGAGCGGACAGCCCCGTCGTCTATGCTCGAAGCATGGCAAATCTTCGGGCCTTTTGTGTGCTCTTGCTCTTTCAGTTTGCGGGCGTTGTCTTGAAAGCGGCCACGCGCAGCCAGCTTCCCGGCCCTGTCATTGGGATGGCTCTGCTTGCGCTCTGGCTGTTGTTCCGCAGCAAGCAGCCGCATGACGACGTGTATCGTGTCGCGAACGGTCTGCTCAGTGTGCTCGGGCTGCTCTTCGTGCCGGCCGGCGTGGGCATCGTGGTTGACCTTGCCATTCTGCGTTCCTCGTGGCTGCCCCTCACGATCGGCCTGGTCGGCTCCACGCTGATCTCGCTCTGCGCCACAGCCTGGGTGATGAGCTCGCTTCTGCGCCGGAGCAGCAAGCTGGGCGCGCTTTGACGCCGGCATGGAAGACTCTGGAGCAGCTCTGCGCGGCCACCCCGGTCTTTCCCTTGTCGTTGACCATCGGGACATATCTCGTAGGCATCGCCGTACAGCGACGCACCCGGTGGGCGCTGGCGAATCCGGTGCTGCTCTCGATCCTGATGATCGCGTTCATGTTGCGGGCGCTGCACATGCCATACGCGACCTACTTTGCGGGCGCGCAGCTTTTGCACTTTCTTTTAGGACCGGCGACGGTCGCACTAGCCATCCCGCTGGTCAGCGCGATCGAGCACATCCGGCGCAATCTCTGGCCGATGCTGTTGGCCATCCTCGCCGGCTCAGTGACGAGCATGGTCTCCGGTTACGCGCTGGTGCGGGCCTTTGGCGGAAGCCAGGTGCTCGCACTCTCCATGCTGCCGAAGTCCCTCACGACGCCCATTGCGCTCGACATCGCGCAAAGTACTGGAGCCATTCCGTCGCTGGTTGCGGTGCTGGCTATCCTCGCCGGCATCCTGGTCGCAGTGTCGATCAATGGCGTCCTCCGCTGGATCCGCATCAGCGACCCCAGCGCGACCGGCCTGGCCGCTGGAACCGCGGGCAGCGGCGTAGGCGCCTCGCGCGTCATTGACCAGCACCCGCTCTCGGCAGCATTTGCGGCCGTGGCCATCGGGCTCAATGGCCTGATCACCGCAGGGCTAGCCCCGTTCTTCGCGACACTGTTGAAGCGCTGGTAGATCGTCGACGCACATCAAGAGCTGCACCGTGAGTGTAGGCCTGCGAGCGAACGCGAAAAGAGCCCCTCGCAAGGAGGGGCCTTCGCTTGCCGAGAGCCTGATGTGGTTTACGAAAGGAAACGACGCCGTGCCGCGCCGAGCAAGCCGAGAGCGCCGGTACCAAGCAGGAAGAGCGAGGATGGCTCTGGGGTCACCGTGGTCGCAAGCGGCGCAATGGTCACGCTGTCCGTCGCCGCTCCTGTCAGAGGGTCGGTCAGGGTGAACGTTCCCAGCAGGAAAGTCGGAGCTGCAGCTGTCCCAGTGAATACCTGAGGGCCGTAAAGATTCAGGAGCACGTCGTCCTGAGGCGTTTCAATCTCCAGGCCGCCGAAGTCACCCGTACCAAAAATCAGCACATTGTTCGTCCCGGTACTTGTGGTTACACCATAAACCTGGAAGTCGATACCATCCGGATCAACGGTAATCGATGTCGGAGAAGCGGGAAGCTGAAAGGCAAAGGTGGTGCCGTCGGCGGTGGGCGTCACGGTAAACGTATCGATGGTGGCGGCGTGCGCACTGACCGACACAAGTAAGGGCGCAGCGACCGCCAAGAGAAGAGTGCCAGGATGACGCATAGGGGGGAGGACCTCGGCCAGCTAAGTCGTGAGGAAAGGCAACGTCCGCCTCACGTCTCTCGACACTAACACGAAAGCACCACGTCCTCTATCACAAACGTTCAGGAACGGCAAATTTTATACTAGTAAATTCTCGACATCGAGAAGAAACGTTGCCTGATTCCAGGGCCAGGCGGCTATCGCCGGCAGGCCCTAGGCATGGCTCGCATGGACGGCCGAGTGACGCTGCACGAAGTGATACGGCGGCCAGGGTCCGGAGAGCTGCATCCGGCACTCCTTCAGCTCCTGCGTGGCGGAGGAATACTTGTTCTGGTAGCGCGCCACCGTCTTGCCGTCGATTAGGTGCGCAATGTCCAGCAGCATCTTGCCTGACTCCATGCGCTTGCAGCTGATCTCTTCGGCCAGCGGCAGGAACATGCGATTCATCTGTACGGACAGCGCACGCGCCTTCGATTGCCGCTCCCGCTGCCGGCTTGCGCTCTCGCGCAGGCTGGTCAGATATTGCTGGCCAACGGTCATGTCCCGCGCCGAGGTTCCAGGACAGGTATCGTCCACCAGCACCTTAAGGTGCATCTCCGCCTTGCCGCGCAGACGCTCCACATTGGCCAGAAAATGCTTCTGGTTGGAACGCACCGAACGCCTGAGACTCTCGTCATCGGCGAACGTCGTGCCGAATCGGAAGGGAAGCACGGTCGACAGATGAAAGCACTCCGCAATGACCCGGGCATGATCTTTTGAGGCTTGCTGGTCGAACCGGTTGCCATCGTCCTGCCCGTGCTCGGAGACGATGACGGCGAGATCGCCCGCGGGAAAGAGGAAGGTCTGGTTGCCGAACAGCCCGCTGACTGCGTTCAAGGGCGTCGGACGACGATGGCGGTTCAGTTCTGGGAACGACTGACGTTCAGCGATGCAGTACGCGTACCAAGCCATTATTTCGCTCCAAAAGAAATACGCCGGCGGGTCGTCGTACCCCCGTCATGCGTTCGGATTAAGTCTGTGCCGCTCTGGGATCGCTCCCGCGGCTGCCCGCACGGACGGAACGCAGGCACGACACTGCAGCCCGTTGCCGGGTTCACGTCGACTCTCTGGCGCGTCTGCAAGCACTCAGACTGTACCGAGCGAAACGGATACTAAGCCTAACCAAATACGGTTGGCAATCCTTTCTTTGGGGCATAGCCGCAGGAGCGTGTGGAGCGGCGCACTCCCGTCGCGCAAGCATCTGCTCAACCGGCTCAGCTATCGCGTCTCCCTGCCGAGAGTTCGCTCGCGCCCGGAAGCAGCAAGCGGTGTTCTAATAGAGCCATACGCATTCAGCCCGCCGCCGGACCTTCCTCCGCCAGCAGTCTGCGTGCCGGAAGCACCGCACAGCACGTCAGGAGTAAATACGTTGATTTTGGGTTCGTCGCGAACAGTTGGCTTCCGCTCGGCGTTGAAGCTGCTCTTATCTTCCATGGCGCTGGCCGCCCTCTTCGCTGCTTCGGTCTCCGCGCCCGCGCAGAGCACGCGCCGCCCACGACGGGAGTCGAGCGCCAACCGCAAGGCGCGCATCGCCCGCACCATCGCCAACACCTACGGGCACCGCTATGAGGTCGCCGGCGGTGGAGGCTTTGAGCGCTATCGCAGCGGACAGTACCTCCAGCAAAACAATGAAGTCACCTTCTGGGCCTCCACGCTCTACGCGCTCAATCCCCGGCTGGGTGTGCTCGGCGAAGTGCGCGGCGGCTATGGCCAGGCCAAGATCGGCAACCTGCTTCCCAGCGGCAACGTGCTGAACTTCAATCCGGCGATCTCCGAGTACAACTTCATGGCTGGCCCCAGCTATCGCCTGGTCGCGGTCGAGAAGTTCGGCCTCGCCGCCTTTGTCGAAGGGGGCGTCACGCTGGGCAAATTTGCCGGCGACTCCAAGGGCCTGACCGCGGCCCAGATCGGTGTCTGGCCGGGAGATTACGCGGCTGCCTTCTCCGCCGGCCTCAACTTCGACTACAACCTCTTCCCCAACGTCGCTCTCCGCGTCACGCCGACGTATCTGGGCTCCACCTTCGGCGGAACGATCCAGAACAGCAAAGGCTTGAACGTGGGTGTCGTCTACCGCTTCGGCAGAACCAGGTAGGGTCCAAACAGCTCTAGCGAGTAGGAGGCTTGCTCTCCGGCGCGGCTGTCGGCTTCGGCTCTGGCGCGTGCGTCCGGTAAGAGATGAGGACATCCTCGACCTTGCCGACCTTCAGCACCGCTCCATCGAGGTCGCAGCCCTCACAGGTAATCGTCACCGCCAGCGAGTCCCCGGGCTCCCACTTCACGGCAACGGGGTGTTCGCCTTCGACGACCAGAATGTTGTCCTGGTAGGTGGCCACCTTGTTGCGCGA
>CAXSDM010000047.1:6650-18959 GCA_964235575.1 uncultured Acidobacteriaceae bacterium | reverse complement strand
GAACGAAACTTGTTCGAAGGATTGTGCTTCGACAACACCTTCGTGATCGCCGCCGTCAACGTCGTCTTGCCATGATCGATGTGCCCAATCGTCCCAATGTTTACATGCGGCTTCGACCGGTCAAACTTTTCCTTGCCCATAATGTTCTCCTAAGTTTTCAAACTAGATTGCTAAAAGGGTGGAGCCGGACTAGCGTTCTTTATCTTTGCCGGTCTGCTTGGCGATGATCTCTTCCGAGACCGACCGCGGCGCTTCTTCATACTGTTTGAATTGCATCGAGTAGTTGGCGCGGCCCTGGGTCGCTCCACGCATGTGCGTCGCATAACCGAACATCGTCGAAAGCGGAACCGAAGCCCGGATCGCCTGCGTATTGCCGACCATCTCCATGCCCTCAATGCGTCCGCGCCGCGAGTTCAGATCACCGATGATCGTACCCATGTAATCTTCAGGCACAGTCACCTCGACCGCCATCACCGGCTCGAGCAGCACAGGCTTGGCCTTGCGCGCAGCTTCCTTGAAAGCCATAGAACCGGCAATCTTAAAAGCCATTTCGTTGGAGTCGACATCATGATAGCTACCGTCATAAAGCGAAACTTTGATGTCGACCATTTCATACCCGGCAAGAACGCCGCCCTGCATCGCTTCCTGGATGCCCTGGTCAATCGGCTTGATGTACTCCTTGGGAATCGTGCCGCCTTTAGTGTCGTTCGAAAACTCGTAGCCCTTGCCCGGCTCGTTCGGCGCGATACGGATCTTGGCATGGCCGTAGTTTCCCGAGCCTCCGGTTTGGCGTATGTACTTGCCTTCCGCATCCGCATTACCGCGAATCGTTTCGCGATAGTTCACCTGCGGCTTGCCGACGTTGGCTTCAACCTTGTACTCGCGCATCATGCGATCAACGATGATCTCGAGATGTAACTCGCCCATACCGGCGATGATCGTCTGCCCGGAGTCGACGTCGGTACGTACGTTGAAGGTAGGGTCTTCCTGCGCCAACTTCGAGAGAGCCACACCCATCTTCTCCTGGTCAGCCTTGGTTTTCGGCTCGACAGCGACTTCGATCACCGGCTTGGGGAAGTCGATGGACTCAAGCACCACCGGAGACCGATCCGAGCAGATCGTGTCGCCCGTAATCAAGTTCTTAAGCCCGACGGCCGCGCAGATGTCTCCGGCCATAATCTCCGTGATCTCTTCGCGCTTGTTGGCATGCATCTTGAGCAAACGGCCGATGCGCTCAGTCTTGCCCGTGCGCGGGTTGAGCGTGGTATCGCCGGTCTTGAGCACGCCCGAGTAGATGCGGATGAAGATCAGTTGGCCGACAAAGGGATCCGTCATGATCTTGAAACCCAGCGCGGAGAGCGGCTCGGAATCATCCGCCTTGCGAATGATCTCGCGTTCCATGTTCTCGGGGTCGTGACCGATCATAGGAGGAATATCGAGCGGGCTCGGCAAGTAATCGACCACGGCATCAAGCAGCGTCTGCACGCCCTTGTTCTTGAACGAGGACCCACATAGTACCGGGAAGATGTTCATAGCGATGGTCGCTTTGCGGATGCCAGCCTTCAACTGCGCTTCAGTCGGCTCTTCGCCCTCAAGATACAGATTCATGATCACGTCATCGGAGTCCGCAACGGCCTCGATCAACGCAGCGCGCGCGGATTTGGCGGTGTCGAGCAGATCGGCTGGGATCTCTTCCACTGAATACTCAGCGCCCATGGTCTCGTCGTGCCACAGAATGGCTTTCATGGTGACGAGATCCACCACGCCAGCAAACTTCGCCTCAGCGCCAATCTGAATGTTGATCGGCACCGCACGCGCACCGAGCCGGTCGACGATCGTGGACGTAGCATAGACGGCATCCGCGCCCGCCTTATCCATCTTGTTGATGAAGCAGACACGCGGAACCTTGTACTTATCGGCCTGCCGCCACACGGTCTCGGACTGCGGTTGAACGCCGGCGACAGCGTCAAAGCAGGCCACGGCGCCATCAAGCACCCGCAGGCTGCGCTCTACCTCAGCGGTAAAGTCCACGTGGCCGGGCGTGTCAATAATATTGATCCGTTGGTTTTTCCAGGTGCATGTAGTTGCGGCAGACGTGATCGTAATGCCGCGCTCCTGCTCCTGCTCCATCCAGTCCATGGTCGCGGTGCCTTCGTGCACCTCGCCGATACGGTGGGTGATGCCCGTGTAAAACAGGATGCGCTCGGTCGTCGTCGTCTTGCCGGCGTCGATGTGCGCCATGATCCCGATGTTCCGGCAACGATTCAGAGGAATAGTGCGTGCCACGGTCGTATCTCTTCTCTGCAGGCAAGCCTGCGGTTAGTGCAAACGGCAACTACGAAACTGTACTGAATCCTTCTACCAGCGATAATGCGCAAACGCCTTATTGGCTTCCGCCATCCGGTGAACGTCTTCCTTCTTCTTCATCGCTGCGCCACGACCGTTGGCGGCATCAAGCAACTCCGCCGTCAACTTCTCGACCATGCCCTTCTCTCCGCGAGCCCGGCCAAATGTCACCAGCCAGCGGATCGCAAGCGAGGTGCGTCGCTCAGGAAGTACTTCGATCGGCACCTGGTAGTTCGCGCCGCCAACACGCCGGCTCTTCACTTCAAGCAACGGCTTGCAGTTCTCAACCGCCTTCTTGAAGAGCTTCAGAGCCTCGTCGCCGCCCTTCTGCTCAAGGTTGGTCATCGCGGTGTAGAAGATCCCTTGCGCGGTCGACTTCTTACCGCCCCACATCATCGAGTTCACAAATTTGGTCACAAGGGTCGACTGATAAATCGGGTCTGGGGCGACGTCACGCTTGGCGATAAAACCTTTTCTTGGCATTGCTCTTCTCTTCTTCCTTCAGGGCCGTCCACTTCTCAAGCCGCTGAACTTATGAATCTTTCGTAAAGTTTAATTTCCAGACGCTATTTCGCCGCAGCCTTCGGACGCTTCGCCCCATACTTCGACCGGCTCTGCATGCGCTTGGCAACCCCGACCGAGTCGAGCGTGCCGCGCACCACGTGGTACCGCACACCAGGCAAATCCTTCACGCGGCCGCCGCGGATCAGCACGATCGAGTGCTCCTGCAGATTGTGGCCAATACCTGGAATGTACGTCGTCACTTCAATCCCGTTGGTCAGGCGCACACGCGCTACCTTACGCAGCGCGGAGTTCGGCTTCTTTGGAGTTTGCGTGTACACGCGGGTGCACACGCCGCGGCGCTGGGGCGAACCCTGTAGAGCGGGGCTGGCGGTCTTATAGCGGGTGGGCGTGCGGCCCTGCTTGACGAGCTGATGAAACGTAGGCACTGGAAAGCTCCCTGAACAACGAAGTACAACAAAATCTGTTCACGCATCAACCAAACTCTTCCGGCTCTTCGTGCACCATACTCCCAACGCACGAAGACGTGAGGACGCTGAAGCGCCTCGCGCGGAATTGTCCCTGCTGTACGTCTGTCCATCGAAATCAGACGAAATACAGTCGACGGTGATCGAACTTCCTTGCCAAAGACAGCGCAGGATGAAGCCGATTCCGTTTCGCTGTCCGGCGACCGCATAGCTCATTCCAAGGGGGAGAGTGTCGCAGTCGCGTTTGCGAAGGGCCGCAAGCTAACCTCAGTATTTGTGAGGACTGGCGGTACATCTTGAAACCTAGTTCTACTTTACCTGAATTGCGCTTGCAGGTCGAGCCATACCACGGAAAGGCGCGAATTACACGCAACCATCTGACGATAGCAGCCGAACCGAACGTCGTCAAGACATTAGGCGACGGCTGCGGCGACTTCGCTCTCCTGCTGGCGAATCCGCGCCGGACGCAGAAAGTGCCGCTCCACCGCGTACCAGGAGAACACGCCCAGAAGAGCGACCGTGACCAGCAAAGTACCAAGGGCCAGCCATGGGGAGTGGGTGAAGAAACCGAGGCTGATGAAGAGCTGGACGGTTGGGAAGTGCAGCACATAGGTGCCGTAGGAGAAGTCTCCGAAGCGGGTTACCCCCCGGATGGCCGGAAGCAGGAACGCGGCGGCAAGCACCAGCAGCGGGATGCCGAGGGCGCGCAGGGGAAAGAGGTTCCATACGCAACCAACGCCGCAGGCCAGCAGCGCCACTGTCCACACGAGGCGCGCATGCTGCTGAAACCAGCCGAAGTAGAAGTAGACGGCGGCGCCGACAAGGAAGAAGGAGAGCTGGCCGGGGAGTTGGACAGCGAGGGAATGATGTCCCCTGGCGTCGAGAACCATGCGATAGACGAGCGATAGTACAAAGCAGCCGCCGAGCGTCCCCGCGGTGCCAAGGCGGCGGCAGAGCCAGACCAGAACGGGCACGAGGAGATAGAACATGACCTCCACCTTTATGGTCCAGAGTGCCCCGTTGACGAAAACCACGTCGTTATGGGTGAAGACGCCGGGCAGGTCGGGTTGGAGAAAGTTGGCGAAGGTGAGATTGGCGGCGATGTACTTCCAGGTGGCGGGGGAGGTGACAAAGCGGGCTAGAGGCAGGGTGGAGACGGCGGCGCCGAGGACCAGGGTATAGAGGAGGGCGAGCCAGTAGCCGGGCAGGATGCGCTGGGCGCGGCGGCGGAAGTAGCCGGAGACGGAGCTCGAGCGGTCCCAGCTGGCTACGATGAGGCAGCCGCTGATGGCGAAGAAGCCCTGGACGGGGACCTGCGGGTTGATCCAGCGGCCCAGGAAGGCTAGGGGTGGCGCGAGACTGAGGTCTGCGGCATGCACGAGGACGACGGTCCAGGCGAGGCCGAGCCGGAGCAGGTCGAAGTTGTTTTCGCGCTGCATGCGGATGACTGTATCATGTGCAGGCACCCCCCTCCCCTCCCCCGAAAGTGGTGCAAAGTCCTCAGAACATTGGAGTTAGGTCCGGACTTCGATCCCGCGGTCTGGCTGCCGTACAGGCAAAGTCTTCAAAGCAAACGACTTGAGGTATACCCCGGAGGTCACTTATTTTCGTGTGAGCCGGCGTGATAGGTTTTGTTTATGAAGGTTCCGACCAGTTTTGCTTTGGCTGCGCTGCTGGGCGCGGCTGCTTCCCTGCCCGTGGCTGCGCAGTCCGGGAGTCCGGCGTGGACACCGATGGCCAACCCCGATCCGCGCCTCGCGGCCCTCGCAGCGGCCCAAACGACTCGGCTGCGGGCGCCTCTGCAGGCGGCCATCTCGCCCGATGGGACGATGGTGGCGTGGACGATCGGCGATCGGCAGAATGTAACGCTGCACCTGACGGAGGTGGCGCATCCGGACCCCGCGAAGGAGAAGATCGTCTCGCCAAACGGGGAGACGGCCTGCTCAAACTCGTCGCCGGTGTGGGGCCCGGACTCGAAGACGCTGGCATTTACCTCGACGTGTACAAGCAAGACGGAGAAGCCCGGGCAGCCGCAGATCTTTCTCTGGTCGCGCGCGACGGGTGAGAGCCGGCAGTTGACCCAAGTGGCGGGGATCTTTCAAGAGGCGGCGTTCTCGCCCGATGGCAAGTCGCTGGCGTTTCTGTTTGTTGAGAATGCGACCCGGAATGCGGGGGCGTTGGCGGCGATGAAGCCGTGGTCGGGAGTAATCGGGGAGGATGGGGTCGAAATTCAGCGAGTATATTCGGTCAGTCTGGACGGCAGCGCAGGCGTATTTCTGACGCCGGCCGACCTGCATGTGTATGAGTTCAGCTTCGCTCCGAAGACCGATGACATCACTTATATTGCTGCCGCTCCTCCAGGGGAGAACACGTGGTGGATCGCGAAGCTCTATACGCAGGCCGTGGGAGCAGGTCCGCAAGTAGTCTTCGATCCGAACACGACCACCTCTGCGCTGCACGGCTTGCAGATTGCGGTTCCGCGGTTTTCGCCGGATGGGACCAGGATTGCCTTCATCGGCGGCCTGATGTCCGACCAGGGCTCGACCGGCGGCGATGTGTGGGTGGTGAGCGCGAAGGGCGGCGAACCGACCGATATTACGCCGAACATCGACGGCACGCCGACCTACCTGGCGTGGACGGGCGAGGATTCAGTAGGGTTTGTGGAAGACCGGCGCGGCCATACGTGGCTGGCGAACTACTCGGTGAGCGGACGGGCGGAGGAGCAGCACAAGGATCTCGGTGAGGTCTCAGTCGGCGGCGGACCGATCAAGAATGCGATCGGGCTATCGAGTGGAGGCACGCTCGCGTACGTCGAGTCCGGCCATGCGCTGGCCCCGGAGGTGTGGGCGGGGCCGTTCGGCGAGGCTCGTCCAATAACCCACCTGAACGAGGGTGCCAAGCCGCCGGCGCGGACCGAGTCGGTGGAGTGGAAGAACGAAGGCTTCGACGTGCAGGGCTGGCTGACGTACCCGAAAAACTACGATCCGTCAAAGAAACACCCGCTGATCGTGCAGGTGCATGGTGGGCCGTCGGCTTCGGCGGGCGCGCGCTGGAGCGGGTCAACATGGTCTGAGCTAGGGTACTTTGAGTTCTCGCCCAACCCGCGCGGCAGCTTTGGAGAAGGCGAGAAGTTTACCGCGGCCAACCGAAAAGACTTCGGCTACGGCGACCTGCGCGACATTGAGGCGGGCATGGACTCGATCGAGCGGAAAGTCTCGATCGACAAGACGCGCGAGGGACTGACGGGCTGGAGCTACGGCGGGTTCATGACGATGTTTGCGGTGACGCAGACGACGCGTTTCCGGGCGGCGGTGGCCGGGGCAGGGCTTTCGGACTGGCTGTCGTACTACGGCGAAAACTCGATCGACCAGTGGATGGTCCCGTTCTTCGGGGCGACCGTGTATGACGATCCGGCGGTCTATGCCAAGTCCTCCGCGATCAACTTCATCAAGAAGGTGAAGACGCCGACGCTGGTGATCGTGGGGGACCGGGATGGCGAGTGTCCGGCGCCGCAATCCTTCGAGTTCTGGCATGCGCTGCGGGCGGAGGGTGTGAAGACGCAGCTGGTGGTGTACCCCAATGAGGGTCATGGCTTCCGCGATCCGGCGCACATCCGGGACCGGGAGGCGCGCGAGGTCGCGTGGTTCGAACAGAATATGCCGGCTCAGTAGACGCGACGCTTCGAGTATGCGGGTGGAGCGGAAATCGCAGGAAAGACCCGTTGGTAACAGTACGTTGGTGTTCTTCCAACACCTGCCTCCATCCCGTCTACGGCTCGCACCGTCTAAACTGGGACTATGGCTGTTTTGCGGCGTTTGCCTCTCTTCCTGCTGCTGATTCTCCTTCCGCCCGCCATGCGCGGCCAGGCGCGGTTCGACCTGGCCGGCCCCAAGATCGACGTCCACGTCACGCGCCGCGGCATCTCGCTGCCCATCTCCTCGGTCCCCAATCTTCAGCCCGGAGACCAACTCTGGCTCCATCCCGACCTGCCGCCCTCGCAGTCGGTCCATTACCTGCTGATCGTCGCCTTCCTGCGCGGCACCACCAATCCGCCGCCCGACACCTGGTTCACCCGCGTCGAAACGTGGCAGAAGCGGGTCGTCGAGGAAGGCGTCATCGTCACCGTCCCGCCCGAGGCCCAGCAGGCCGTGCTCTTCCTGGCGCCCGAGACCGGCGGCGACTTCTCGACCCTTCGCTCAGCCGTTAAGGGACGGCCCGGCATCTTCGTGCGCGCCTCGCAGGACCTGACCGAGGCCGGCTTCGAGCAGGCTCGCACGGACAAATACCTGGAAGAGATGAAGAAGATTCCCGCGGGCGACAACGCCGCGCTGCTCGAGCACTCAAACCTGCTCGCCCGCACGCTCAACCTGAAGCCCAACCCCGAGTGTTTCAAGCGTCCGGTTGACCAGCAGTACACCTGCCTGACCCAAACCGGCACGCAGACGCTGCTCGACGACGGCCATGCCGAAACCATCGTCTCCGCACTCTCAAACGGTCCGGGCTCCGACTTCATCAACCAGGCTTCCTACACCCAGCTTGCCGGCGCGGGCACCTACTCGGCTTACGTGGGCGCGATCGTCGACTTCGTCCGCATCGTCAATGGCCTGCATACGGCCAAGTACCAGTACATCCCCGCCATCGCTGAGCCCGAGAGAGACGCGCTCAACCTTCGCCTCAACACCCCGCCCTCCTTTAACAATCCCAAGTCCGTCATCGTCATCAGCTTGCCCGCGGTCGCGCCCGCCGCGCTGCCGCCGCTACGCCCGGTCGACGCACGCCAGATCTCCTGCCTGCTCGACCCCGCGGTGGCCATACCCGTCGAGGGCGCGCCGCTGGTATTCTCGACTACCTTCGTCCACGACCTCCGCCTGCACCTCGACACGTCCGCCGCCGACCCCAAACAGACCGACCTTCCGCTGGTCCCGAACGCTTTCGTCGGCGGCCTTACCCTGGGCCCCAAGACTCCCGAGCGCCATGAGCTTCCGCTTAATCCGCCCGCTCCCCTGCCGGTGGCCTTGACGGGCGAAGCTTCCAAGTCGACCGCTCCTCCGGTTCCAAGACCAGCCGCCCCGGCCTTGCCCGGCCAGCCCATCTCCGCCACCATTCAGGGCATGTGGGGCTTCGATTCCTTCACCGGACCAACCGTGACCGTGCAGCAGCAGCCCGGCCAGGATTGGCGCATCGTCAACTCGACTTCTACCCCCGGCGACGCGCCCGTAGCCCTGATTGCCGGCCAGCCTAATCACCTTGAGCTGCTTTCGACCGGCACGGCCTGCGTCCAGTCGATCACGCTTGAGCCGAGCGAGGCCAAGATTGAGTGGAAGCTCGAAGGCAGTAAGCCTTCTGCCTCTCCCTCTGCGGCCAAACCGACGCCCAGCCCGGCGTCCAGCGCGAAGGCTGATCCGGAGCCGAAGAAGCCTGCCGAGCCTGTTCCCTCACCCGCGTTGAAGCTCGGGGAGCCCGCTGCCGTTGAGCCGGTCGACCTGACGCTCAACCTGCAGCGCGCCGCCACGCCCGGTTCCATCCACCTGGCGATCCAGCAGTTCGGTAGCACCAAGCCCGACCAACTCGGCACCCGCACGTTCGCTGAACCGGCTCGCATCCAGGCGCTCCAGATCCACGCGGGCGACACGTCCGCCACCCTGACCGGCACCAGTCTCGACCAGGTAAAAAGCCTGACCATGGGCGACCTCACGTTTACACCTTCCCCGTCCTCAGAGCCCGGCCGACTGAACTTGTATCTGGGCGCGAACGCTAAATCTCCCAGCTTCAAGCCGGACCAGAAGCTGATCGCGGAGGCTCATCTTGAGGACGGCCGGACGCTCGAGATCGCGTCTATGGTGCTTCCGCCGCGGCCCTCGGTGACCTATCTTTCGAGCCGCATTGCGCCTGCCGGCAGCCCGGCCACGCCGTCGCCGATCCAGATTTCGACGAGCGCCGACCTACCCCTGGGCGACCAGATGCTCTTCTTTCTGAAGTCCCGGGCCGCCTTTCCGCGCGCGGAAAAAGTCGAGATTGCGAGTCTGGACGAGTCGCTCCAGACCTCGCTTACGGTCGCCGCCGGGTCGCTCGTTCTGCAGGACGCGCACACGGTTCTCGCGACGTTCGACCCGCTGAAGACCTTCGGCCCGTCGACGTTCGGGCCGTTTCACATGCGCGCGGTGGACCCGGCCGGGACGCCCGGCGAGTGGCTGCCGCTGACCACGATTGTGCGCCTGCCGACGCTCGCGGACCTGCACTGCCCGGCTGCCCCGATGGCCCCTTGCGCGCTCGAAGGCTCAGCGCTCTACCTGATCGACTCCGTGTCCGCGGACCCCAACTTTGCCTCCCCGACCTCGGTCCCGGAGGGTTTCGTCGACCCCTCGTTGACCATGCCCCGGCCCACGCTCACGGGCACCTCCGCCACTTTTTATCTGAAGCTGCGCGACGACCCGGCCACCCCGCACCAGGTTACGTTGCCCGTGCTGCTCGACCCGGGCGCGCCGGGGAAACCGAAGGCGCCCAGCCCTCCACCTCCAGGGCCAAGCGCCTCCTTGAAACATACCCACTTGCCGTTGGCGGCTAGACCGTAGTCCGCTCGAGCGCGGCCTGCACCCGGCTGTGCTTGCGGCTGTAAAAGAAGTAGACGAAGAGGCCGAGGATGAGCCAGACGACGAGCCGGATCCAGTTTGCCGCGCCCAGCTCGACCATCATGTAGCCATTAAAGAGGATGCCGAGGATGGGCACGAGCGGCACGAAGGGCGTGCGGAACGGGCGGGCGCGATGCGGGTCCTTGTAGCGCAGCACCATGATCGAGATGCAGACGATGACGAAGGCAAACAGCGTGCCGATGTTGACCATCTTCGAAATATCTTCAATCGGCGTCACTGCACCAACACTCGCGGCCAGGCACCCCGCCAGGATCGTTCCCTTCCACGGCGTCCGGAACCGCGGATGAATGTCGGCAAAGAACCCGCGCGGCAGCAGGCCATCGTTGGCCATCGAGTAGAGCACCCGGCTCTGCCCCAATAGCATGACCAGCATCACACTCGTCAGCCCGGCCAGCGAGCCGATCGTAATCACGTTCGCTGCCGAGTTCAAGTTTCGGTCCAGGAACGCGCGCACCAGCGGCGCCTCAATGTTGATCTCCGGCCAGTACACCATCCCGGTCAGCACCGCCGCTATGCCGATATATAGCAGCGTGCAGATCGCCAGCGACAAAATAATCCCGATCGGCATATCCCGCTGCGGGTTTTTGGCCTCCTGCGCTGTCGTCGAGACCGCGTCAAAGCCGATGTAGGAAAAGAACACCAGCCCCGCTGCCAGCCCGATGCCTCCTACGCCGAACGGCGCAAAGGTGTGCCAGTCCGTGCCCCAGTTCGCCTTGTTCACATAGTGGGAGCCCAGGCCCAGCACGAACAGCACCACCGCCACTTTCAACACCACAATACCCGCATTGAAGTTGGCCGACTCCTTGATCCCGATCACCAGTACCGTCGTAATCAGCAGCGCAATCAGGAACGCCGGCAAGTTGAACCCTAACTCCACCCCACCGATCGTCGGAGCATGCAGCAAGGCGTGCGCCTGAGCGGTCAGCGCGGCCGAGGGATGCGCCATCAGCCCCGCCAGCGCCTCGCTGAACGGCTTCGTCCCCGGCACCAGGTCCGGGTTGGTCTGATGGATCGACTGCCGCGCCACGGCCTCAAACGCCTTCTTCAGCCCCGTCCAGTGATCGTAGGCCAGCCACAAGGGAAACTTCAGGTGAAAGATGGCGAGGAACTCGACAAACGTATTCGACCAGCCGGAGCTCACCGTGCTCGCGCCCATGGCGTACTCGAGCGTCAGGTCCCAGCCGATGATCCAGGCGAACAGCTCGCCGAGGGTCGCGTAAGCATAGGTGTAGGCCGAGCCGGCGAGCGGAATCATGGCTGCGAACTCCGCGTAGCAGAGGCCGGCAAAGGCGCAGCCCAGCCCGCTCAGCACAAAGGCCAGCATCAGCGCCGGACCGGCGGTTCGCGCGCCGATGCCGCTCAGCACAAAGATGCCTGCGCCGATGACCGCGCCGATGCCCAGCGCGGTGAGCGAAAACGGCCCCAGGGAGCGCTCGAGCGTCTGCGAGCCGTGGTCTTCGGCCTCCGCCATCAGCGTGTCCATCGACTTCTTCGCAAAAAGATTCGCCATCCGCCCCCTAAGTTCCCTCAGTCGAGGTTACCGTCCCCTGCCGCTTCCACACCAGGTAGACCGGAACGCCCAGCAGCACAAGGATCAATCCCGGCCACGTGTATTGAGGTTTGTAACGCAAGAGTACAACAGAAATCCAACTCGCCAGGACCACATAGAGGGCCGGCAGCACCGGATATCCGAAAGCTCTATACGGGCGCGGCGCATCCGGCCTGGTCCGCCGCAGCACGAACAGCCCCACGATGGTCAGGATGTAGAAGATCAGGACAGCAAAAATCACGTAATCCAGGAGCTGCCCGTAGCTCCCGCTGAGGCACAGCAGGCACGTCCACGCCCACTGCACCCACAGCGAGTTCACCGGCGTCCCCGACTTTGGACTCAGCTTGCCCACCGCCTGAAAGAACAGCCCGTCCTGGCTCATCGCGTAGTACACCCGCGCCCCGGCCAGCAGCATTCCGTTCACGCAGCCGAAGGTCGACACCAGGATGGCCCCGGCCATCAGCTTCGCGCCGAGCGCGCCAAACGCGACTTCCATCACTGCCGTCGCCACCCGGTCCTGCGCCGCGAAGGAGATGCCACGCCCCACCACCGTCGCGGCGGCCGCATCGCCCGCCAACGGCAGCACGCTCAGGTAGGCGAAGTTGCAGGCGAGATAGAGCAGCAGCACCACGCCCGTCCCGAGCGCCAGGCTCAGGGGCAAATTCCGCCGCGGGTTCCGGATCTCCCCCGCCGTAAACGTCACGTTATTCCAAGCATCGGACGAGAACAAGGACCCCACCTGCACTACCGCCACCACGGTCAGCGCGCTCACCAA
>CAXSDM010000047.1:1859-6550 GCA_964235575.1 uncultured Acidobacteriaceae bacterium | reverse complement strand
AACGAAGCATCCCTGATCAGAGAGACCAGGCACTCACAGCCGCAAGTACGTCACCAGCACCGCCTTGCCCCGCTCTCCAATCCAGAACGGTGAAGGCCAGGTCGTGAGTGACAACCCCATATACCTCCGCTCCGTAGCCTTATCCCCCGCGCCCCGCGCCGTCATGCTCGCCCGAAACGCCTGGTAGCTCACAATCCGCCGCCGCCAGATCCATCGCCGCAGCCCGGATAATCCGCTGAGCAGCGTCCCATCCAGCAGGCGCAGGAAGTCCTGGAACATATGCTCCGCATTCCCGCTCAGCCCGCCGGGACTGGACCGGTAGCAGGTCAGCGGCTCCGGACAGACGCAGAACGGCCCGCTCCTCCGCAGCTTGAACCACAACGCCCAATCCTCGCTGCCCACCTGGCGCTCGTCGAATCCACCCACCGCAAGCGCTTCCGTCCGCCGCACCATCACGCACGCCGGAGGGAGTGATGGATTACGCCAGCGCAGCCCCGGCCAGAGCTTCTCGGGCGCGAGCGGAACCTCGTCCCAGGCCACGCCGTCGGCCTCCCGCACCACGTGCAGGCCGGTGTAGTTGGCGACCGCCTCCGAATGCTGCTCCATCGACGCGACCTGCCGGGCCAGCTTCTCCGGCTGCCACCAGTCGTCCGCATCGAGAAACGCCACCAACTCCGACGTCGCCTCGCGCATTGCCGCATTGCGCGCCTTGGCCGGCCCACCCCGGGCCTGCGAGATTACCCGCACCTCCGGATACTCGCCGGCCAGTATCTCGAGTGTCCGGTCGGTCGAGCCATCGTCGACCACGAAGATCTCATCCGGCGCCAGCGTTTGCGCACGCACGCTGTCGAGCGCCCGCCGGATGAACCGCTCGCCGTTGAAGCACGGCACGATGACTGCAACCGAGTTCCCGCCGCCTACTTCCACATTGCCCAGCTTAGATCACCCGCGGCGCGCCCACCATCCCCCGTCTAATGAGGCTGCTGCAACATCTGCTGGACGGAGATGGTGGGCGGGACGCGCGGCTGCAACGTCTCCGCCCCGCCGCTGAGGAAGACCCGCAGCGCCGGCTTGCGGAGGTAGGCCTCCTGCGAAACCTGCAGGATGGACCCGTTGTGCATGCGCAGATAGACGAACTCGTGGAGGGTGGCGGTGAGGGTGCAGCGGTTGGCCGGCGCGGTGGCGGCGCTCAGCTCGACGCGGTCCGAAGGGATCAGGACCTCCAGCTTGCCTGGCTTCTTCCAGCGCGCGGGCAGGCCCTGGAAGCCGGGAGGCACCCGGACCCGGCTGCAGCCTTCATAGGTGAAGCTGAGCGCCTGCGTGCCGGCCGGGGGAGTCACCAGGTCAGCCCGACCGCCACCGGAGAAGTCGTCGTCACCGCCAAAGGAGGCTGAGCCGCCGCCGCAGGGATCGCCCGTGCCTGCTCCGCTCGCGCCCGCGTCCGCGGCCACGGCGGGAATGGCACCGGAGCACCATTGCGGCTGCAGGCGCACGGTTCGGTGGGTGTCGTCGACGGCCAGCACATGCAGGCGCAGAGGGTACTTTGGATCCGCCGTTTGCTGCGCGCGGCAGGGCAGCAGTGCCAGAAGCAGAAGACCGGAGAAGAGCGTTGGCCCGGCGATCGTGTTTTTCATGGTGACCTGACAGGATGGACTGCGCAGCCCTTCGTCTAGTTTCAGATGTGACGGCGTAAACCGCACACTCTGCGACTTTCAAGCCGGCGCTCCGGCTAAGCTGATCGCATGGCGTCCCGGCCTAAGCCCGTCCATCTCGGCCCTCGACCCTCGCGCTTCCGTTCTCCGGCCGCCGCGCTCCGCGCCCACTGGCCGCTTTACCTGTACGAGGCCGCTGAGCTGGCCGCCTTTATGCTCTCCGCCTGCGCGTTTACCGTGCTGCTGTTCGATCCGGCCTCGCCTGTGGCCGCGCTCGACGGCACGCTGCGCCGGGCGCTGATGGGTCTCTCGATGGGCCTGACTGCCGTTGCGATCATCGAGTCGCCCTGGGGCCGGCGCTCGGGCGCGCACTTCAATCCGGCCATCTCGCTCACCTTCTACCGCCTAGGCAAGATCGGGCCCAGGGACACGTGCTTCTATGTGCTTGCACACTTTCTCGGAGCGCCCGCCGGCGTTGCGCTGGCCGCGCTGCTGCTTGGCCCGCGCATCTCGCTTCCGCAGGTCAAGTACGCGGTTACCGTGCCGGGGCTGGGCGGCCCGCCCGCCGCCTTCGCCGCCGAGACCTTCATGGCCGCGCTGCTGATGGCTGTCGTGCTCGTTACGTCGAACAGCAAGCGCCTGGCCTCCTACACGACCAGGCTGATGGGCCTGCTGATCGCCGCGTACGTCTTCTGCTTCGCGCCGATCAGCGGCTTCAGCATCAACCCTGCGCGCACGTTTGGTTCTGCGGTGTTCGCACATGTCTGGACGGGCTTCTGGATCTACTGCAGTGCGCCGCTGCTTGGGATGTTTGGGGCGGCGGAGATGTTTATTCGCGCCACCGACCCGCGCCGCCCACACCCGTACTTTCGTCACCGTCACCTCACTGATCGTGGCTGAACGGGACAGCTATGCACAGGCCGACCCGTGAGGATAGAACCCGCGACTGACCTTACTTCTTCGTAAAAATATTCAGCTACTCGTATTGACATAAGCAAAAGTCTGCCATCTACTCTAAACACTGACAAACACTGGCTCCCAAAGAGGATGCCTGATTTTGTTTTTCTGTAGTAGGCATTCGTGGCACTAAGCTCCGTATTCCATCGGGCCCCTTCCAAAAATCTAAGTACCGGAGAGATTCCCCATGAGAACTCTGCACACTGCTGCGGCTGTGTTGCTTGGACTTGCTGCCCCATGCGCACTACACGCAGCGCCAATCTGCCCTGCGTTCGGAAATGCGACTGCTGGTTGCGACCTCACCATCACCGTCACTGATAGCGGCACAACGGTAGCGACGGGCCCAAGCTTTGGGCTCGCAGGCGGAACCTACGATGGATCCGACGACACGCTCATCGGCATTGTGAACAATTCGAGTACCGCCCTCAGCAGCATTCCGTTAAGCTCAAGCACCGACATCTTCGGTTTCGACGGCGACGGTATTGACACCTATGGTGCTCCGGGCAATACCAGCGACACCTCCGGCTATGGTGGCCCCGACACTTTCTTCACCAGCATCAACAGTTCCGCGATGGCCGGCACGGTCGACTTCGTCACTGCTCTTGCAGCCAACGGAGGAAGCACCTACTTCTCGCTCGAAGAGGCGCTCGCGCCGACTCAAGTCGTGGTCGGGCCAACCCCCTCCGCCACCCCGGAGCCTAGCTCTCTTCTTCTTCTCGGGACCGGGGTTGTCGGTCTCGCCGGGGTAGCCCGTCGTCGATTCAGTCGATAGCATTTCCATATGAAGTTCTGTTCGGAGCAGGGCTCTCCCTTCGAGAGCCCTGCTTATTGCGCAGCAGGGGCCAGTCCGTGCGCACAGATAGAAGACTGTTGATGAAACGAAAGTAGACGTCAGCCCCTTGAGCGCGTTGCATCCAATGCTTTGTAGACGCAAAGTCGAGGTGCAGCCTCTCCCAAAAAGAGCTTTGCGCGCGTTAGGGAGCCCTCTATTCCGCAGCCAATCTTTGATCCACTCATCGAACCCCACCAGCCCACCGCCGACGACATCGCCCAACGCCGCTGGATTTACATCCCCTACGACCGCTACACGGACCGCACCGGGCCGCTTACCGAGCAGCCCGCCGACCAGACCGGCATCGTCATCGTCGAATCCACCGCCAAGGCCCTGCGCCGGCCTTACCACAAGAAAAAACTCGTCGTCCTCATCAGCAACATGCGCCACTTCGCGCTTGAGCAGGCCGCCCGCGGCGTCAAGGTGCTTTATCACTTCTCGCCCGAAAGCCACGGGCAGGCGTTGCGCAAACTCCAGGCCGACCGCAAGCTCCCCACGCTCACCGTCATGACGCCCGCCGAGCGCGAGCTCCGCCTGGACCTCGCCGCCGCCCAAGCGGCTGGCCTGCAGTTGCACTACGTCCCAGACACCACCTGGGCCTCCACCCCCAAGGATTTCCTCGACACCTACGGCGCCTACAAGCCCGGCAAGTCCTACGTGATGGACCGCTTCTACCGCCGCATGCGCCAGAACACCGGCGTCCTGATGGCCAACGCCAAGCCCATCGGCGGCCAGTTCTCCTTCGACGCCGAGAACCGCAACCCGTACAAGGGCCAGGTGCCTATTCCCGACCCGCCCAGCTTCCCTCCGGACGCGATCACGGAAGAGGTCATCGCCTTCGTCGAAGCCACCTACGGCCACCACTTCGGCACGTCCGAAGGCTTCGCCCTGCCCTGCACCCAGGCCGACTGCGACCGCATGTGGCAGTTCGCGCTCGAGCACCTGCTGCCCACCTTCGGCCCCTATGAAGACGCCATGCGTGACGACCAGCCACAGCTCTTCCACTCGAAAACGTCCGTGATCCTCAACCTCGGCCGCATCCTCGCCATCGACCTCATCCACGACGTCGAAGCCGCCGCGCAGGCCGGTCGCATCCCGCTCGCCAGCGCCGAAGGCTTCATCCGCCAACTGCTTGGCTGGCGCGAGTTCATGCGCCACCTTCACGAGCAGACCGACGGCTACCGCCTGCTCGCAGGCTCTGTCCCCCAGGAGCCGCGCAAGGTCGTGCAGGAGGTCTCGCCCGACCAGAC
>CAXSDM010000047.1:0-1759 GCA_964235575.1 uncultured Acidobacteriaceae bacterium | reverse complement strand
GTCGAGACCAACGTGCTCGGCATGGCCACCTACGCCGACGGCGGCCTGACCGCGACCAAGCCCTACGTCTCCGGAGCCGCCTACATCAATCGCATGTCAAACTTCTGCGGCAAGTGCCAGTACGATCCTAAGAAGTCACTCGGCCCCGGATCCTGTCCCTTCACCGCCCTTTACTGGACGTTCCTCGAGCGCAACGAAGCCGTCCTCGCCGGTAACTTCCGCATGCAGATGCCGTACACCACCCTACGCAAGAAGAAGCCCGACGAGCTAGTCCAGCTGCGCGCCCGCGCCGAGGAAGCCATCACCCACCTGCGATCCTTCGCGCGCCCGGCGTATTGACCCTTGCAGCCCTCAGCCCCAAGTCGCGCGCCAAACCTCACCGGCCCCCGCCTGCGTCCGGCCGGACCGGACCAAAGCGCACCTTGAACTTTCGATGAACAAGGAATCTTTCCCGCTTCCGCCTTCGTCACAAAACCACATGGCAAACTTTCTCGACCGCCGCAGCTTCCTCAAGCAGAGTTTCGCCTTCAGCGCCCTCGCCTCCGGCCTCCACAGCCTGCCCGCGCTCGCCTCCGCGCCCGACGCCTCCGCCCACCACCTCCTCCTCATCGGCGACTGGGGCTGGGACCGCGACCTCACCGGCCAGACCCGGACCGCCGCCCAGATGGTCCGCTACGCCTCCGCCCACCAGCTTCGCCCGGAAGCCCTCATCCTGCTCGGCGACAGCTGGTACGGCCCCATGCCCCAGGGCATCCACGACCCGCGCTGGAAGGCGCAGTTCGAGGATATGTACCCCGTCAGCGCCTTCCCCGGCCCGGCTTACTCCATCATGGGCAACCACGACTACCAGCGCCTGCCGCCCGATGTCGCCAAAACCGAGATGGAGCTCGCTTACGCCCGCCAGCCCGCCACCCGCTGGACCCAGCCCGCGCTCTGGTACACCTTCGACTGGCCGCGCACCAACCCGCTGATGAAGGTGATCGCGCTCGACAGTAACGTCAACATGCCCCAGCCCGCCACCGGCGCCAACTTCACCCTCACCCCTGCCCAGCAGGCCGAGCAGCTCACCTGGTTCGCCGCCGAGCTCGACAAGCCGCGCACCGCGCCCTTCCTTGTCGTGCTGGGCCATCACCCCATCTTCTCGAATGGCCCTCACGGCGACCACAAGGTCCTCATCGCCGAGTGGGAGCCTCTACTTCGCCAGCACCACGTCGACTTCTACTTCGCAGGCCACGACCACGACTTGCAGCACCTCGAGTTCGAAGGCCACCCCACCTCCTTCGTCTGCTCCGGAGCCGGCGGGGCCGACCTCTATGACCTCAAGGTTCCCGAGTCCCAGCGCGGACCCTTCGCCGAAAAGGTTTACGGCTTCAGCCACCTTGAAGCCACGCCAGATAAGATCACCGTCCGCCACATCGCCGCCGACGGCCGCATCGTCCACGCCTTCTCGAAATCCAGCAAAGGCGCAGTAACGATCCTCTCTTAAGCATCCCTTCCACGTGCCCCATTCATCGCGGCGGTATCGCGATGAGTGGGAAGTGAAACGCCTCTAACCCACCCGTAAATCCCCACCCGTCATCTGCCCCGGCTGTTCAATCCCCAGCATCCCAAGCAGCGTAGGCGAAAGATCCCGCAGACTCCCACCCTCCCGCAGCCGCACATCCTTCGCGTCGGACACCAGCAGAAACGGCACCGGGTTGGTCGTATGCGCCGTATGCGGCCCACCCGTCGCCGGATCGATCAGCATCTCCGCATTGCC
>CAXSDM010000046.1:10330-19107 GCA_964235575.1 uncultured Acidobacteriaceae bacterium | reverse complement strand
GGCGTGGTAGTCTCGCGCATGTTCTTGGGCGGAGTGTTCGATGGCGGCGCAGGCGGCTTCCCTGTGGGAGGGTGAGGATCAAACAAATCGAACGGATCTGGGAATCAGCGAGGAGGGCCGGCTGGCGTGGCTGGCGCTGACGCTGACCCCGGGGCTTGGGCCGACGCGGGTCGGGCGCGCGGTGGAGAGGGCCGGGGAGGCGGAGCGGATCTTCCAGATGTCGTTGACGGAGCTGGAATCGCTGCGGATTCCGGCGAAGAGTGCGCAGTTTGTCGCCGACGGGCGGGCGCGGGCGGAGGCGGAGAAGGAACGGAAGCGGGTCGCGGAGGCTGGGGCGTGCTTCGTGACGCGGCAGTGCGCGGCGTACCCGGGGCGGCTGCTTGAGATCTACGATCCTCCCGCGGTGCTGTGGGTGCGGGGCAATGTGGAGCTGATGCAGTGGCCGGGCATTGCCGTGGTGGGGACGCGTTCGCCCTCGCCGTACGGGGCGGGGATGGCGGAGCTGCTCTCGCGGGACCTGGCCAACCGCGGCCTGGCGATCTTCTCCGGCATGGCGCGGGGTGTGGATACGGCGGCGCACAAGGGCACGCTCGAGGCCGGCGGGCGCACGCTGGCGGTATGGGGCACGGGGATCGATGTGGTGTATCCCAAGGAGAACAAACGGCTTGCGGAGTCGATCCTCAGTGCGGGAGGGACGATCGTGTCGGAGTTCCCAATGGGGACGTTTCCGGCTCCGCAGAACTTTCCGATTCGCAACCGAACGCTCTCCGGCATGAGCGTGGGCGTGCTGGTCATTGAGGCCGCGGAGTACAGCGGGACCAGGATTACGGCGCGCTGCGCGATGGAGCAGAACCGCGATGTGTACGCGGTGCCGGGCAATGTGACGAACAAGAACTCCTGGGGTCCCAACACGTTGATCAAGCAGGGGGCCAAGCTGACGGCGACTTGGGAGGATGTGTGGGAGGACCTGCCATCGGACATCCGGCTGCAACTGGAGGATGCGCAGGAGCAGCGCGCGGCCAACGGCTCGCCTGAATCGAAAGCACGGGGGACGGCATCTCTATTTACCGAACCGGCGATGAGCGATAACGAACGCCTGGTGTTTGCGCGTTTGCGCCATGACGAGCCGGTGCAGCTCGATGAGCTGATGGATGCGCTTGAGGACGAGCTTGCCTCGGCCGAGGTGTTTACCGCGCTGTTCGAGCTGGAACTGTCCGGCAAGGTGAGATCAATGCCGGGAAAAAATTATGTTCGGGCGTTCTAAAGCTGGCTGTCATTCTGCCGATAAGGGTGTAGAAGGAAACGGTTGGTGCTCGGTCGCGTCCCACAGCATAAGTGTGCTCCTTGGAGAGGGAGAGGTTGGCGCGAGTTTGTAAGTCGTGGTAGGTTCGCAATGAAACGGGAACCGCATCGGAATCCTTCCGGGCGGTTTGGTGGGATGAAGGAAAAGCAATGAGCAAATCACTCGTGATCGTCGAATCACCGGCAAAGGCCAAGACGATTAACAAATATCTCGGTTCGGAGTACCAGGTGGAGGCCTCGATCGGCCACATCATGGATCTGCCGAAGAACGACATCGGCGTGGAGCTAAAGCGAAGGACGTTTGAGCCGACCCTGATAGTCTCGCCGGGGAAAGAAAAGATTGTTGAGCGGCTACAAAAGCTGGCAGCCAAGGCCGATGCTGTGTACCTTGCGCCGGACCCGGATCGCGAAGGCGAGGCCATTGCGGCGCATCTCTCGCTGCAGCTGAAGCCAATGTTAAAGAAGGGCGCAACGCTGCAGCGCGTGACATTCAACGAGATTACGCAGAAGGCGGTGCGGGCGGCTTTTGGCAATGCCCGCGATGTGAACGAGAACCTGGTGGATGCGCAGCAGACGCGGCGTGTGCTCGATCGCCTGGTGGGGTATCAGATCTCGCCGCTGCTGTGGGACAAGGTGCGGCGCGGGCTTTCGGCGGGGCGTGTGCAGACAGTAGCGCTGCGGCTAATTGTGGAGCGTGAGCGCGAGATCAATGCGTTTGTGCCGGTCGAGTACTGGTTGATCGGCGCGGGGCTTGTGCCTCCGAATGGGCAGGAATTTAGCGCCAAGTTCACCGGCATCGATGGCGAAACAGCGCGTGTGGCGAACGGCACAGATGACGAGGGGAAGGCGCAATTCCTCTCCGGTGCGCTGCCGAACGAAGCAGAGACCATGAAGGTGGTTGCGCAGCTGGAGCGGGCCGCATGGTCGGTCGTGAGCGTGGAGCGCAAGCAGCGCAAACGCAACCCGACTGCGCCGTACATTACAAGCAAACTGCAGCAGGATGCGGCCGGACGCCTGGGGTTCAATGTGCGACGGACGATGGGCGTGGCGCAGCGTCTGTATGAGGGAGTCGACCTGGGCAAGGATGGTACCGTCGGGCTGATCACGTATATGCGGACGGACTCGACGCGGGTCTCGGACGATGCGGTCAAGGAAGCACGCGGGTATGTGAGCACCAAGCTTGGCGACAAGTACCTGCCGAAAGAGCCCGTGGCGTATAAGGGCAAGAACGATGCGCAGGACGCACACGAGGCCATTCGTCCGACACACGTGGAATACACGCCGGAGTCGATCCGCGCATACCTGAGCGACGAGCAGTATCGCCTGTACAAGTTAATCTGGCAGAAGTTTGTTTCGTCGCAGATGGTTCCCGCGGTGTTCGATCAGACGACGATTGAGATTGCGGCCAAGGCAGACCGGACCTACGACTTCCGCATTAGCGGATCGATCCTGGTCTTCGATGGATACCTCAAGGTTTGGGACAACGTGTCTGAAGACGTGATCCTGCCGGAGGTGAAGCAGGGTGATGTACTGCGAAAGAGCACGATCACTCCGGAGCAGCGCTTCACTGAGCCGCCACCGCGCTTCAACGAAGCCTCACTCGTTAAGACGCTGGAGGAGAAGGGGATTGGCCGTCCGTCAACGTATGCCTCCATCATCAACACGATCCAGGACCGCGACTACGTGAAGAAACTTGGGGCGAAGTTTGTGCCGACCGAGATCGGCATGGTCGTCACCGAGCTGCTGGTCAAGAACTTTCCTTATATTTTTGAGACAGGATATACGGCAACGCTCGAAGGCGAACTCGATGCGGTCGAAGCTGGGCACGAGCGCTGGACCGATCTGCTGGATGGCTTCTACGGCCATTTGGAGAAAGAGCTTGCCGTCGCGGGCCGGGAGATGGAGGACATCAAGCGGCGCGAAGAGCCAACCGAAGAGAAGTGCGACAAGTGCGGGTCGCCGCTGATTTTGAAGTGGGGCAAGTTCGGCAGCTTCTATTCCTGCAGCGCCTTCACCAAGGCTAAGCCGGTGACGATTGCGGCCGCGCCTTGGAAGAAAGACCCGAAGGGCGTGTTGAAGAAGGTGCTCGCTTCATTTCACTTCCCAATGATCGTGAAGGGTACGACGTTCGACGACACGAACTACCAACACGAGGTCGCCGACGCGAAGGAGTTTGGGAAGGCCGTGGCGGAGGCCGCGAAGAAGAGCAAGAAGGTAACGGCCGAGCCAGTCTCCTGCGACTTTACCAAGGAGAACTTCTCGGCCAAGCCTGACCTGTCGGCGCCAGGTGCGGACGAGGCTCCGGAGGAGGAGTTCTGCGATAACTGCGGCCGGGTGATGGTGCTCAAGAACGGTCCCTGGGGACCCTTCATGTCCTGCCCGGGCTACTCCGACGATCCGCCGTGCAAGACGATTCGCAAGCTGACCCAGAAGGTGCAGACCAAGCCCCCGGTGCAGCTCGAAGAGCCGTGCCCGAAGTGCGGCAAGCCGTTGCTGCAGCGTGACGGAGCCTACGGCGAGTTCATTGCGTGCTCGGGTTATCCGAAGTGCAAGTACGTCAAGCAGGATCTGCTGGACGTGAAGTGTCCTAAGGATGGTGGCGATCTTGCGGTGCGCAAAACCAAACGGGGCGACACGTTCTACGGCTGCGTGAACTATCCGAAGTGCGACTTCGCTTCAAATCTGAAGCTGGTGAATGAGACATGTCCGAAGTGCGACTCAGCCTATCTGGTGGAGTATGCGAACAGGGAGGGCACGTACCTGGTCTGCCCAAACAATCATGAGTTTCTTCCCAAGCGCAGGCCGAAGAAGGGCGCGCCGGCTGAGGTTCCGAGCACGCCAGACTGTACGTTTCAGCGGCGGATCGGACCGCCAAAGTCGTCGGAAGATTCCGTCAACGCAACTGCTCCGGTGGCTGTGGGAGCTGTGGCATAGTCTGGAAGGTGAGAGGAACCCATGGCTTCATCGTCTGACGCGGAGATCATTCTAAAGCTGTATGAACTGCGCACGGAGCCAACGATGCGCGCGGCACGAAAGTTTGTCAGCGGACTTAATCCCGCCAGCTTTGAGGAACTTGCCGCTCTCCAGCGCGATGTTGGCTCTGACAACAATGCTTACTGGCGTCAGGTACTCAGCTATTGGGAGATGGCTGCAGCGTTTATCCTGCACGACGCGCTGGATGCCGACCTGTTTTTGGATACCAATGGCGAGAATTTGTTTTATTACGCCAAGTTCACGCCATTTTTGGAGCAGTGGCATACGACCTTTGGGCAGCCGTTTATGAAGAACACGGCGAAGCTGATTGAGAGCTATCCGCGCATGCAGGAGCGCTACACCATGACCCTGGCGCGCATGGAGGCGCAACGCAAGCAGACCGCCTCGCAGTAGACGACTCAGCCTTTGCTCAAGCCGAGTTACTCTTCGTTGCCGCGCAGGTTTGCGATGACGCTGAAGTCTTCGAGCGTGGTGGTATCTCCGGTCACGGTGCCGGTCGTGGCAAGTTCTCGAAGCAGTCTGCGCATGATTTTGCCGGACCGGGTTTTGGGCAGCATCTGCGTGAAGCGAAGATCATCGGGGCGAGCGAGTGAGCCGATCTCCTTGGCGACCCAGGCGCGCAGTTCCTGCTTGAGTTCCTCGCTGGGTTCGTTGCCCTCTTCGAGAGTGACGAAGGCGGCGATGGCCTGGCCCTTGAGATCGTCAGGACGACCCACGACGGCGGCTTCGGCGACTTTGGTGTGGGCGACCAGAGCGGACTCGATCTCCATGGTGCCGAGACGATGTCCGCTGACGTTGATCACGTCATCGACGCGGCCCATGAGCCAGAAGTATCCATCGGCATCCATACGTGCGCCGTCTCCGGTGAAGTAGCTGCCCGGGACCTCTGATAAGTAAGCGGATTCGAAGCGGGCCGCATCGCCGTAGATCGTGCGCGCCATGGACGGCCACGGTTTGCGGATGACCAGCAAGCCGCCTTGGCCGGGAGGGACGGGCTCACCTTCTTTGGTGACAACTTCAGGCACGATGCCGAAGAAGGGCCGCGTTGCGGAGCCGGGCTTGGTGGGCACGGCGCCGGGTAGAGGAGCGATCATGATGGCGCCGGTTTCGGTCTGCCAGAAGGTGTCGACGATGGGGCAGCGTTCGTGGCCGATCTCGCGGTGGAACCACATCCAGGCCTCGGGGTTGATGGGCTCGCCGACAGTGCCGAGCAGGCGCAGAGAGGCCAGGGAGTGGCGCTTGACGTGCGCGTCGCCCCACTTAATGAAGGCGCGAATAGCCGTGGGCGCGGTGTAGAAGATGGAGATTTTGTGAGTGTCGACGATCTTCCAGAAGCGGTCGCACTCGGGCCAGTTAGGTGCGCCCTCGTACATCATTACGGTGGCCCCGTTCTGCAACGGGCCGTAGAGGACGTAGCTGTGGCCGGTGATCCAGCCGATGTCGGCCGTGCACCAGTAGACGTCGTCTTCGCGCAGATCGAAGATGTATTTGGAGGTCAGATAGGCGCCGACGGAGTAGCCTCCCGTGGTGTGGACGAGGCCCTTGGGTTTGCCGGTGGTGCCGGAGGTGTAGAGCAGAAAGAGCGGGTCTTCGGAGTCCATGGGCTCGGCCGGGCAGGATGGTTCGGCGGTCGCCATCGCGTCATGCCACCAGAGGTCGCGGCCTTCGACCATGGTGACGGGTGTCTGCGTCCTGGGGGCGCCCTCGACGGTGCCGCGTTGATAGACGACGACGGAGCGCACGGACGAACACTTGGGGAGAGCTTCGTCGACGATCAATTTGAGCTTGATCTCGGCTCCGCGGCGATAGCTGATGTCCTGGGTCACGACGGCAACGCATTGCGAGTCGTTGACGCGCTCGACGATGGCCTGGGCGGCAAAGCCGCCAAAGATGACGGAGTGCACTGCGCCAATGCGTGCGCAGGCAAGCAGCGCGATGGCGAGCTCGGGCGACATGCCCATGTAGATGGCGACGCGATCACCCCGGCGCACTCCGAGTGATTTGAGGACGTTCGCAAAGCGCTGGACCTGCTCGAGCAGGGCGGCGTAGGTCAACGTGCGCACCTCGCCGGGCTCGCCCTCCCAGAGCAACGCGACTTTGTCCCGGCGCGGGCCGGCGGCGTGACGGTCGACGCAGTTGTGCGCGAGGTTGAGCTTGCCTCCGTTGAACCATGTGGCCGCGCCCATCTCGCCTTCGACCACGGAGTGAAAAGGTGTGAACCAGTCGAGTTCCTTTGCTGCTTCGGCCCAGAAGCCTGCCGGATCCTCGACGCTCCGCTGATAGAGGTCCTCGTAGGCCTGCATGGAGCCAATATGGGCTTTCTGAGCGAAGTCGGCAGGTGGCGGAAAGACGCGATCCTCACGCAGGAGCGATTCCATGTTGGTGTGGATGAGGGGGACAGTGGAGCTGGACACGCGAGGCTCTCCTTGAGTGCACGTTGGCTGCGCTAAAAAAAAGGTACGCTAGCGCCTCATGTTCGAGCAATGAGAGCCGATAAGGAGAGAGAGGCATGGAACAGTACTTGTCGCAGGATGAATCTTGTTTCGAAGGGAAGGTATCTAACAGCGCGGCCCGTAAGATACAAAGGGTGGTCCGGTTGGTCGAGCTCTGCTTTGCGCTGCTGGTCTGTTTTACTGGAGGACGTATTGGCTTCATTTCTCGATCGAGATCGTTCGATAGCACCTGAGGGCTACAGCCGCTGGCTGGTGCCTCCTGCAGCACTTGCGATTCACCTTGCAATCGGCCAGGTGTATTCCTTCTCGGTATTCAAGACGCCGCTGATTCAGTACTTCGCGCCCTATGTGAGCGCCGCAAACCTCAACAAGGATATCGGGTACATCTTTTCGGTGGCGATTGCCTTTCTGGGCATTTCAGCGGCTCTGTTCGGCGCGTGGCTGGAGAAAGCCGGTCCGAGGCGCGCTATGTTCTACGCAGCGATCTGCTTTGGCTCGGGATTTCTGGTCGCGGCACTTGGCATTGCTCTGCATCAACTGCTACTGGTGTATCTGGGGTACGGAGTGCTGGGTGGAATAGGGCTTGGACTGGGCTATATCTCTCCCGTGTCGACGTTGATCAAGTGGTTTCCGGACCGGCCGGGGCTTGCGACCGGTTTGGCAATTATGGGCTTCGGCGGAGGCGCGATGATCGGCAGCCCGCTTGGGAACCAGCTTATGGCGTTTTATAAGAGCCACGGACAGCCTTCCATTGCGGCAACGTTTGTGACGATGGGCATACTTTACTTCCTCTTCATGCTGTTTGGCGTGTTCATGATTCGCGTGCCGCGTGAGGGCTGGAAGCCGGAGGGTTGGAGCGGTACGAACAAGGTAAACGCGCTGATCACGACGCACAACGTGAATGTCTCGCAGGCGGTGCGTACACCGCAGTTCTACCTGCTCTGGGTGGTGCTGTTTTGCAATGTGACGGCCGGTATCGGTCTGCTGGAAGACGCGAGTCCGATGATTCAGGACTTCTTTCGGGGACATATTCTCGCGGCGGCGGCGGGCGGTTTTGTCGGTCTGCTGAGCATCTTCAATATGGCGGGCAGGTTCTTTTGGGCGTCTACGTCAGATTTTCTCGGGCGCAAGCGGACCTACTTCTTCTTCTTTCTTTTGGGTTCGGTGTTGTTCTTTTTCCTGCCGCTGACCCGCGGAGATCATCTGAACTCGGTGCCGCTGTTTGTGACGCTCGCGGCGGTGATCATTTCGATGTATGGCGGTGGATTTGCAACGATACCGGCGTATTTGAAAGATCTCTTTGGCGGCTACAACGTCTCGGCGATTCATGGACGGCTGCTCACGGCATGGTCGACCGCGGGCATTGTAGGACCGCTGATTGTAAATGGAATCCTGGATCACTACGTGGCAAACCACTTGAACAAGCAGGACGCTTATCCGCTGATCTTGCACATCATGTGCGGTCTGCTGGTGGTGGGTCTGGTCGCGAACCTGCTCGTCAGGCCTGTGGCGGAGAAGCATTGGATGACAGAGAAGAACGTGCCGGCAGTCGCGGCAGCACACTAGACAGGAGAGACAATGACGGAACTCGCGAAACAAAAATCTTCCCCGGCAGCGCTTGGTTTGGCCTGGGCGCTTGTCATCCTGCCTACCCTTTGGGGCCTGACGTACACGGTAGAAAACGCGTTGAAGCTGTTCCGCAACACAGCACCGGCAATTACGGCTCCTGCGATCACAGCCCCAGGGTCGCGGAAGTAAGCCGCACGGCAGCCGCTGCTAGAGTGATGCTGTGACGCTTCCCGTAGGCGCGATGATCGGCTTCTTCCTGGGGTTTGCCTTCGGTATAGGCTGCGCGCTAGCCGTGATGTTCTCGATCTACATGGGTGGGTATCGGGCCGCGCTGCGCGATCAGCGTCGGGCCGATCCATCGCCGAGATTGATCAAGGCGCTTGCAGGCATCCGATTCAGGCGCGAAGGGTAGAAACAATCTGCCTAGGTCTGCGCTCCACTTTGTGCCTTGAGGGAGTG